>DATEHB010000196.1:0-5051 GCA_035279805.1 Candidatus Acidiferrales bacterium
ACATGGAATCGGACGGCCAGCCTGCGCCCACGCCGTCGCGAATTCAGAATGTGTATGTGTGACACCGCCGATGCCGGTAAAATTTCTGTAAAGCTCCAGGTGAGTCGGCAAGTCGGACGACGGCCTCAACGTTCCCTCGACGACTTTTCCGGCGAGATCCGTGACGACCATATCTTCGGCCTTGAGCTTTTCGTACGGAACCCCGCTCGGCTTAATGACCGCTAAGCCCTTCTCGCGATCCACTCCGCTGGCATTGCCGAAGGTGTAGAGCACCAAGCCCCGCCGAACCAGCTCAAGATTGGCTTCGAGTACTTCTCGCCGGAGGCATTCAAGCAGCATGGGAAACCCTTGGAGACCTTATTTCGCCGCAAACTGTTCTCGACTTCAAGAATGTACCCGTCGCCGCGTTTCGCTTTCCAGGTTCGCTCGCGACAGGGCCGGAGGCTTGCATTTATTCTGTTCGTGCTTTTAGCGCCAGAGCCTTCATCCGCCCACCCGAGCATGCCATCGCCGTCGAATCGCGAAGAACCAAACTCGTCCGCAGCACATATTCGCTGCCGTTCGGGGACGGAATGTCACGTTGCACTTCCGAGAGCAGTGCGTTGAAGGCCATCCGGGCAATTTCCGTCTGCGACATTTTTACAGTCGTCAGCGGCGGAATCATGAATTGCGCCAGCCGGATATCGTCGAACCCCACCAAAGACAGATCGCGCGGAATCTGAACACCTTCCTCATAACTCTGGCGCATCACGCCAATCGCCGTCATGTCGTTCGAGCAAATCACCGCACTCGGGCGCCTGGGGAAAACCAGTATCTTCTTCAGCGCCTTTATGCCGCCCTCCATGGTGTGATCTCCTTCTATCAAACAGTTCGGGTCCACCGCGAGGCCGATCTCCTCCATGGATTCAATGAAAGCGCGTTGTCTAGCCATGGCCGACTTTAATATCAGCGGGCCGGAAATAAACGCGATGCGTTCATGGCAAAGCGCAGCCAGATGCTGGACGGCCTGACGAATTCCATGCTGATAGTCGATCCGAATATTGCTCATCCGAGGAAGCGCCGGCCCAACGTCGATAAACACCAACGGAATCTTTCGAGTTTTCAAATCGTCGAAGAGCGCCTCTTCCATACCGAATGTGACAATGGCGACGCCTTCAACGCGACGCTCGATCATCCGGCGAACGGAAAGCGCAATTCTCCTGGGATCGTGCACCGTGGAAGTGGTCAGAATTTCATAGTTGTTTTGAACGGCCATGTCTTCGAAGCCCTGGATGATTTCAGGGAAGAACGGATTCGTAATCTCCGATACGATTAAGCCGAAAATGCGGCTGCGGCCCGAAACCAGCGAACGCGCCTGTGTGTTCGGGTAATACCCCATTTCCTCGATCACCCGCCAAACGCGCCGGGAAAGTTGAGGCGTAACGGTAGAGACACCATTTATGGTGCGCGAGACCGTTGCGATGGAAACCTTCGCTTTTCTGGCGACTTCGTGAATACTCAACGTTGCTCTCCACAAAACGATTGAAGAACGGCAGTCGGATCAACCCATTCTGGGTCCGCTTTTATTAACCTTCCAGTACACACCGTATCTCTCACCAAACACCCGGTGCAACGGAATCAACGTAGTGGCGCTACCCTGAACGGTCCGGAAAGTGAGCGGCTCATCCTTAACCGGTTCCACCCACTGGGCGGATTCCACGTTGTCGCTCCACTTCAAGTCGACCGCCATCGTTCCTTCCGGCCTGCCGCGAGCTGCAAGCTCCGTCGGACCGGTGTCACGATCATACTGCATTTGCTCTGTCAGTCCGTTCTTGCCCAAGCGGCCCGCCAGCACGATCGGCCCGTATAATACCGCTTGCTGCGTTGGGTCGCCGAGTAATCCTTCGGCATGAAGGCGCATCGGCAGTTTCACTTCGAGGCGATCGCCGTCCGCCCAAATGCGATTAATTTCTAAGTAGCTCCCCGGGCTCGCGAATGCATCGAGAGGCTTGCCATTCAACGTCACGGAACCATTGGTGGCCCATGCAGGTATGCGTATGTTGATTCCCGCCTCCACCGGAGCGTTTGCCTTAACCGTGAGGTTTGTGCCCTCCTGTTCCGGAAAATGCGTATCCTGGCGAATAGTGAGTCCCTTTTCCGGCCAGTGGACTTCCGATGCGATGAACAGGTTCACAAACGCGGCGTGATCGTTGCAGAAGTAAATTGAGTCGCCGAATTTCGAAAATTCTTCAGCCCCAGTTCCCGTACAGCACCAAAAGGAATTGAATTTCGAGTTGAAAAACTTCCAGTAACCCGTTTCAAGCGGGAGGTAATACATCTTGAAGCCGTTGTCTGGATGTTGCGTGCCTAATCTGGAATTGAAGAGTGTCCGTTCATAATAATCCATGTAGCGCGGGTCGGCGGTCCACTGGTGCAGGTGCCGCGTCAGTTTCAGCATATTGTACCCGCAGCAGCACTCCTCTGACGAAACGCTCAGCTCGGTGGAGAGATTTCCGGGATCGGTGCGCCAGCCCTCGCCGTTGCTCGTCCCGCCGGTGGCATAGCTGCGTTCCTGAGTTACTTCGTCCCAAAAGTATTTCGCCACTTCGTGATAATACGGTTCTCCCGTTAGTTCGTACCGGCGTGCAGCTCCAATTACCTGCGGGATATGCGTGTTGACGTGAAGTCCTTTCAGCTCATCCCTGTGGCTCGCAAGAGGATTGAAGAAGGCTGGCTTCTCGAAGCGACGCCCAATACCGAAGTACTGTCCCTTCCCCGTGACAGCGGCAAGATTGTAGAGCACCTCCTCCATTCCGCCGAACTCCGTCTGGAGTATCCGTTGCATGTGCGCGTCGCTGAGCCCGGTGGTCCAGTGCCCTACCCATCGCGCCATTCCTTCGGCAACCGCCAGCGCCTGTTCGTTATGACAGTAGGTGTACATGTCGAGATTGCCTGCCATGATTTTGTGCAGGGTATAAAATGGCGCCCACACGCCGTTCCCATCACGCAAGCGATCAAAGAAACTGTCGGGGAAAGCGCTGAGGTATCCGTTGCCGAACTTCTCTTGGCACTTCGCCAAGTCCGCGATGACCGCATCGCCCTTGGCCTTCAGCGCCGTCTCTCCCGTGCTCGCGTAAGCTAACGCGACGGCGGAGAGAAAATGCCCAGTGAAATGCCCGCGAAGCTCAACGTTGGGCGCTTCCCAACCACCCAATGGTTCCGCCGAACTTGGCAATCCGGCAGTAACGCGGAAATTGTGCACCAAGCGATCTTCAGGAAGAGAATCCAGATACTCCTGATTGGCTTTCGCTGCCTCCAGGAACGGTCCATTCAGCAATCGCACCTGTTCCAGCGGAAAGGGCCGGACGAGGAACTCGATTCGCTCCTGCCCGAAGCGCGGACGCGCAGAAGCCTGCAAAAGAGCCGCTAACCCCCCTGGCGTTCCTGCCGAAACCATTCGAGGCACGCACGCGACGGCCGCCGCTGAAAGCGCTCCAGACACAAATTGACGCCGCGAAAGTCCCGTCCGAGAGCTCATGGAAACTCACCTCACTGTTGGTGTAATCGTTACATTCGATGCTGCTTACAAATCTGAAAACGTTTTCTTGGATACACACATATAGAACAATGTGCGGGCGGTGTCAAGGAATCCGCTGCGACATTTCGATCTGACAGGGAGTTCAACATAGCCGATGTCGACGGTCTATTTCTCCGCACGACCCCGCCGCGGCAAGTAGCGATAACAATAAGATGCCCCCAGGATGGACAGCAGTGCTCCCCACCACACGCTTGCGTGGAGACGAAATAGCACTACGGGTAACTCCGGCGGATGCGCGAACTCATACACGCCTGCTCCGAAAATGAGTATTCCATTTACGAGCAGCGACACACCAATGAAAAACCATATCGAAATTGAATCCTTCGATTCCATCGCTTCACCAGAAGATAATATTCAACGCTACGAACACTACGCCGACGACGGCCGCCCAGAATGCCGGCCGGTGATAAAATGCGAGAGTGCCCTCCGACGGTATCTGCGTTTCGCCGTAGACCAACCCGTTCAGCGCCGCGGCGGGCTTTGGCCGCGTGAACATGCTGACCGCGATTGTTACTACCACGCAAACGATCCACGACCATAGTGCGCGGTACATGTCAGCGGCCATCGGACTCGCGTGGCTCGAAAGCGCAACATAGCGAACCGCGGCAGGATTAACCTCGATCCAACCGAACATCGCAGCGGCCGAGACGGTGCCGGTAAGCAATCCCCAGAAACCCCCTGCTGACGTAGTACGTTTCCACAACATTCCAAGAATCACTGTGCCGAATAGCGGCGCGATGAATATACTGAACAACGCCTGCACGTAATCCATGATGCTAAGGAACTGCATAACAAAGTAGGCCGTGCCGATGCTGATCAGAACTCCGAGTATCGTGCACCAGCGCCCCATTGATACATAGTGCGCGTCCGGCGCGTCCTTACGGATCAACGCGCGATATATGTCATATGTCCAGACAGTCGAAAACGCGCTGACGTTGCCAGCCATGCCGGACATGAACCCGGCAATCAGCGCCGTGATTCCCAGGCCGAGAAGCCCCGGGCCGCAATAGCGCGCCAGCATCAGAGGTAAGACTTCATTGTAGCTGTGCCCTCCCGTCGCAATTGCAGCGCTCGCGCCCGTCAACTTAAATGGCAGCAGAGCCAGCCCGAGCAAGCCCGGAAGAATGACGATGAATGGCACGAACATCTTGAACGCGGCGCCAATGATGGGTGCCATCTTGGCTGACCGCAAATCCTTCGCGGCGAGCAGGCGCTGCACCACGAGAAAGTCCGTCGTCCAATAACCGAATGATATAACGAGGCCCTGGCCGAACAGCACGCCCGTCCAATGAATTCCCTCGGGATTAGTGCTGAAGGATCCCAAATAGCGCCACAGGTGGACATATTCGATCGATGTGTTGTGAATGATTTGCGCTTTCAACGGGCCCCAACCGCCCGCTTCAATCAATCCCAGAATGGGTATCAGCAGCGCGCCCGCCCAAATCAGCACAAACTGAAGCACCTCATTGAAAAT
>DATEHB010000197.1:0-31766 GCA_035279805.1 Candidatus Acidiferrales bacterium
GGAATGTGCGTGCCGAGCGGCTCGATGTGAATATTGATGTGCGCGCCGGCGGCTTCGCGAAGCAAATCCTGTTCGAGGGCGGTGGCGAGGCGATGCGCTTCGCGGAGGCTCGAATGCTCGTCGACTTCGAGATGCAGCTCGACGAAAAGCCGCCCGTCGATCTGATGCGCGGATAATTCGTGAACGGCGAGGCCGCGGCGCTGGGCGGTGGCGCGAATCGTCTCGAGGAAATTTTCGTCGGAACGCGCGCGCGGCTCCATGTGGACGACCACATCGCACGGAACGATTTCGGCGATGCGGCGCTCGATGCGGTCGCTGGTGGCGTGCGCTTCTTCCAGGCTGGCTGTGCGCGGCACGCTGATATTCACGTCGACGAAATAGCGCTGGCCCGCGCGGCGCAGACGGACGCGATCGACTCCCAGAACGCCTTCGACTTTCTGCGCGGCTGCGAGAATCCTGCCTTGCAATCCTTTTGGAGCGACATCGAGCAGTGCTTCGAGCGTGCGCCGGCCCATGCGCGCGCCCACCCAGATGATTACGCCGGAAACCGCGAGAGCGGCGAGCGGGTCCATGAAACGCAGCCAGGGAATGCCGAAACTCTGGCCGAGCCACACCGCGACGACGCCGAGGAGGACGACGCTGGTGCTCCAAACGTCGGTGGAGAAATGAAGCGCGTCGGCTTCGAGGGCTTCGCTGGGATATTGATGGGCGACGCGCGAAATGCGGCGAGCGCGCGTCCAGTCGATTCCAATCATCAGCGTGAGAAGAACAATTGCGAGCGCGCTCGGGTACACGGGCGACTGCTTGAAGAGCAGGCGCTGCAGAGCTTCCCAGATGATGTAAACCGCGGTCATCAGAAGCAGGGCTGTTTCCACGAAAGCGGAAACGCTCTCGAATTTTGCGTGGCCATAGGTGTGGTCCGCGTCGGCGGGCTTGTCCGAAATGCGCACGGAAAAATACGTGAGAATGGCGGCGAGCAGGTCCAGGCTGGAGTGCAACGCCTCCGATAGAATTCCCAGGCTGCCCGTGCGCACGCTGAGAAACACCTTCAGGGACACCAGCACAATGGCGGCGCCAATCGAGGCCAGCGCCACGCGCTTTTTCTCACGCACGGCTAAAGCAGATGTTTCCATGAAAGATTCCGCGTGATTATACGATGGAGAGCGCGGAAATCCTGCGTTTTGCCCCGGCATTTCCCGGTATAGTGGAAGTTTCGTAATTCACCTTCGTAATCGATCCGTGCAATTTCAGGGAGATCAGCAGGGATGAATCGTTCGAGCGAATTGCCGGGGCGGCGCGCGCCCTGGTGGCGGCGGCACTGGATCATCATGGTGATCGCAGCGGCGTTGTTCGCGGTCGCGGCCGACGCTTTATGGATTGAGCCGGAGAACATTCAGGTAACCCATTACGAAATTCAGGCGGGCGTGAAAAGTCCGTTGAAGATTGCGCAGTTGAGCGACCTGCACACGCGCGGACTGGGGCGTCCCGAGCGCAAAATGCTGGCGATTCTGGCCCGGGAAAAGCCCGACGTGATTTTGATCACGGGCGACTCGCTAGCCGATCCTTTGGGAAACTATGCAAATTGCCAGAAGGTGTACCGGCAACTGCGCGCGCCCCTTGGCGTCTGGTTCGTGCGCGGAAACTGGGAAAATGTTCGCCCGGTGAAGCACGAGCGGCAGTTCTACCAGGATTCCGGGATCAATCTGCTGGTCAATGAAAACCATGAGTTGCGCCCCGATGTGTGGCTAGTGGGACTAAACGACCCGTATTCAGGCATCGCAATCCCGCGACGAGCGTTCAAAGGCGTCCCAGAAGGCGTGTATACGATAGAAATGTTCCATTCGCCGGCCTATTTCGACGAGGCGGCCGGCCACGCGAATCTGTGTCTGGCGGGCCACACGCATGGGGGGCAAGTAAGACTTCCGTTTGTGAAACCTTTCTGGCTGCCGACGGGCAGCGGGCGGTTTCTGGAGGGCTGGTACGAGGAGAAAGGTTCGCGAATGTACGTGAACCGCGGATTGGGAATGTCGAACGTTCCAGTGCGGTTCTTTTGCCGCCCGGAAATTACTTTCATTACTTTAGAGCCATAACTATTGTGTAAACCTGTGGTAACCTTCCGCTACTTTTGCTGTTCCCTGCATTTTTGGTTTGTATAAAATTGGGTGAGTTCCCTTGGGAGAACCCGATGACTGGAATTCCGCGCCGCTATTACCTCCGCACCTTGCTCGAAGGCACTATTTTCTGCGCGGTTCTTTGCGCGGCATCGCCGGGCGCGATGGCGCAAGCCGCTGCCGCGCCGGATGCAGCCGCATCATGGAGCGCAGTCACGCAGGTTTCGTTCGACCCGGCGAAAACGGCAAACGTCGAGGGGGTGACGATCGTGCACGATCGCATTCGCATCACGCTCAAAGACGGCTCGATCTCATTTTCGAAGCCAGCGGCGGGCGTGGTCTTCGGCGCGGCCTTTAAAGGGCGCGGGACCGTTGAGATTGCGCCCCCCAACGCCCTGGAAGCGCAGCAACTCGAGCTCTTCACCAAGCAAAAAACGCTGAACCTGGATTTCACCGAGGCCACGTTCAGTTTCACCGACGATACGCTCGACCAAGTTGCGAAGCAGGTGAAATGGACGACCGGGCCGGCCAGCGACCTTGAGAATCTCTACAACAACCGGCAACGTGCGCGCGAGGATCTGGACGCGGAGATTGTCCCGCGCCTGTTCGAGGGCGTGCTCGGCGCGGATCGCAATCAGACGGGATACTTTGCGGCGGACATGAAGACAAACGGAGAGGGCTGGGTGCTGGCCCGCTACGACGCGTTGCAGCCCGAGGAAATCAGCGTGGGCCGCTACGTGTCACGAGGAAGCTATGCGCTGCTCTTCGACACGTGGATGAGTTTTCCCGCCGGAAACGTAAGCGCAAGCCAGGCGTACGACCAGCCCACCAGCAAAGATGTTTTTGCCGTGCATGGATATCAAATCGACGCCACAGTCACAGGCGGCGCCGAGTTGAGCGCGACAACAAAAGTAAATTTGGAATATCAGAAGCCCGGCGAGCGCGTGCTGGT
The DNA here is from genome assembly GCA_035279805.1 of Candidatus Acidiferrales bacterium. Classification (GTDB taxonomy): domain Bacteria; phylum Acidobacteriota; class Terriglobia; order Acidiferrales; family UBA7541; genus DAHUXN01. The sequence continues at coordinate 3,064 of DATEHB010000197.1, forward strand.
CTTCGAATTGAGCGCGAATCTTCGTGTCACCTCGGTAAAGGACGAAGCCGGAGCGGCGCTGCCTTTTTTTCAGCCGCGCGATCCCAAAGACCGGTTTCCCAGCTACGGAGACTACGTCGCCGTGATTCTGCCCGCGGCAACACAACAGGGAAAATCATCAACGCTCACTTTCGAATATGCGGGCAAGCATTTGATTCAAAAAGTGGGCACCGGAAACTATTTTTGTCCGAGCTACGGGTGGTATCCGGGCGTCTCGGATGAATTCGCCAAGCGCTCTGATTTCGACATGACATTCCACACGCCGAAGAAGCTGACGCTGGTGGCGACCGGGGACAAGGTGAGCGAGAGCACAGCGGACAACTCGACCGTGACGCATTGGAAAAGCCCAATGCCCCAAGCCGTCTCGGGATTCGCCTATGGCGACTACAAAGTTTACGACGAGAAAGTCGGCAACATCGACGTGCAAATCTACGGAAACCGGAATGCCGATGATTTTCTAAGCAGCGTCCAAACGTTTCTAAACCCGACGCTGCCGGGCGACAATGAAGCAGGCGGGCCGTCGGTGGGCTCTCTCGATCCCGGGAACATGGTGAAGGGCGTCGGAGTCGAGATTGGAAACAACCTGCGCGTATTTCAAAACTATTTTGGCCCTTTCCCGTATCAGCGGCTGGCGGTGACCAATATTCCATACAGTTACGGACAGGGCTGGCCGATGCTGCTGTATCTCTCCGTCCTGTCGTTTCTCGACGAGACGCAGCGGCACGTGCTGGGCGTGACGGACCAGATCCGCATCAGCGATTTTTTTCGAGCGCACGAAGTCTCGCATCAGTGGTGGGGACACGAAATCGGATGGAAGAGCTATCACGATCAGTGGCTCTCGGAGGGATTCGCGCAGTTTTCCGGCAATCTTTACGTGCAATTCCGCGACGGCGGAAAACAATACCTGGACCGGCTGCACAGAGACCGGGAAGATATCTTCAGCCGCAATAATTTCGGCCACAGGTATGAAGAGCTTGGCCCCCTTTGGATGGGCGAGCGTCTGGGATCTTCCGTGGCGCCGGCCGGATACGACACAGTCGTTTACGAAAAGGGCGGATACGTTCTGGAAATGCTGCGCGGGATGCTTTACGACGGGAGAAGCAAGTCGCCGGACGATTTATTCAAGGCCATGATGCAGGACTTTACGAAAACCTTTGCGGGCAAGGCAGCGTCGACCGAGGATTTCAAGACCGTGGTGGAACGCCACATGGCCCCGTACATGGATATTGACCAGAACCATCGAATGGACTGGTTCTTCAACGAGTACGTTTACGGGACAGGGATTGCGCAATATCACCTCGACTACACCGTGAAGCCACTGCCGGACAATAAGTGGCTGGTGGACGGCACGGTGACGCAATCGGGAGTTCCCGCAGGCTGGAAAGACGCGCTTCCCGTTTATGTGCATGTGAAGGGCAAGTCCGGCGTCATCGGCTGGATGAAAATCGCGGCGCCAACGGCACCGTTGCGAATCACACTTCCGTTTCAACCTGACAAATTGAGTTTGAACGACAACGGAGAGATCCTCGCGGAAATTAAGTAGAGCGTCAGACGACGGGCGCTATTGCAAGGCTGGAGTGGGCAAGAGAGGCAGGCGGCGCGGCTCGCCATGAAATCCGCGCACTTCCACGTCTTCCAGAAGCAATGACGGCGCAACGATGGAGCTGGGAATCCCGCCCTGCACCGAGCCAAACGTGGCCAGCGCCGTGCCGCCGAGTCCCTGCTGCAAATTCTGCATGAAATTGAACACCGAGGAATCATTTCCGATTCCGGCAATTGTGCGGAATGCGCGGAGGTCCAGGCCCCTGATGTGCGAGCCTCGGACGAGCTCTTCGTGGCCGTCGGAAACGTAAACGCGATAAACGAGAAGCGGCAGCCGGTCGCCGCTCGAGAGCCCATCGGCGAGCGCAGAAATAATGTCCGAGAAATCCTGTTGTGTTTGCGCGGCAAGGGCGGGATTGTCCATGCGCTTGATTTCCAGGCACCACCGCTGCCCATTCGTTTTGCAGAGGTCGATAAACTTCTTCCGCAAGTCCGCGGGACTCAAGGTGTTTGTCGCCTGGAAAAACAAATTACTGCTGGTGGGTTGTGGAGGAGACAGTAAGGAGGAGCGCGCGTGACCGTTGGACTCGAGGAAATCCGGGCCGGGACGCCGCGACATCAACAAATTTTTCAGTATGCCATTTTCAACCACGTTGACACGCTGAGCGCGCACACCCTCATCATCCACGTCGTAGCTGCCGAAAAGCGGCTGGCCCTGGAAATCCTTCGCGGAAGGGTCATCGGTGAGGGAAACATTCAACGGCAGCACGCGCGTGCCCACGCGCCCCGACCATTCGCTGTGCCCGCCCATCTGCTGCAACATTTGATCGAAGGCGGGAAGGCTCGAAAGCGGCGGACGCGCGCCGGAAAGAGAAGGCTCAAGGGCCTGCGCGAGCACGGAGCCAGCGGCGGGGGCGTCGAAGAGCACGGGGCCTTCGTAATCGGAAACATTAGGAGCAGCGCGGAGGGCTTCCAGTTGCGCCGCTGTTTGCGTGAGAGCCGTGCTGACGTTGCCAGGCTGCGGCAACTCCGACGGCAGCGCGGAATAGCTCGAATAGAAATCGTGCAACGGCATTCCGTCTGTTGCCTGCGTGTCCAGGCTCGCTTCGATTCCCGCAACGCTGTGCGAAATGCGCAGCTTCGCGCCCTCGCTCGTTAGAAGATAATAGGTGGTGTAAACCAGATAGTAGTGAACGCGCGAGCCGTAAAGATCCGGAAAACTCCGCAGAGACCTGGAAGCTTCGCGCGCTTCATTTTCCCAGTTGCGCGAACTCCAGTCTGAATTCATCAGCGGGCGCACGTCCACCACCGGCTGGTCAACCTTGGAGAAATCCGGAATCTCCGGCGGGCGGGCAAGACTGTTGAGGAACGCTTTCTTATTCGAGTATTGGACAAGCGCTTCCTTGTAAGCCTGATCCGTCGCGAGCCAAAGATCCTGACGGAAGGACTTGTAGTCGCGATCAATGCCCACCTGTCCCGTGGACCCGAGAAAGCCCTGAAAACCATTTTGAGTCACAAAATTGGAGCTATCGAGCTGATTGTCGCCAACGCGGAGGCCGACGGCCATAAAGCGATTGCGTGTGTGCGTGCTGGAGACCAGCGTGCCGAACGACGCGGTGACGCTGCGCACATCGACGTCGAGGACGCGATATTCGATGTAAAAGGGCTTCAACTGGCCGGGCAATTGCAAACGAGCCACATTGCGCGCCATTTCGTCCTGCATGGCTTCGAGCGTGTGGTCATTGTCATTCTGCACATTCTGAGCGAAGACCGGAAGCGCCACAAATAAAACGAGCGCTGCGATCGCAGGTAACACGCGCCACATTTGCCGGATGTGAATGACGGGCTGCGACGTCATTGTCCCGGTTCCTTGGCCAGCGGGTCATGCGCGGGCGGCGGCAGGATCGGCGGCGTATCCGTGGAAGATTCTTTCTTCGACACTTCCATCTCCGAAATTAAAATTTCCGGCGCGACGGCGGACACCGGAACCGAGCCCGATTCCGCGCCGCAATATCCGTTGAATACCTCCGGCGTGTCGCCGGTGCCAATAATTTTCGTGATGGAAATCAGCGGCGTACCCACGATGTTGACTCCGCGCACCAGCTCATCGGGGCGGCCGTCTGGAAAAACTTTGTAAACAATCAGCGGCTGCACCTGAAAAGCCTGCGGCTGGGCGCGCCCTGTAAATGTGAAGCCTCCCGCAATATCGTCAATCAGCAGGCCAAAGGGCTTGCCCTGTTTGCGAATTTCGTCGATGAAGCGCCGGCGCAGCGCCGCGTTCGTCATTGTCTTGCTGCTTTCCACAATGGTGTTTCCCATGCGCGCAATGGGCTGGAAGCCGAGCTGACGGCGTCCGTGGCCGTTCGAGTGGGGAAAATTAATGAGTGCGGAGCGGCTCATGAGGAAATTCTTGAGAATTCCGTGATCGACTAGCGTCACGTTCTGCGCGGGCACGCCCTCATCGTCGAAGGGATAATAGCCGAGCAACACCTGGCCGTTCACGTCGTTCGTCGTGGGATCGTCGCGAACGGTGATGAAATCGGGAAGAATCGGCTGGCCGACTTTGCTCGTGAAAGTTTGTCCCTCGCTCGCTTCTTTCTGGCGGAAACCTTCCAGGCGATGGCCAAGGACTTCGTGAAAGAAGACCGCGGCGGCGCGGCCCGTCAGGAGCGTAGGCCCGGCAAACGGCTCGACAAGTGGAGCCTTCCGCAACGCGGCGACCTGGCCGCTCAAAATACGAATCTGGTTCATGACGGCCGCTTCGCTGGGTGCCTTCGACGGTTCCACCCAGTCGAAATTCGCGTAACGCTCGAGGTCCATGCCGTCCGGCGCTTTGCCTTGCACGAATAATTCCAGGCGATATCGAATCTGGCCGAAAGCCAGTTTCGAGCCTTCACTATTCACAAAATATTGGTTCGAAGCGCCAGCCGTGAACGTAACGATGGAATTCAGCACAGCAGGCGACGCGCTGAATGCCGCCGTGTACTTGCGGACCTTTTCCTCCCAAGGTTTGCGGTCGACGCGGAAGGAAACCGCGGGAGCGATGGAACTGTGCGGAGTTTCACGGGAAAAATCCGGTGCGCGCTGCTCCGCCGATTGGGCCTGCACCTCTTTGCTGGTCTGGACAGCGATGAACGCTTGTACGGCCGCGCGATATTGACGGTCGGTCTCACGCCAGATTTCGCGGCGCAGCACGGGCACGTCGTCATCGAGCGTCGCCTGCGTGCCGGGGCTGGTCCAGGCAGGCTCGCGGCCTTCAATCTTGTGCGTGTTGTCCAGGCTGTAGTCTCCGATGCGCGTCTGCACTTCGAGCCAGCGTGTGCGCGCGTCGCTGGAAGAAAGCAGCGCGCCGTTCGAGCCCGAAACGTTCACATTTTCTTCGTCACTCACCGTATAAGCCACAAAATACGCCGGAGGATCTGCTTTGCTGTAAGCGGTGACTGTGCGCTGAAGCTCCTGCTGCATCGCTTGCAGAACAGAAGGTGCGCCGGCCGGATTGGACGACGTTTGCCCCGTTCCCGCCAGGCAGACTCCGGCCAAACTTCCTGCCAAACATACGCCGGCGGCACCGGCCCAAATTCGAAATGCGTTAGGAAGACGAATCATTCGAAGAGTTAAGATTCAACAGTGTAAGACAGGTCCATTCAAATCCCAAATAAATCGCCGCTGCGAGACTCCTGAAGAACTACGGCCAAGACTTTAGATGCACGAAAAGCCTGCTGCGAGTACAACGGGCGCAAAATATTTCCAGCGGCAGTGTCGTCGGCGCCGGAGCCGGGAGTCTACCGTCGTTGCTAAGATCCTGACGGCGGCGCCGGTGATGCCGCCGGCTTGGCGAATAACGACGGGTCGAGCGCCGGATTGATGTGGATATCCTGGACAGCGCTATCGCTGAATTTCGTGCCGCTGCGATACGTCACGCTCTGATAGGGAAATTGCCGTCCTTCGACCGCGCGGAAATCGCTCCAGCGCTGATCCGAATCTTCGGTCCCGGATTTATATTTCGCCTCGACCAGCAGATGCGTGGTCGAGTCGAAATAGAGCTTGATCACGCCGAACGAGGCGAGCCAGTTCACGGCATCGGCTTTCTTACCTTCCAATTCTTCTTCGCCCAGATATTGCGCCTGAACTTTTCCGGCCAGGACCTGCTGGTAGAATCCCCATCCGCCGAAAAGACTGATGCCGCGTTGGAATTCGCCGAAGGCATCCGCGGGTACCTCACGCGTTCCTTGCGGGCTCTGGACCCACGCGGACGTGCCGTCAGAAACCTGATTAATCTCGCCCATGGGGAGCGTGACCGTGGCGTGAACTTTATCGGGATACGAAACCTGCCATTTCACGTTGATGGCCAAGGCGCCCTGCGGAGCATAAATATTGCCCTTTTCCGTAAATTCCACGCTGGATACGTTGCGAAGAGCGTCGCCGCCCGCAGCTTGGGCAGCGGCCATGACGAATTCATGTCCCTTGGCTAGCGATTCGGGTGTGGCCGCCACGGGAGCCGCTGCTTTCGGCTGGCGCAAATCAGGACTCAGCAAATTCAAGTCGCCGTATGGAATCTCCTCCCACTGCGCATCCGGAAACTCCGCCTTCAGCGCGGTCAGGAACTGGCTGGCATTGCCGACGAGCACGACGTCAAGGTCGCGCGCGTTGAAATATTGCGATGCCATTTGCCGGACGCCCGCGTCTGTCACGTCCAGGATTTTCTGCTGGTAAGTGTCGTTGTAATCCTCGGGCAGGCCGTACTCCGCGACGGCGAGGATGCGTCCGGCAACCTGCTCTGCCGTTTCCGACTGGATGGGATAGACTCCGGAGAGGTAGTCCTGCGCAAACTTCAATTCCTCCGGCTTCGCGTCGCCAGTGGACATTTGCGCGATCAGGTCGACCACCAATTTGGTGGCCTCCGCCGTGGCTTCGGTGCGTGTGAAGGTGTCCGCGACGAAATCGCCCGCGAAACGGTTCGAGTCGAATGAAGAACTGGCGCCGTAGGTCAGCCCCTTCTTGATGCGAACTTCCGTATTCAACCGGCTGTTATATCCGCCGCCGAAAATGCGATTGGCCACCAGCAACGGAATGTAATCCGGATTGTTGCGGCGAATGCCGAGTTTGCCGACGCGAATCTGCGTTTGCACGGCGTCCGGCTTATCGATCACGATGAAATGCAAACCGGCGGTCGGCGTGGGCGCGGCGGCTTCTTCCTGAGAAATTTCTTTTTTTTGCCACGACCCGAAATATTTTTCCGCCAGAGCAAACGCCCGTTCCGGCGTCACATCGCCGGAAAAAGCAATCAGCGCGTCGTTGGGGGAGTAATCGGCATCGTGGAACTTCATCAAATCGTTGCGCGTTATTTTCGCGACCGTTTCGGGCGTGCCGTCGCCCGGCAATCCATACGGCGAAGCGCCGTAAACCCTGCGATCAAAAACGGCTGACGCGAGGAAGCTAGGATCGCTGTAATTCACGCGCAAGGCGGAAAGGGTTTGCTGGCGCTGGCGTTCAAGCTCTTCCTGCGCGAATGCGGGATGGAGAACGGCGTCGGACAAGAGGTCCGTGCCCATCTCCAGATCGCGCGACACGACCGTGAGGGACACGCCCGTGGCATCGTCGCCCGCGCCTGCATTGATGTGGCCGCCGACGAAGTCAATTGCTTCCGCGAATTGCTGCGCCGAACGCGTCGCGGTTCCTTGCGTGAGCATTCCTGCCGTCATGGCCGCGATTCCCGACATTCCCGCGGGATCATGAATTGCGCCGGCAGACATTAATACCAAGCGGACGGCGACCGCAGGCTGGCGATGATCGGTGACAACAAAAACGCGCAGGCCGTTCGGAAGAGTGCGTGTTGCGGCGCGCGGAAAATGAAATACGCTCGTGGGCTGTCCGGCCGGCATTTCCGTCGTCAGCTTCACTCCGGGAGGAACAATTCCCGTGCCGTGCTGGTTTTCCTGTGCAGTCGTTGCTTGCGATGCCGCTTGAGTCTGCGAGGGCGGCTGCGTTTGAGCCTGCGCGCGGCCGGCCAGCGCCAGACCAAAAAATAAAATTGCGGCCAGAGAAAACACCGGCACGTTGGAACACATCCTTCGCACTTTTCCAGAAGTGCCGCGGCTCATTGCTTGCTCCCTTCGGCGGGCTTGGCTTGCTTTTCGGGAAGATAAAAGAGAAGCGTTTCATGTTGGGGGACGAAATACTCGTCGGCTGCGCGCTGAATCGCCGCGCTGGTGACGGCTTCGTAACGGGCCAGCCCCGTGTTAACCAGATTTGGATTCTTGCCGATGACCGCGGCTTCGCCGACGGCGTCCGCTTTCTCCTGGTCAGTTTCGCGTCCCAGGATAAATGCGGAGATCTGTTGATTTTTCGCTTTCTCGAGCTGGCTGGATGAGACGGGCTGCGACTTCACCTGCGCAAGAACGGAGTCCAGGGCCTTCTCGCCTTCCTCGGCTGTGTGGCCGGGGTCCATCACCGCCAACACCCAGAAGAGATTGGGGTCCTCGGTGAAATTGCCGAATCCGACCGACTGCAGCGCGATGCGGTCCTTGTATACGAGGGCCTGATAAAGCAGGCTGCTCTCGCCGCCGGCGAGGATGTTGGATGCCAGATTCAAAGGATACGAGTCGGGCGTAAATTGCGCGGGCATCTTGAAACCTTCGATCACCGCGGGAAGCGGAACGCCGGGATACGACTTCGTCACGCTGTGCTTTTCGGTCTGAGCGGGTTCTTTGACGCTGACGCGCGGAATCGCCCGCGGCGAGCGCGGGATGCCGTCGAAGTATTTTTCGGCCCAGGCAAGCGCTCCAGCGGGCTCGAAATCGCCGACGATCACTAGCGTTGCATTGTTGGGACGGTAGTAGGTGTCATGAAACGCGCGCACGTCTTCGACCGTGGCATTGTCCAGGTCCGCGATGCTGCCGATGGTCGTGTGGTGATATGGGTGAACGGTGAACGCGGCGGCATACAAATCTTCCTGCGCGCGCCCGTAGGGAGAATTATCCACGCGCAGGCGGCGCTCTTCCTTCACTACTTCGCGCTCGGACTTGAAATTCTTGTCGTCGACGTTCAGGCTGCCCATGCGGTCGGCTTCGAGCCACAGAACGCGGTCCAGATAATTGCTGGGGAAAGTTTCCCAGAACACCGTGACGTCGTCGTTCGTATAAGCATTGTCAAAGCCGCCCATCGCTTCCACGATTCGCGAGTGCTCGTCCGCGCCCACATGCGCTGAGCCTTTGAACATCAAATGCTCGAACAGATGCGCAAACCCGGTCTTGCCGGGCTTTTCATCCTTCGAGCCGACGTGATACCAGACCTGCAAATTGACCACCGGCACGTGGTGATCCTGCACCATCTCGATGGTTAGTCCGTTCGGCAGCGTGTGCGTTTGAACTGCCAGCTGGGGCGGACGCACGACATTTTCTTCAGCAACGTGGAGCGCGCGGGCCGGGGGGACCGGCAGTTTTTTCTGAGCGGCAGCTTGGAATGCGAGCGCCAGCACACAGGCCACGGACAGAAGAACAGTCTTCACGCGCGGAATTCTCTTCATTATTGGAATCTCCCTTGTTGGGTAAGAAGCCCGCCTCAGACGCGCCAGCCCTGACAGCGCCTGTCCAGACGCTGGCTATTAATGGCCTCTATCGTATGTGGCGTCGTATGTGATGTCAAACGCCGCCCGCTGGATGCACCCGCGGGCCGTATCGCTGGCGACGTGCGGGTTATTTTTGAGTTGCCGGCGCTGGTGCGGCATTCAGAATCGGCTTGAGGAAGCTCGCAAACTCCATCGGGAAGATGAATTTCGTGGCGGGGCCGCTTCCAAGCGTTTTCAGCGTGTCGAGATATTGCAGGCCCATGGTATTCGCATCGAGCGTTCGCGCGATTTGGAACACTTTATCGAGCGCCAGCGCGTAACCCTCCGCGCGAAGAATCGCGGATTGCTTGTCGCCTTCGGCGCGCAGAACCGTCGCCTGCCTTTCACCATCGGCGATGGTTATTTTCGCCTGGCGGTCGCCTTCCGCGGCGGTGACCATGGCGCGGCGGCTGCGCTCAGCGCTCATTTGCTTGGTCATGGCGTCCTGCACATCCTTCGGCGGCTCGATTTCGCGGATTTCGACGGAGGTGATTTTCCCGCCCCAGCGCGACGTGACTTCATCCAGCTTCCCGCGCAAGACGTTGTTGATTTCCTCGCGCTTGGCCAGTACGTCGTCCAGAATTAAGTCGCCCACCACGGCGCGCAGCGTCGTCATCGCAATCCCGCGCGTCGCGCCGCCGAAATCCTGCACCTGTACCACACTCTGCACCGGATCGCTCACCTTCCAGTACACCAGGAAATCGATGGAGATCGACGCATTATCCTTCGTGATGCACGTCTGCCGCGGCACCTCCAGATATCGCTCGCGCAGGTCCACCCAGATGGCCTTATCGAGAATGGGAATCAGGAAAATAATCCCCGGACCTTTCTGTCCAATGCAGCGGCCGAAACGAAAGACCACCAGGCGCTCGTATTCCTTGACGATCTTGATCATGTCCGTGATGAACTTCAGCGCAATCAATAAAATCACGACCACGACAATCAGAACGATCCAGCCGGTCATGCGAGCCTCCTGAAATTCGTCGAAACGCAAACACGAAAACTTATATGACTCTGCGAACGCGCAGCGTCAGTCCATGGACTTCCAGCACTGAAATCGTTTCGCCGCGGGCGATGGGAGCGGGATCGGCGCTCGCGTCCCAGTCTTCACCGTTCACCAGCACCACGCCTTTGGGGGCAAGGTCCGTCTTCGCCACGCCCACGCTGCCAACCACGCGCTGCACGCCGGTCAACACGGGAGCGCGACGCGCCTTGAGCACCACGCGCACCACGAAAACGAGCATCACCGTCCACAGCAGCGCGGCGATTCCAATCGCCCAGGGCGATATCGCGTAGCCCCCGGCTCGCGGAAATAGAAACAGCGAACCGAAAATGAAAGCGATCAATCCCGCGACCGTCAGCACACCATGCGAAGTGATTTTCAGTTCCAGCCCCAGCAGCGACATGCCGAGAATCAGCAGCAGGAGACCTGTGAGATGCACGGGGAGATTGGTGAGGCCGAAGAGCGCCAGCAGCACCGCTACAGCGCCAAGGGTTCCGGTGACGAAGCCATGCGGTGCGAAAAGCTCGACGATGATGGCAAGAATGCCGAAGAGGAAAAGCAGATACGCGACGGTCGGGTCTGCCAGAGTGTTTAGAACTTCTTCGCTCCAGTTCAAATTGACGGCGATTTGCGTCGCGCCCGCCAGAGACAGCGTGGCGTCGCCATTCGCCGTGTGCACTGCACGCCCGTTGAGCTGACGCAGCAGATCGTCCACGTCATTCGCGGCTAGATCGATCACGCCCTGCTGCAAGGCTTCGGTTTCTGGCAACGAAACGCTTTCGCGCACCGATTTCTCCGCCCAATCGGCATTGCGATGCCGCGCGGCGGCGATCGAGCGCGCGTACGCGGCCGCATCGTTCAGGATTTTCTCCGAAACTGTATTGCCTGAAAATAAGGATGGGATGCGCGGCGCCGATATTCGTGCCCGGCGCCATGGCTGCAACGTCGGCGGCAAGAACAATGAAGCAGCCAGCTGAGGCGGCTCGCGCACCGCGCGGCGCGACAAAGACGATCACTGGCACGCGCGCGTTCATCTCCGCTTTCACCATTTTGCGCATCGCGGAATCGAGCCCGCCGGGCGTGTCGAGTTGCAGAATGAGGGCGGACGCACGGCGCGATTCCGCCTCCGTAATGCCGCGGGAAATGTATTCGGCGCTGATGGCGTTGATCGGCCCGGCATACGTCAAGACAACCACATCGCCGGCGCGTGCGGGAGAGGACAGTGCAAGGCAGAAAAAAATCCCGAGAAGCCCGGCGCGCATCGCTATGTGTTTCATTGGCGTTAAGTACCGGGATAATATCACAGCGAATCAGCGGGACAAGCGCCGCGCGGATTCCCGGCGGGAGTTGAGTGAATTGATGGTGCGGCCACGTTTTTTTCTCGAGTTGAGCTACACTCAATTGCAAATGAACACGTTTCGAATCGCATTGGCCAACATCCGGTTCCCGGCAACTCCCGACGAGTCGGTCACGTTGGCAGAACGAGCCATCGCTCAAGCTTCTAATGAGCGCGCCGTCATCGTCTGTTTCCCGGAGTGCTTCGTTCCTGGCTACCGCGTGGGTAAGTCGGTCCCGCCTGCCGATCCCGCGTTTCTTGACCGCGCATGGTCCACGATAGCGGCGGCCGCCGCGAGGGCAGGCATCACTGTTGTTCTCGGCACCGAACGCATCGTCCGAGAAGCCTTGTTCATCACTGCCCTGGTCATCAACCCAGACGGGAAGTTCGCCGGTTTCCAGGACAAAGTGCAACTCGACCCTTCCGAGGACGCCGTCTATTCACCCGGTTCGGAGAGGCGCATTTTTCAAACCGGTTCGCTCACATTTGGCGTCGTGATCTGTCACGAAGGCTGGCGCTATCCGGAAACGGTCCGCTGGGCTGTCCGCCACGGGGCGCAAATCGTATTCCATCCTCATTTCGGCGAAGCCGAGCCCGGCAGTTACCAGGCATTGAGCTTCGCCCATCCCGCGAACTCATTCCATGAGAAAGCCGCCTTATGCCGTGCCGCCGAGAACACCTGTTATTTCGCCACAGTAAACTGTGCAAGCGCCGGGTCTCCAACCACCTCAGCGGTGGTGCGCCCCGACGGAACGCTTCTTGTCTACCAGCCATACGGCAAAGAAGGATTGCTTATAGCCGACATCGATATCGCTGCGGCCACGGGCCTCCTCGCGTCGCGCTACAAATCTGTTTAGTGGCCTCGTATGTTGAGTTGACGACACATTCGCAATTAAACGCGGTGTACGCCGCCGCCGGCGAACGATAATTAAGATGGGTCCAAACTGCTCATCGCTGACGCTCAAAGAAGGAGCCGGTTAAATGCGAAGCCTGCTGGGATTGTTAGTCACGGCAGTGATCGTCGTGCTCGGCTATTGGATTTACACCTCAAAAATGCAGTCGAAAGGCGTGCCTGCCGCGCCCGCGCAAGTAATTTCGACCGTGGGTGTGCAGAGTGATTTGCTTTCATTTGCGCAAGCGGAACGAGTTTACTGGGCGGGGCATGGTTCGTATGCGTCGCTCGACGTGCTGTACTCGAGCGGGGCGCTTGCGACGAAAAAATCCGGACGCGACGGCTACACGTATTCGGCTGAAACGAGTTCCGACGGCTTCACCGTCACCGCGCGCTGCGAAGCGGCAGATGCGCCGGCCTGCCAAAATTTCGCCGTCGATCAAACCATGCAAGTGCATCCAATCCCGTAATTTTTGAACGGGAATGCTCTTGCCGTTTGCAAGAGGGCGTGAGACCTTTTGAAGGCTGGTGACGGGAGACGCGGCCCTGACAATTCCGTCGAAGAGGATGACTCGACAGCTCGCGGCAGCGCTGAAGCTATTATTGCTGTGCGGGATGATCGCAAGCATGGCTGGGGAAGTCCTGGCGCAATTGCCGCCGTCGAAAAATGCACCAAAAGTGGGAGAGAAGGCCCGGGATTTTACCCTGCCCGATTCGATGGGCAAACCGGTGCGCCTCTACGATCTGCTTTCTTCGCGGCCAGCTCCGGGCAGCGCGATTGCTGGCTGGGTGATTTTGATTTTTTACCGTGGCTACTGGTGACCGTATTGCAACTCCGAGTTGCGGAGTTTCCAGAACGACCTGGACAAATTCACCGCGAGGGGCGTGCGCGTGGTAGCCGTGAGCGTTGATTCTCCCGAAACGACTCAAAAATTGCGCGAAAAGCAGGGCTACACATTTTCCATTCTCTGCGACACCAAGGCTGAAGTAATTCGCGAATGGGATCTTTTACATCCCCACGGCGGCATCAACGGAGCGGACATCGCGCGACCCGCGGAATTTCTGATCGACCCGAGCGGCACGATTCGCTGGCGCAACTTGACCGACGATTACCGCGTGCGCCTGCACGCACCTGCAGCGCTCGAAATCCTCAAACAGATGCACGTTGGCGCCAGTCAGGGCGGTTCTTAACGATTCGAGAAGCATAACGTTACCCACAGGGTCGCGATTCCTTCCGGAACATCCAGGCATCTTTACTTAGCACTCTTACGTGCACTACGGAACATCTTCCAGGCTCTCCGCGTATCTATGGCTGCAAGTGCACGGTCGCAGGCGGGTTCCTGCAAGCGACGTTGAGGGCGGCTGCATTCGGATCGTGCAAACAAAAGGAGAGAGAAAATGCCTGACAACATGATTGGATTTGCGGCCGTGGTTTTGGCGCTCGGATTTCCCATCGCTGCGGTGTGGGCCTGGGCGTGGCAGCGGGGACGCAAGTTTCGAAGTGACGAGCGGGTGGCGGCGATTGCGCGCGGAGTTGCTGTTCCCTTTGAGGCGGATTTATCGCCGTCGGCCGTGTCTCGCAGATCGGGAATCCTGCTTGTCGCAGCGGCGATTGGCTATTCGTTGACGTTCACATGGCTCTCGCGCTGGGAACCGGATGCCGCGGAGGCGGCCGTGCTCGGAATTATTCCCTTTGTGATCGGCGTGGGATTTTTCATTGACGCGTACCTGGTCCGTCGCGAAGTCCGCGCTTAGAAGCCCCTATGCGCAGCGCGCGTTGGCGAACCGCCGGCGCGCGCCGGTTACTTTACGAAGCGCGCTTCTGATCCGCAACTACCACGCCGGCCTCGACGTAATCCGTGGGCGGCACGTCGACGAAACTCACGTGAACATTTTCGCGCTTCGCGCGTCCGTCTTCGACCAGTGCGACCGTGACACGCTCCGCCAGTTTGCGTTTCTGTTCTGGCGAGCGTCCCACGACCCATGTGATTTGGACGTACGGCATTCTTTCCTCCTTATCGCATCCTCGGGATGTGTCTCTCGGAAACACCTGCGCCCGAAATTCTATTGGCGAGTCGCGCAGAACTGCACTTCCTTTTTTGCAGCGGGAATTCTTAGCAGACGTCGGAGAAGCCCGTTTATATGTCATTCCGCCGAGCGAGATCGACGAGACTGCCCGCCACGTCGCGCAAGCCGGAGGCAGGGAATCGGCTGTTGCCTCAATTCACGACGGGAGTTTTGTGCCGCAGTAGCCGCAATTCGTCCAGACGCGCTCCACGCTCTTGCCGCATTGCGGGCAGTGCGGGCGCAGCGCATTGCCGCAGGCCGGGCAAAAGGTAAATTTCGAGGGAACGACATGGTGGCAACTGGGGCATTCGACGGGCAGCGCATCGCGCAGAATGAAGTAGATGATGACGCCAATGAAGTCGGGCACAAAGATCGCCAGCAGCGTCCACATCACGTAGCGCATCCCGCGTCGCTTCGCGTCGCCGTAGATGTAGCCATAGAGCGGAATGATGAGGAAGAAAAACAACGGCAAAAGGAATATGAAGGCAAACTGCCCGCCCTGGGGCCACTGCGACATCTCACGATCTGTAGGAACCAGAAACCACGCCAGAGTGGCTATGCCTGCATAAAAAAAGCCAGCAACTATCCACGCAGTGCGCGGAATCACGCCGAGTTCTTTGCGAAAGCTCATGCGATTCTCCTTTCGCGGTCACGGCGCATGGCCAGCAGAATCGCCGCAGCGGCGCCCGCTATCCAGCAGAGTGCCGTGAAGACGGCGAAGTTCTTCCAACCTTGCTCGAACCCGAGGCCTAACAGACTGAGCCATCCGTGGCCCAAAAGCTGCGCAAGCGGCCAACTGAGAGCGACGAAAATCCATGAAAAAACAATGATCAGAGCCATCACCTTGCGCTCGGAGCGCCGCTCCAATTGTTCCGCGAAGCGCATTTGCGCGCGCGCAATCGTTCGCGCCACCAGGGCCGCCGGCGCCTGCGGTGTCGGAATGCGGCGGAGCCCGGATCCGATTGCCTGCCAGCTAGCAAGCTCCGCAGCACACTCCGGACAATCGCGCACATGCGTTGAGACGCGCTGGTTTTCGGCTGCATCAAGCGCGCCAGCGGCGGCCAGCGAAAGCAATTCCCGAATTTCCTGGTGTCGGCTCATTTTCCCGCTCGTTCCTTGAACTCATTCATCGCTGGCATTCGCTTCATTGCCACTCCGTTTTCGGGAAACGCGTTTCGAGTCCCTGACGGAGATTCTCAAGCCCGCGCCGCAACCTGCTTTTCACCGTCGAGAGCGGCGCGTTCAGCACTTCGGCAATTTCCTCGAGCTTCATTTCCTCTTCGAAGCGCAGCGCCAGCACTTCGCGGTACATTACGGGCAAAGCGTCCATCGCTTCGGCTAACTGTTGCGCGCGTTCGCGTGCGATCGCCACATCGAGCGCCGGGGGCTCGGAAGCGCGCAGCGAAGCAGGCGTCTCCGCGGAGTGGTTTTCTTCATGCTCGTCGAGGCTTTCCGGACGAACGCGCCGGAGATGGTCAATGGCCAAATTGCGCGCCAAAGTGAAAAGCCACGCCTCGAAATTTCTGTGCGGATCGAAGCGCGCGATTTGCCCCGCCACGCGCAACCAGGTTTGCTGAAAAAGATCCTCGGCTTCGGCAGGCTGGCGCACGATTCGCAGCAAATAGCGATACAGCCGGTGCTGGTAGCGCGTCACCAGCTCCGCCAGCGCGTCCAGGTCTCCGCGTCGAAGCCTGGCGACTTCGGCTTCGAGACCCACCAGCACCTCCATCGAAATGGCAGCGTGCCACATCATACATTCCAATATACGAATGAGGTGTTCAAAAGGACGCACCGCGTTCCTCCGGTGCAGAACGTCAGAGACAGTGAGTCCTAGGCCCTAGCATTTGCTCGCAACGGGTTGGTGAGGATGCGCCTTTTCACGCCTCCTTTGGAAACTTCTAGTAGCATAAGAGGCGACCGAACGTGGCGACCGCACATACGCAGACGGAGACAGGCACAGCAAGCTTTGCGCGAATCGAAATCGCGCCGAATCCGGCGTTCATCGATGAAGACGTGTCAATTTGCGTCCGCGGCCTCGCACACGGCGCACGCGTGGTGCTGCGAGCCACCGTGCTCGATGACGCCGGGCGCACGTGGGAAGCGCACGCCACCTACATTGCCGACGCCGCAGGTTGCGTCGATGTCGCCAGCCAGCCCTCGCTTGGCGGAACTTATCGCGGCGGCGACGCGATGGGCCTTTTCTGGTCCATGAAGCTCGATCCAGCCGCGCAGGGCGGACGCGCCACGTTTCGCAAAGACGGCGCCGCAGCGGACGTTGTGACGCTGACGACGGAAATCGATGATCGGCTGATTGCCACCTCAAAACTCGGCAGGCAATGGCTGGCCCCTGGCGCGCAAATTCGCGAAATTGATGACGAAATCCTCGCAGGCCGGCTTTTCCTTCCTCGGGGTAGTGGACCGCGTCCCGGCGTGATTGTCCTCGGCGGTTCTGGTGGCGGATACGATCTCGACAAAGCTGCCGTGCTTGCGCGTCACGGATTCGCGACGCTGGCGCTCGCCTACTTTGGATTGCCGGGCCTCCCGCCGTGGCTGCATCGCGTGCCGCTCGAATATTTTGAGCGCGCCGTGTGGTGGCTTGGCCGCCAGCCGGAGGTCGACACGCGCCGCCTGGGCGTGCTGGGAATTTCGCGAGGCGCTGAACTCGCGCTGCTGCTCAGCTCAACGTTTCCGCAGATACGCGCCGTCGTGGCGTATGCTCCCAGCGCGGTAGCGTGGGGATCTGGGGGACGCGACAAAAGTACAGGTGAGATTATTCCTTGCTGGACGCACCGCGGCGAAGCAATACCATTTGCGCCTCTGCCGCTGGGCCGATTCATGGCGCGCTCGGCCCTGCCGGTGGGATTGCTGCGCCAGCCTCTTCGATTTCGTAACCTGTTTCGCGCAGCTCTTCACAATCGCGCCGCAACTACACGCGCGGAGATTCCCGTTGAGCGCATCTGTGGCCCCATTCTGCTGATTTCCGGTGGTGACGACCACGTTTGGCCAGCGGCGCGCATGGCGGAAATGATATGCACTCGCTTGAGCGCGCGAAACTTCCCGCATTCCGTCCAGCATTTGCACTATCCGAAAGCGGGCCACGAATTGCGCTATCCGTTTCTGCCTGCCACCGCGCGAACCACGCATCCCGCAGGATTGAAGTTCCCGATTTCTTTCGGCGGCTCGGCTGAGGCCGACGCCGAAGCCCAAAAAAATGCCTGGCGGCGCGCGGTTGCGTTTCTTCACAGTTCTTTGTGATCCGCCTGGAAATTTCCGGTAAAACGAACTGTGAAACCCGGCGCGACGGCTCTGTGTGCTAAAATAATGGCCAGTGAGAGCAATCCTCAAGGAACTTTTGCAGCTTCAGGAAGTCGACACGCGTTTGAATGCCGTTCGCGCACGGGTTGCCACGTTCCCCCAACGTCTGGCCGAAGTGAACGCGCGGCTCGCCGCCGGAAAAGCCCAGCTCGAAAAAGGCAAGGAATCGCATTCGACCGCGCTCAAGGATCGCAAGAAGCACGAGCTGGACGTCGAGCAATGGAAGGAAAAAGCCCGGAAATATCGGGACCAGGCTTACCAGGTGAAAACCAACGAGGCGTTCAAAGCATTGCAGCATGAAGCCGAAATGGCCGAGGCGGAAATCGCGAAATCAGAGGACCGCTTGCTTGAACAGATGGTTTCGAGCGAGCAGTACGACCGCCAAGTGAAATCTGCGGAGAAAAGTTTCAAGCTGGTGGAGGACGAGGTGAACGCGCAGCGCGCCAGGATCGAAGGCGAAAAAGCTGAGGCCGAAAAAGAGCTCGCCGGATTCGAGGCCGAACGCGCCAAGGCAGTCGCGGTGATTCCCGAAGATCTCGTCGACCACTACCAGCGCATCGCTAAGAAGCACGGAGGAGTGGCCGTCGCCGCGATTCGCGGGGAGGCATGCGGCGCTTGCGGCGCGCACATTCGCCCGCATGTGTTTCAGGAGCTGAGCCGCGAGGATAATCCCGAGCTTTACCACTGCGAACTTTGTACCCGCATTCTTTACTACATCGAGCCCCCCGCGGCCGCGGAGGCAACCGCGCAGGCCGCCGCACACACGAGTGAAAACTAGACGCTTCGCTGCAAATCCGTGCGCGCTGAAATTATTTTTCTCTTGGCCGCTTTCTTGCGATAGCCTTCCAACGAATCCATGATTCGACGCACGGCGAAAACATCTCCACCATCCAGCGCGCGCTTATTCGAGGAAATGCATTCCGCGCCGCCCGCCAGCGTGCACGTTGCGAATATCGACGGCGCGTCACGGGGAAATCCGGGCCCCGCCGCTTATGCCGTCATTTTGCGCGCGCCCGATGGCTCGAAGCTCTGCGAATTCGCCAAAGTGATTGGCCGCGAGACGAGCAACATCGCCGAATATTACGGCCTGGTCGCCGCGCTCGATTACGCCGCCAGCCACAGCATACGCGCGCTGCGCGTCCGAAGCGATTCGGAGTTGCTGGTCAGGCAGATGCAGGGCCGCTACAAGGTAAAAAATGCCGCGCTGAGGCCCTTGCACGAACGCGCGCAAAAGCTGGCGCGGGCGCTGGACTACTTCGTGATCGAGCATGTAATGCGCGAACAAAATTGCGAAGCGGACGCGCTGGGCAATCTGGCGCTCGATCGCCGGGGAAGCGTTGGCGCTTCTGTGCGTTCCGAGACGTCTCCAAGTCGCACGGCCCGCAGTGCTCGCGCTGCAGAAACTCCCGCCGCTGCGCAAACGGTTCGTGCTATTTACAAAGGCGGCGTCTTGATTCCCGTGGAGAAAATCAACCTCCCCGAAGGCGCTGCGATCGAGCTTCAATTCCGTATTCCGAAGTAAAGTAGACGCTTAGCTGTGCTGTTCCGTTTTGCTCACATTCAAAAATTAGTACTGATGGTGGGTTGCGCTGCAATGCTTCCTGATGCTACTGTTCCGCATCCTCGCGGAACAAAGCAACCTTGTGACTTTACTTCTCGATAAGCTGCCCACGATACTCATCCTCGCCGTACTCGTGGCGATTTTCGTCTCCCTGCGCAAACACTCTCCTTCGGAACGCACAAAATTATGGATTTTTGCCTGGGCGCTGATATTCGTTCATTTCTTCGTACAGATTTTTGAGACGCATACGGGCGTGCTCGAAAATATCTTCGAATCGATCGATCTGGGCGCGCTTGAGCTTTCGGGAGTCGTGTTCCTGGTTTCACTGGCGCGTTCGGCGGAGGACTACATCCGCAGGAGAGTTCTGCTTGCGATGCTCATTCCGGCTGCGGCATTTCATGCTGCCGCAATTACGTTTGGGTGGCAGAACCGATTGGCACTTTGCGCGGCGCTCGGGATTTTCTTTTTTGGTCTGGCGGGATTTGCACTGTTCGCCCATGAAAAAATATCGCGATTCAATTTTATTTTGGCCGTTTCGCTGATCGGCACGGGAAGCTGGGCCGAATTCGCTCAATGGCGCGGCGATCCGAATCCCGGCGTGATCATGATCCTTACGCTGACCTTCGCGATCTCCGGATTCCTGTTTTGGAAGCGGTTCCCCAGATATTCGCCGGGAGTGATCACGGTTACGGCCGGCTTCCTCTGCTGGGGCGCCGTATTTCCCACCGGCGCGCTGATGGATCATTTCCTTCCTCACCTGCGCATCAATCCGGAAATATGGAACGTGCCCAAATTCTTCGTCGCTTTTGGGATGATCCTTTCGGTTCTCGAAGAAAAATCGCTCCTCGTCGAGGAGAGCAGCGCGAGAGAACACACAGAGAACGCCCTGCTATTGCGCTTTTCGAGGATTACTTCGCGGCTGCTCGGCGGATCGGAACCAGCCGCGCTTTGCGGCGAGATTGCCGAAGCAATTACTGAGACGGTCAGCTTTCGTCGCGCCGCCGTGATGCTGGCGCAAGAAGACGGCTCGCTTCTGCTGGCGGGTTCGAGTGGATTTTCGGACGCAGACCGGCGGGACCTGCAGCGAATGGCCGGGCGCTGGAACCTCGGTCGAATGGGTGAACTTTGCGCAGCAGGTGAACTGATCGGGAACAATTCCTTCCGTTTGCCGTCAGCCCGGGTTCCGGCATTCAACGGGAGCGCGCATCCGGAGACCATCGTTCCTCTCGTGTCTTCGCGCGGGACCTGCTTGGGATGGATCGCGCTGTCGTCGCTGCGAAATTCCATTGAGCCCAGCACGCCCGAGATCATGAAAGTGGAAATGCTGGCCGCCGACCTGGCCGTGACGATTGAGAATACGCGCTTGCATGTCCAGCTCATGCGCTCAGAGAAGCTGGCCGCGCTGGGTCAGCTCGTCGCCGGTGTCGCCCACGAATTGAACAATCCGCTCACGGGCATCATCGGCTATGCGGAACTGCTTTCCGACGAGGTCAAGGGCGAAAGCGCGACCAAAAAAGTGGTGAAACTCGGCAACGAGGCGCGACGGATGCACCGCATCGTCGGCGGCCTGCTGCGGTTCGCGCGCCAGAGCAACTCCACCGAACGCGCCGCCGATTTCGAAACTTCGCTGCGCGATGCCTTGCAGCTTCGCGAATTCCATTTGCGCAAACTGAACACTGAAATCCACACGGAAATCGAGGCGTCCCTGCCGCCGCTCGCCATCGGCGAAGACGAATTGAAGCAGATTCTGCTGAACCTGCTGAATAATTCCTGCGACGCCCTCGAAGAAAGCCGCGAACGCTCCATTCGCATTCACGCGAAGAAACGCGGTGGACGAATCGTTTTCGGTTTCGACGATTCCGGTCCCGGATTCCTGGAGCTCAACCGCGCATTCGACCCTTTCTATACCACCAAGGCCGTCGGCAAAGGCACGGGCCTCGGCCTGAGCATCTGCTACGGCATCATTCGCGAATGTGGCGGCGACATTCATCTCGCCAACCGCCAGCCCTATGGCGCCAGCGTGACGGTCGAAGTTCCGGTCGCCACGGCGCGCGTCATAATCCCCGCCAGCACGCAAGCTCCGAATTCCTCAAGCTTCTAGAAGCGGTCTCACAGACGGTTTTCGTCAGGCGCCGTCTGCCTAGATAGGGAACACTATTTCAGGACGTAGGAGCGGTAAAGTGTGTCGCGTTGCGCGGGCATGTATCCCGCGTCGGTGATGATGCGGCGAAGCTCGGATTCATTCGTGCGATTGCGGACTCCCGCGGCGTAAACCACATTTTCCTCAATCAAGATACTGCCCACGTCGTCCGCGCCGAATTGCAAACCTACCTGGCAAACCTTGATTCCCGGCGTCAGCCAGCTTGATTGAATGTGGTCGATGTTGTCGAGATACAGGCGGCTGATCGCCAGCGTCTTTAGGTATTCGACGGCGGTCGCTTCTGGGACTTTCTTGCCCAGTGGCGTATTTTCCGGAGCAAACATCCACGGAATGAAAGCCGTGAAGCCGCCAGTATCTTCCTGAATGCGGCGCAGGCGTTCAAAATGATTGACGCGATGGCGATATTCCTCGCCGCAGCCGAACATCATGGTCGCCGTGGTGCGCATGCCCAGCGAATGAGCGGTGCGATGCATCAGCTCCCATTCATCCGCTGAGCATTTCAGCCGCGAGATACGCGAGCGAATCTCATCATCCAGAATTTCCGCGCCGCCGCCGGGAATGGAATCGAGGCCCGCGTCAGCCAGCCGCGCAATCGTGTCACGAATCGAAAGCCCGGAGACTTCGGCGATGCAGGTGATCTCCGGCGCGGAAAAGCAATGCAGATGAATCTGCGGATAGCGCTGCTTGATGGAGCTGAGCAAATTTTCGAAATAGTCAATGCGCAGATCAGGATGCAGGCCGCCCTGCATCAGAATGCCGGTGCCACCGAGCTCAATCATCTCGTCGATTTTTTGGTAAATTTCCTCGAAGGACAAAATGTAGCCGTCTTTCGCGCCCAGCGGCCGGTAGAATGCGCAGAACGAGCAATACTCCGTGCAGAAATTCGTGTAATTGATGTTGCGATCGATCTGATAAGTGGCCACGCGCGGGTC
Source organism: Candidatus Acidiferrales bacterium (assembly GCA_035279805.1). Taxonomy (GTDB): domain Bacteria; phylum Acidobacteriota; class Terriglobia; order Acidiferrales; family UBA7541; genus DAHUXN01. Next base: position 25,518 of record DATEHB010000197.1, read on the forward strand.
GTTCTTCTTGCGGCGGACTTCATTCGCCGCCATCCCAATGGCAATCACATCATCTGAGTTGAAAAGGTCGAGCGCTTCCTGTTGTGTGATTCCCATTATTGTCCAGTTGGTTCCCTCGGCTAAATTCAGGCCGCGTAGATCGCGTCGCCGACTCGCACAATTCCTTCGCGCAGCACCGAGCCGTATACTCCAATGCAATTCGCGTGATCCCTGGCCACTACTTCGAGCACTTTGGGCGAGGCCTGGGCCGTCGAAGGATCCAGAGTAATGATAACGCAGCGCGCGTCGTTTTTCACAACCATCACTGTCAGCTTCTCGCCGATGCGCAGCTTCGCGCCAACCAAGTCGTTTTCGTAAAACGGCTGGCCGTTGTCCCAGCGCACATAGAAATTCGCGCGAAAGCGCCTGTGATCAAGCTCCATGCCCGTTTCCCGCGAAAGAGAACGCAGCGAATCGAGCCCCAGGACCGAGATGGGACAAGCATCATGCATGGCTCGTTCGGAAAATCTCAGTTCGAGTTTCCTCGCCAAGCGCTCCTCGAAAAATTGTGTGAACGCAGGATCATCCGCGGAAAGCGTCCGACCCTCCGGCGTCTCCACGTCCAGGCGAAAAGAATTTGCGGGCGGATGCTCCTCGGCAGAATCGGGAGGCGCGACGAAGCGCGGGCGGAACAGAATCATTTCGCGCTTCAGCCGGCCCGTCATCCACGGAAAGCTGGTGGGACTTGTGGGATCGATGAACGCGTACGCGCGGTCGCCGGCAAGGCCTGCGTATGTGACGAAGACTTCGCGCAGGTCTTCGCCAGCCATGCCTTTAAAGGGATACCGGCGGAGGATCTCGATCGTTCCGAGTTTTGCAGCAGCCAGAGCAGAAGACGGCGCGACTTCCAACGCTTCAGGCCCCGCGGCCCGCAACCGATCCCGCCGGCGCAGTCGCGAATTCAACTGGCTGCGCGCGAGGAATCAATCCCGCAGCCGCGCATTTCTCAAAATAAAGCTTCAGCCCCGCGAGATTTTCCTCGTCGAGCGAAAAGTCGATATTATCCCGCAGATAGCTTTCGAGCGAACTCGCGGGCAGGTCGAGCTTCACCGAAGCCGCTTCCGCGATGTCTTCGATGTGCGCCAGCCCAAATTCCTTCGACGCCTGAAAATCAGCAACGACCTCCGGCGCAATCTTCTCGCGTCGGCCCGCCCAGACGGCAAGAACGCACGGCTTGCCGGTCATTTCGCGCCACTGATACGCCACGTCGTAAATAAACACCGAGGGAAATCCCGGCACGGGCAACTCATCCGAATCACCCTGGCAGCAAATGCCGGCGACGCCAGGCTGCGGTTTCTTCGCAAACAGAAATTCCATTTTCAACGCGATGCGCAACGCCGGGTCGCCAATCACCAGCGCCGCGTCAGCGTCGGCAAGCATCGCCGAGGCGTCCGGCGGGCCGTCCACAAACTCCGGACTGATGTCCCAGGCGCCTGCTGCGAGCAGTCTGACGAGCGCAGCCGAACTGCGCGAACTCCTGTCGAGCGCAATGCGTTTCGCACAGTCAATCGGCTGTTTCGCCACCACCAGGATGCTGCGCACTTCGCCCTTCGCTGCCACGGACATCCCCGGCAAAATCACCATTCCGTCCATGCGCTGGTATTCGATGGCGGGCATGATCGCCACATCGACCTCACCGCTCCGCAAAGCCTCCGCGCACTGGGACGGCACCGTGAACGACAAATCGTATTTGCCCGCGAGCGGCCCTTCGGTGAAGCCCCAGACCAGCGGCGCCGTGTTCAGATATTCGACGACCGAGATGCGCAGTTTAGCCATGTGCAATCGCGAAGAAAACGCGAATCTCCAATATAACACGGCTTAAGCCTGATATGGCTCCGCTCTGGTCGCCAAGACGCCTAGGACGCTTACCTCGGCCCGCTGTCAAGTAAACTCATTGCAGAACTATGCTTTGATAGTATAAAGTATGGATAGTTATGGCGAATATAAGGCGAAAGTCAGGAGGATCGATCTTCGGATAAGCAATCGAGTGAGCGAATGCCTATCCCGAGGCCATTGCGCATTTTTCATATAACGGCCATTTGCAATTTGGCGAGTATCGCTCAGGCAAAGAAGCTACATGCAAATACAGTGCTGCAGAAGAAAAAGATGCAACCCGGAAACATCGCCTATCAAGGAGCGCAGGGTAAGCGCGCCGCAAAAATGGTTGCCAGGCCACCCGGTGGAGTGATCCACGATTATGTTCCTTTTTATTTTGCGCCTCGGTCACCGATGCTTCTCACAATAAATAAGGGGAATGTCCCAGATTGCCCTTATCGTCAGCAAGATATTGTCGATTTCGTGACTATCGTTGAGACCTTGATTGCGAACGCATTACCGTATGTCTTTTACGATTGCAACGCGACCTTAGACATCGCGACTTGCTACAACGACGTGAAGGATATGGACAAGATTGACTGGGATTTGTTTCTTGAGAATCCACAGATGGATGGTTACTGCAAATACTGGCACAATGTTGTGAACAAACCAAGATACGTTCGGCGCCAGGAAACTCGTCAAGCGGAGTTCTTAGTACATCAGAGCGTTCCACTGAAACTCATGACTATGGTGGGTGCTTACAACAAGGCGAAGGCGGATGAGGTGAGCCAAATCTTTGACGAAGCTGGTATAAGGTTGCAAGTGGAGGCAAAGCCGGAATGGTATTTCTAAGGGATTCTGTATGACCGTAATGATTAAAAGTGGCGATTTGCTAAAAGAGAATTCTGAGGCGATTGTAAATACCGTCAATTGTGTTGGCGTAATGGGCAAAGGTATTGCGTTGCAGTTCAAACAGCGGTGGCCTCAGAACTTTGAAGCCTATGCGGCCGCGTGTGATCGCAAAGAGATCAGACCCGGGAAGATGTTTATTTACGATTCCGGTGAGTGGGCCAGGCCCCGGTTCATTATTAACTTTCCCACGAAAGTGCATTGGCGGGGGGACTCCAAAATCGAATACATTGAGAAGGGACTCAGCGATCTCGTTTTGCAGGTGGAGCGTCTGGGCATTAAAAACATCGCCTTGCCTCCACTTGGTTGCGGGAACGGCGGATTAGATTGGAACGATGTGAAGCGCCTGGTCCTCATTGCGTTCGAGGGGCACGGTCAAGTTCATGTAGATTTGTTTGAGCCCAAAGGTGCTCCACCGCCTCAAGAAATGCTGAATCGAACCGAAAAACCAAGAATGACTCCGGTCCGAGCGGCAATTGTTAAGGTAATCTCGATCTACCTCGAAATGGAATACGCGCTAAGCAAGATTGAGATTCAGAAACTCGCGTATTTCCTCGAAGAAGCTGGACAACCACTGAAGCTCGATTTCGTCAAACATAATTACGGCCCCTATTCCGACAAACTAAGGCACGTCCTAAAGGCTATGGATGGGCACTACATTGCCGGAGTCGGGGACTTTTCGGCAGATTCAGAGATCGCTGTCATACCCGGGGCACTAGCCGAGGCTGACAATTTCATTCAAACAAGCAACGACGATGAATTGGCTGAGCACGTTCGACGCGTAGCTCGCTTGATCGAGGGTTTTGAAACACCCTACGGAATGGAGCTACTAGCAACCGTTCACTGGGTCGCGACTCGCGAATCAGGCGTTCGCACAGTTGATGATGCAACGGTAGCTGTTCACAACTGGAATGCAAGAAAGCGTGCGATTCTTTCCAAAGAACATATTCAACTGGCGTGGCAACGATTGAGCGGTGAAGGTTGGTTTCGTGGATACAATCACGCCAAGAAGGGCCGTTTATCGTTTCAGTAATTTTTGTGCAGATTCCTGCCTCGAAAATAATTACGCGCGATGTGACCGTCCTTACCCACGAACACCCAAAACACACGAAAGTCGGACCTGAGAGTGGCCATTCTGGTATAAACACGGGCGGTCGTCAGTCTCATAACGGAGGAAATTTGATGAAGCGCGCCCTGATTCTCACCTCGCTAGACCGAGATGCGCAGTTTAGCCATGTGCAATCGCGAAGAAAACGCAGTCCCTCAATATAGCACAAGCGTTCGCAGCTCACGTCCCGCCAACACCGCACTTGCCAAGTGGCCGATTCTGCCGGTCCGAAACGAAGGGTAGTTGTGTGATCTTATAAGGTGTTCACGAGTTTACGGGCCGCGCCGCAGGAGCAGGATGCATGATTAGGTCTGTTTCGCGCACTACGGGCAGTTGCCCGCGCTTTTCGTCGAAAATCACAGCGATCACGATTGCGACGATCGCAAGGCCCGCGCCAAATTCGCCGATCAAATATTTTGTGGCGAGCGCCGGCCGCGTCAGCGGATCGAAAAATGCCTGAATGAAAATATTATGGCTCGCATGCAGCAACATGCCGGTCCAAACGCTGCCGGTTTTCAGACGCATCCACGCGAACAGGAAACTGATTCCGACCACCATCACCGTGAAACACAGGAGCGAATACCACTTCGGGCCGGCTCCCCGGTAAGTGGAGAACAAAATGATTGGGTAATGCCAGAGTGACCAGATAATTCCGCTTGTCAGCGCCACTCCCCGGAAAGACATGACCTTCGCCAGTTGCGGGACAAGAAATCCGCGCCAACCAAGTTCCTCGCCCAGCGCTCGCGTACAGGACAGAAACATTCCCAGCGTAGCGAGCATCAGAAAATAAATTGCAACGCCGGTCCACGAAGGAAGGCCTCTCTGCGCCATTGCCTCCGAATACCGCGCCACGATGGGTGCGTGAAAATTGCCGAAACCGGCAAGCCATAGCGGTACATAAACCACCGCCGCGTACGCCAGCGGGATCCAGTAGCTCGCGAATTGATACTTCGTTTTTCCCCAGCCCCAGCCGTGGCCGCGTAGGTTGCCTTGAAAAATAAACCGCGTCAGCAGACCCGCAACGCCGGGCGACCACATCAGCGTGTAAACGAAGAGTCCTCCGTGCGCGCTCAATGCGCCATGCCGGATAATTGCCCAGTAAGAGACGCAACTGAACGCAAACGTCAGAATCACGTAGACGACAATTGAGAGCTTGGTGCGGCGGGTATCTACACTCGGCATGCCAGGATCACCTCCGTCCATTTTGAAAGCCGCGGGATTACACCTCAAAAAGATCTGGCAGGCCCCATTGATGGGGCGAACTATATCTGAAAGCGTCTTTGGGCGCCTTAAGAACCTAAAAACGCCGCCGCGCGATAAAAGTTAAATCCCGCGAGCGATGATTCTGGTATAAACACGGGCGGTCGTCAGTTTCATAACGGAGGAAATTTGATGAAGCGCGCCCTGATTCTCGCCTCGCTAATTTTCATCGCAACGGCACTGCCCGCCGCTGCTCAGGATGTGAAGGCCAACGCAGAAGCAAAACCGCTGCCCGGGATCGAACAGAAAATCGCGGGCATGCAAAAGCTGCCGGGCTTTTTCACATATTACTGGGATGCGCGCGAAGGAAAGATCTGGCTGCAGATCGACAAGTGGAACGCGCAATTCCTCTACGTCGAGTCGCTGCCGAACGGCGTCGGCTCAAACGACATCGGTCTCGACCGCGGGCAGCCGGGCGGAACTCAAGTCGTCCATTTCGAACGCAGCGGGCCGCGCGTGTTGTTGGTCGCGGAAAATGAGCGTTACCGCGCCGTAACGGATGACGACGCGCAACGGCAGGCGGCCCAAGAAGCTTTCGCGCAATCGGTGTTGTGGGGATTCGATGCCGCGGCTGAAAGTGGCGATGCGGTGCTCGTTGACGCCACTCCATTCTTTTTGCACGATGCCCACAATGTCGTGGCGAAGCTGAAAGCCACAAAGCAGGGCGCGTTTCATCTCGACCCTTCGCGCTGCGCCATCTATTTGCCGCGCACCAAGAATTTCCCCGACAATTCCGACGTGGAATCGACGCTAACCTTCACAAGCGACGACCCTGGCCGTTGGGTGCAGGAAGTCACGCCGGACCCGAACAGCGTCACCGTGCGCGAACATTTTTCGTTCGTGCAAGCGCCTCCGCCCGGATTTCATGCGCGCGAATTCGATCCACGCTCGGGATTTTTCGCCATCCAGTACATGGATTTCGCAGCGCCTGTCGACGAATCGATTCACAAACGCTTCATTGTGCATTACCGGCTCGAAAAGAAAAATCCGTCCGCCGCGCTCAGCGAGCCCGTGAAGCCGATTGTCTATTACGTTGACCGCGCCGCGCCCGAACCCATTCGCTCCGCCTTGATGGAAGGGGCAAGCTGGTGGAATCAAGCGTTCACAGCGGCGGGGTA
>DATEHB010000198.1:0-2253 GCA_035279805.1 Candidatus Acidiferrales bacterium
TGGCTGATCGTGCGCGTCCGTCTGGCGCGCGAGCAAGTCGTCGATCAGGAAGTTGTGAGACTTACCAAATCACCTAAGCCTTACGTGGAAGCTCTCCTTGAATTCACAAACGGCCGCACAGAGGCCATTCCCGCGCCGCCCTTTCTCGCCGAGCGTCAGCTCGCCGAGCCGGTAGCGCTCATGCTAAAGGAGGTTCGTATGTCTCGAGCAAGAATGATTTCGTCATTGACGGTCATGGTGTGCGCCCTGGTTCTCGCAGGCACAATCGCTGTGTGGACTTTTCCACTAAAGGCCGCGCCTAGCAGCGCACAAAACGTGCCGAAAAACGGCATCGCAGCCGGCGTTACGGACGGGATTACCGGAGGAGTGCGCGGCGGAGTCAAAGCAGCCGTCTCACGCGGCGTCGCCGACGGACTGGCCGGCAAATCTCAAGCTACGATAGACAAATCAACTATCTGGACGGACAGTGTGAAGAAAGGTGCGATGCCCTTGCAGGTCCGCGGGGCAGGAACCTTAGTCCACGCGAACGATTCCACGAATCTGGTCGCAAGGGTGATGTTGCCGGAGAACATGACGAGCGACGTGAAGCTCAATCAGAGCGCATCGGTTGACACACTCAAGGGCGTCCTTTCGGGACATGCAATTCGACTCAGTCAGGAAGTCTTGTCAGGAATGCGCGGCGTGGACATCGCGCTCGACTCCGCTTTGCCGCCGGGAGCCAGCCCAAGTGCGAAGGTCAATGCTCTGATTGACGTCGGCAAGCTCGATAATGTTCTCTATGTCGGACGCCCAGTATTTACCGAATCGAATTCTGAAAGCTATTTGTTCAAGATTGTCGACAATGGCAAGGAGGCGGTGCGCACCAAGGTGAAGTTTGGCCGCGTCTCGGTGAACACAGTCGAAGTCTTCGATGGGTTGAACGCAGGCGATGCGGTGATCCTCTCGGACATGTCTGCTTACGATAACGTCAACCGCATCCAGATCAAGTGAGCCGGGCCTAGCCGCGCCGCGCGGAGTTACGCTTTCCGAGGACTCGCTTTTGTCTACTAGGGCGGCGCGAATTTCCGCATCAGAAGCGCAATCGTCATGCCGATGCAGAACAGCAGTGCCAGCACTCCGCTGACGCGCGACTTATCGCTTTCGTTGAGTGCGACACCGCCGTCAGCGGCCGCACGATGAAGTTCATGACCACGTACACCACGCCGCCGTAAACGATCCCAGAAATTGCCGCGCGCCGCGTCAAAATCAGGAGTTTGCGGCTCAAAAGATAAAAAATCACCGTCCACGTCATCGCAATCGCGTAATGAATCGCGACGCCCAGCGCCACCGACGCCGCGCCCATTGTGAACGACTTCATCCCAATCAGCCCGCTGCCGATGTATTGAAAAATCATCTTCATCGTGACGCCACGAAAATGGTTGAAGATGATGTTCTCGGCAATATCGAGCGTCCCGGCGACAAGGCCGATCCATATTACGGTCCATGCCGTGTGCCCACGCCGCGCGTCTCTGATGTTCGCTCGCACTGCGTTACTGTTTCCCCTGCGTCGCGACTGATATGGCAGACGAGCTGCTAATTCGTAATCTTGACCGAAGCGGCGCCTAGAATTTCTCGGCTCTTTTTTTCCTGTACAAATGCGACGATGCGCAAATTCTCACGCTTCCAGTTCGATTTGAATTTCACGCGCGCATCTCCGGTGAACGCCGCCGAATCCGCTTTCGCATCTCCGATTTTGTGCAGCGACCGCACCACCGCCGCGTGATATAGCACGTGTCCCGCGTTTTCTCCCGCGCTCACTGACGAATGGAGGCCATCTTCGACCACCGCCAGCCACACTTCCGCGGAATCTCCGTTCGTATCGCCCGCGAGTTTTCCGACCGATACCGTGAAATCCTGAGAATCCCTGGCGCCCGGCTTTCCAGCGGCAATCGTCACTTCTGTTTCCGGACCGCGCGCCGCTTTCTCGATCGCCGCCAGCGCTTGTCGCCCGTTACTCCCCACGAATTGGCTCTGCCCATCGACTACCATCTCCGGCGAATACGGATTGTCGTTCACCTTCGCCACGTAAACTCGCTGTCTCGCCGTCCATTCCATCGACGAATACGGATCCACCCACCCCTGGTGATTCCAATAATCCACATGCTCTTCGAGCACGATCACATCGACTCCCGGGATGGGTTGTTGTTCGAGTTTCAGCGCGAGCGCTTCTGCCGGAGGGCAATCCGAACACCCTTCCGAAGTAAATAACTCGAC
>DATEHB010000199.1:0-9801 GCA_035279805.1 Candidatus Acidiferrales bacterium
GAGGGCCTCGGCGAAATCGGCCGCGGCGAAGCCCTTGCCGCCCACGTTATCGCCACCATAGAAAACTGAAATGAACCACCTGGCGGGATTTCACGCAGTTGAAGAAGCACTTGTTGCCGGGCATCCGCTCGATCGCATACTCATCGCGCGTGGACTACACGGAGGCCGTATCCAGAAAATTCTCGATCTTGCGCGCTCACGCGGCGTTCCTGTGCGCTTCGAGGATCGCACCCAGATCGATCGCGCCGCCGTCGCGGGGCATCACCAGGGCGTCGTCGCCTTCACAGCCTCTCGCGAAGCGCTCGACATCGAAGATCTTCTCGCCGGAGATTCGCAGAGTGACGCCAAAGCCACTGATCAGTTGTTCGTCCTTCTCGACGGCATCGAAGACCCTCACAACGTCGGCGCAATCGTCCGCACGGCTCTCGCTGCGGGCGCCGCGGGACTCATCATTCCCGAACGCCGCGCTGCGGGCTTGACGGACACGGTTGCGCGCGTTTCCGCCGGCGCACTTGCACACCTTCCTGTCGCGCGCGTGAAAAATCTGGCGCGCGCTATGGAACAACTCAAGGAAGCTGGTTTTTGGCTGATTGGTCTCGACGAACGCGCGGAAAAAAGTTACACCGAAGTGGATTACAAAGGCCGCATCGCCATCGTCATGGGAAGCGAAGGCACGGGCCTGCACGATCTGGTCCGCAAACGTTGCGACTTCCTCGTTTCCATTCCCACCACTGGCCCGGTGCGCTCCCTCAACGTCTCGGTCGCCGCCGGCGTGGTCCTCTTCGAAGCCCTTCGCCACCGGAGAGACTCACATTAAGCTACTACCGGCAAGCGCGCCAGTAAATCGCTTTTAACGCATCCGCCGCATGGTTTCCCCAGTGTTCACTGAAACTCTCACGCCAAGACCATTGTATGTCCGCTGGCTGAGCGTTGCTTTTCGCGAAAGCGATGTTCTCTCGAAGATCTTCATAAATTTCTACAAGATCATTTGCCAGACTGCCTTGCACCGGCTCACCCAATTCTCGCGGGTCGAATATGGTCCAATAACTCTCGATCGCGCCGAGTTTTCTTCGGAGAGCATTCCACACGGCCATCGATTCTTCCTTAGGAATTCTTAAATCAGGCAGCTGATCCGTCGCTGGCTCGACATAATGCAATCCTACCGCAAAGCTGTACAATTGTGAGAGGCACGCAGCGACTTTTGCGAGTAGGTCTTCGATTTGCAGGTGCTGAGACCCCACTAAATCGCAATATTCCTGGGACAATCTCAGGAGTTCTTCTTCCGGAAAAGAATCGACGTTGTTCAATTGTCAGGCCTTATGGCTGTCAAGCTAGAAATGACCAATTAGTGTACAGCGTTCACTTGTCGTACTGAATCAGCGAGAAAACCTCTGTTCCCTTCAACTTTTCGCGCCCCCTCAAAAAACTCAGCTCCACCGCAAAGGCAGCCCCTGCAATTTCTGCGCCAAGCTGGCTCAACAGATGCACCGTCGCTGCTGCGGTCCCGCCCGTCGCGAGCAAGTCGTCGCAGATGAGCACGCGCTCTCCGCGCTTCACGGCATCCTGATGAATTTCGAGTTTATCCGTGCCGTATTCGAGCTGGTACGTCACCTGTGCCGTCTTCCACGGCAACTTGTTCGCCTTTCGTACCGGCACAAATCCGGCACCCAGACGGTAAGCCAGCGCCGGCGCAAAAATAAATCCTCGCGCTTCAATCCCCGCGACCACATCAACTTTCTTCCCGACGAATTTGTCGCAAAGCCTCTCGATCACATCGTGAAATCCCTTTTTATCCTGTAGCAGCGTCGTCAAATCGTAAAATAAAATCCCCGGTTTTGGATAATCAGGAACCTCCCGGATTAATTTTTTCAGATCGTCCATTCGATTGGTTTGTCCTTTCGCTGGATCACAACTGCTCTCCCGGTGCGCATTTCATTCAAACGGAATGCTCGATTGTAAAGTCCCGCGCATATTTTTCTTCCACTTCCGCTTCGTCTTCCGCCACTTCACTCACAGACGCGGCTCGCGGCCCGCGTTTGAGTTCCTGTCCCAGGGTCACTAGCTGTTCCTCCTGGCCGATTGCATATACTTCCACGCGCCCGTCGAGGAGGTTCTTCACATAACCGGCCAGTCCTAAGCGTACCGCGACTTTGCAGGCGAAATATCGGTAGCCGACACCCTGCACAGTTCCAGACACATAATAAATCCTCGCTATCCTTGCCTGTTCCAAGTCGAGGTTCCCTGTTTCTGACTCCTGGAGCGAGATTTTATCAGACGCAGCCGAATTGGCGAGTATCAACGCATTCATGCAGGGGGGATGCGCAAAAGTGAAAACCTTTGCATCGCTACCGCCTTTTCATGCTGTTCACGTCATACCACGTCTGTAATCTGCTTAAACCAAAGGTGCTTATAAATAGATATCCGCGGAGCCTTTGGCACGTCCCTTGCATGAATTCACCGGACCTGTTATCGTCTGGCGTTTAAGGGAGCGTTCATGAAGCCGAAATTTGCCTTGTTGGTAGCCGTTGTTGTCGCTTTATTGATCCCTGTTGGTTTCGCGAACGCTGATCCGTCCTTGGCGGACCCAACGGTTATCATCAACAAGAGCTTGGATCCTCCCTGCAACGCCGTAGCCTGTTTCGACAATACCAATTCAAAAGCGAATCCTCTCATCGTGGCCTTGGTGAACGGCCTGCTGCCCCCGACATCGTTCGACTATACCGGCCCCGGCCCTTTGACTTCGTTTTTCATCGCCTTTTCAGGCGCATTGCCGTTCGAGCCGTTCACGTGTAGCTCGGATATTTTTCAATCGTGCGGTTTTGTCAACACAGTCAACACACCGTTCAGCCAGGATGTCGAGTTGTTCTTCACCAACGGCACGCTGAATCCGGGCGACGGAATCACGGCTCAGGTCGCTGCCACGCCGGAGCCTGGCACGATTGCGTTGCTTCTGACCGGGTGCCTGCCTTTGTTCTTGCTGGCCAGGAAGCGCTGGGCTGCGGGGTCTATCGCCTAGCGTTTTTTTTCGGAATACTGCTTCACCAGGATGGCAAACCGCGGGTCCCGCTGCAAGCTCTCCAATTCCTGATCCCCAGCCGCATATTCAGCGGGATAGTGTTTGTCAAATGCCTCATGCAACGCCTTCAGAGCCTCGTTGTTGCGATTGAGGATTGCCGCAATCTCGGCTTGATCGTAAATAAAGTTTACGTTGCTGTGATCAATAGCGCGAGCGCGGCCGATGAAGCTATCGGCTTGCTGCGCATCCCCAATCTTCGCGCATGAGAGGGCAATTTGCGCCATGGTAGCGGCGCTTTGCGGATTCGCTTCCAGTTGTTTATAGCCCAGCGAAATTGCCCGCTGATAAGTGGTACGCGCTTTATCCTGTTGTCCACCCCACCGATACGCGTCCGCCAGATTCACCGCCGTCTCGGCGTCGTTCGGATTCAATTCGGCGGCCTTCTCGAAGTTTTGAGCCGCGTTCGCATATTGCTTCAAAAAGAAATAAGCCATCCCCAGGTTCGAATACGTGGAGTAGTAGGGCTCGATCTGCAACGCCTTCTGGTAGTATGGGATGCACTCCTGATACTTGGCCTGTTGCAAGTAAACATTCCCCATATTTTCGTACCCGACGTCAATATCCGGCTCAAGCACGGTGATCTGCCGGAACGCCTCCAATGCCTGGCCATAAGCACCTGACTGGAAGTAAGCAGTCCCCAGCGCATTGACGTTGACCCAGTAGTACGGATTGATCTGCGCCGCTTTGCGAAACGCCTGAATTGCATCAGCCCAATTTCCCGTGTCGAGATAGACATCGCCAAGGCGACGATAGGCTTCATCGGAATTAGGAGCCAGCGCCAGCGCGCGCTTCAACTCGGCGATCGCCTCCGTGTATTTTCCGGTAGCTCGGTAAACGCTGCCCAATCCCGTGTGGACTTCAGGGAGTTTGTCATTCAATCGTTGCGCTTGCTCGGCGGCAATTAGCGCTTTCTGCGTCCAAAAAATATCTCTCTTTGTGCCATACATCCGCAAGCTGGCATCCGCGATTCCTGCATCAGCCAGCGCGAACGACGGATCTTGCTTCAACGCCCGGTTAAAATAGTCGAGCGCCGTCTGTACGCTTTGGCTGTCGTGGCCGCGCAGCGCGTCACGCCCATGCAGGTACAGATCGTATGCCGTCGCATTGTCGGTTGGCCGCTGTTCGGCCTTAGCCAACTCCTCGTGGGTCGGGCTGACGTTCAGAGCGCCAACCAATTCGTTGTAGATTTGATCTTCGAGTTTGAAGAGGTCGCCCGTCGCGCCGTTGAATTCCTGACTCCACAAACGCTTCCCGTCGGCAACGTCCTCCAGGTTCACGGTGATTCGGATATAGTCTCCAGCGCCTTGCAACACTCCTTGCACAAGTAAATTCACGCCCAGGGCACGGGCAATTTTCGGCAATGATTGCTTTTGATTCGCTTTTACGGCTTCGTCAGGCGAGGTCACGCGAATATCTCTTAACTGAAATAGCTTTGCCGACAGCGCTTCTTCGATACCCTGCGCCAAGTAACCAAGCTGCGTTTGATCGCCCAGCACCTGCAGGGGGAGCACCGCCACAAATCGCCCGTTCGCCAGAGATGGCACTCCCGGAGGCGCCGATCCTGGAGCGCTTGACGCGTTTGAGAAAATCAGTTGGCGGACCGCCGGTACTGCGATGAGAGCAATCACAATTGCCGCCACGCTGGCAGCTACATACCACGAGCGTTTTCCAAGCTCCGGCAGCGCAAGCCGAACGCTACGCCCCGCCGGCGTCGCCCGTCCGGCATGCAGATCCGTCAGAATTTCCCTCGCGGTCTGATAACGCCGAGCCGGATCTCGCTCCAGGCAGCGCAAGATCACACGCGACACGCTGTCCGGCAGTTCCGGATTTAATTGCTTGGGATTCGGCGGCTTATCCTTCACGCGGCGATACATGACTTGCAGCGTAGAGTCGCCTTTGAACGCATCTTCGCCGGTCACCATTTCGTACAAAATCAATCCCAGTGCATAAAGATCAGTCCGGTGATCGACGGGTTTTGCTTCCACCTGCTCCGGAGCCATATAGCGCGGCGTGCCTAAAAATTGCCCCGTGCGCGTCATTCCAGACGTGCTGGATTCGAGCGATTTCGCGAGGCCGAAATCCGAGACGTAAACGTGCTCATCCTTACCCATCAGGATATTTTGCGGTTTCAAATCGCGATGCACCACGCCTTCGGAATGCGCCGCGTCGAGCGCCTCGCAAAGCTGTTCGGCGATCTTCTGAGCGCGTCCCGTGGGCAGTCTGGCCTCTTCGCGCAGCAGCTGATGCAGATCCTTCCCCTCCACATAAGCCATCGAGATGAACTTCACTCCATCGGCTTCGCCCAGGTCGTGAATACGCAGAATGTTTTTGTGGGAAATGCGGCTGGCCAGCAGGAGTTCCTGCTTGAAACGCTGCATCGCGTTCGGATCTGTCGTTAGTTCCGGCTGAAGCACCTTCAGCGCAATCGTGCGATCCAGCTCTTTGTCATAGGCCTTATAGACGCGGCCCATTCCGCCCTGCCCGAGTAACGCCTCGATGCGATAGCGTTCTCCAAGCTCGTCGCCCGGCTCTAGCACTCCGTAGATGCTTACCGAGCGCGCGCCAGTCCTCGAAGAGGAAGCAGACCCGGTGCTGCCGCGTCTCCCCCGCGAAGAATCGCTTGGCGCCTGCGAACCTGTTTTCTCTATCCCGGATGACGGGTCCGTCGAGTCCAGAGTCTGGTCAGCGTCGATTTGCAGATCAAACGAGGAACCACACTTCGAGCAGGCTGAGAGTTCGTCGTCATTTTCTGTCCGGCAATGGGGACAGATCATGGATTGAGCCTGCTCTTTCCTGTAACTCCCTATAGAATGTTTCGGAATTATGACTCAGCTGCGCCGTGCCTGCAAGCAAACCTAGCCGTGCTAAAGGCTAGGCGTGGGAAGACGCCGAGGGGCGGCCATGGCCTCCGGCCTTTTTGTGGCCGGAGCAAACGCAAGCCCGTATACTGGGAAATCGTATTCTGTAATCATTGTTGAAGCGTCAGGCATGGGGCGTGCATCTTACGCCAGTAGCTGAATTCAGGCCAATGGGGCCTGCCGACGGCTTGCTCTTGGGAGTCATTGACTCGAGGCCAGAAGACAGTTACGATTTGCGAGCTCCACGCTAGGACCGCAAGTCCAAGCAGTACAACTATCTACCAGCTTGCAGGTTGAAACGGATTCCCGTCCGTTTGGTCTGGTGAGCAGGATGCCTGGAGGCAAACCATGTTACGCATCAATGACTTAGCTCCTAATTTCACCGCCGAAACCTCGCAGGGACCCATCAACTTCCACGAATGGATCGCTAACGGCTGGGCTATTTTGTTCTCGCATCCCAAGGACTTTACCCCGGTCTGCACCACTGAGTTGGGATACATGGCCGGACTGCAGCAGGAATTCGAAAAGCGTAATTGCAAGATTATCGGGCTCAGCGTGGACCCTGTGACGAATCACAAAAAGTGGGCCGTGGATATCGAAGAAACACAGGGCCACAAGGTGAAATACCCCATGATCGGGGACCCGGAACTCAAGGTGGCCAAGCTCTACAACATGCTGCCGGCAGAGAGTGGCAACACCTCCGAAGGACGAACAGCAACGGACAATGCCGCGGTGCGTACCGTATTCGTGGTGGGACCAGACAAAAAGATCAAACTGATGCTCAGTTATCCCATGAGCACCGGCCGCAACTTCGACGAAGTGCTGCGAGTTCTCGATTCTATTCAACTCACGGCCAAACACCAGGTCTCAACGCCGGTGAACTGGAAACCCGGCGACGATGTCATTATCAGTGGCAGCGTTTCGGATGACGAGGCCCGGAAGAAGTATCCCGGCGGCTGGAAGGCTCCCCGACCTTATCTGCGAATCGTCCCCCAGCCGAAATAGGCGGCTTGCCGTGAACTGTTTCGTGCGTGGCGAGCCTCAACATTCTGCGAACCCAATCGCTTTATCAGGTTACGCTGAGGCAATCACGAATGCGCGTTGCTGCATCTAACAAAAAGAAAATGAATAAGCCATCCGGACTTGCTCTGCCCAAATTGGCCATTCTTGCCACGCTCCTTGCGATCGGGATCCCCGCCCACGCGCAGGTCGCCGGTCCTATCGCGCCACCGCCAAAGTTCGAAGTCAAACGACTTCCCGCAAAGCCTGATCCCGGCGCGCCTCCGCTTCCCGCCGATGAAATCATTCATCGCTTCATGCAGAACGAGGATCTAATCAAGAAAGCTTATGAGACAGGCAGCATCGACCAGACAGTCAAAGTCGAGGAGCTGGCCGACCACGGCGGACAATTTACGTTCACCGGCCAGGAATATCCGAAGCCTGACGGCCAGCGCTACGAGCGTGTTGTCAAACCTCCCGTATCCAATTTGCGCTTCACGGAATTTTCCCTCGAAGATGTAAAGACGCTCGGCGGCTTTCCGCTTTTCTTCCTGACGACTGATCAGGCCCCGCTTTACAAACTTTCTTATGAAGGCGAGGAAAAACTCGACCAGATCAATACACTGATTTTTCGCGTTCAGCCGAAAACAATCGGTCACAAACCGCTTTTCGATGGTGTCATCTGGATCGACAATCAGGATTTCGCCATCGTGAAAAGTTACGGCCAATTCGTGACCGACGCCGGCGGCGCCGTGAATGGATTTCCATTCACTATGTTTGAGACCTATCGCGAGAATCTCACTGGTCACCTGTGGTTTCCCACATATATTCGTTCGGATGGCGAAGTGAAAACTCCCAAAGGCAGCGTTCCCATTCGCTTGGTTGTCCGTTCGGAGAATTTCAAAGAGCAGCCATCAGTCCCGCTGCCCGTTCCGCCAAAGCTTGCGAAACAGCCTCCGCAAGACTAGTAATCAACAAGTGTGCCATTCGAAGAGGATTACGCGGACAAAAAGTGGAGGAATTTCGCGGATTACGTGCCAAAAATACAGGAAATTCGCAGTGAACTTTTAATGCGTCTCGACGCCCAGCGGGATCCGGTCGTCACGTTGAAAATCGATGTCGTCAAACGACGCCGCGAATCCGTTCCATCCGGGGATTTCGCATGCATCGATACGAATCACATGCGCCGCCGTGCGTAGCCGGACGCTGCCGCGCCCGAGCGGCCGCTCAATCAACGCCACTTCCAACTCGATCGCCGTACCCGGCTCAATCACCCGCGGCGCCAAAAAATAAATGCCCGTCGAACTTATATTTCTCGTCACCAACGTCACCGGCAGCGCCTCTGCGCGCCCGCCGATGCTGGTTAATTGCAACGGCAGACTCAAGCACGCCCTCGGGCAGCGACGCCGGTCTTCCGCCACGCCGACAGCATGCGTCGGCACGCGAATAAATCTTCGCGGCTGCGGGAATTCGTGTATATTTTCCGCGGGAGATGGAACCAGGCCGTGCGACAACTGTCGCTTTAGATTCGAAGTCGCCCCCATGAACATGCCCCCAGGCCAGCAGACGCTTTTGCTGGGTAAGGCAATATGCATCGGCCAGTCGCGAGCGTCAACCTTGTCAAGCGAAAAAGTGCCTAATAGTGAACAGCCCGTGTTTGCGCGCACCTGCGGCCCAAGAACTCCTTAGCACGTTCGAAATGATCCGCCGTTTTGAATGCAAGAATCGGATAGATATCACCGCGCGATTGGACTATTTTGAGCTCGGAATTCAACATTGTAGGAGCTTCAAAACAGGCACATGAATCCAAGAATGGCGGTAACGCACAAAACGAATCGCATCGAGGTTCCCGGCTACTGGCGCGCTGTGCAAACGCGCCGCTCCGCCGCCGACGGCAGCTTCGTCTACGCGGTGCGCTCGACGAAAATTTACTGCCGTCCTTCTTGCCCATCGAAGCGCCCGCATCGCGATCGCGTCATCTTTTTTCATTTGCCCGCTGAAGCCGAACGCGCCGGCTATCGGCCCTGCCGTCGCTGCCGCCCACAGCTCGCATCTTCGCAGCGCGAAAACGACGCCGCGCGCCTGGTGCTCGAAATCTGCCGCAGCATCGAACAGGCTCTCGCCGCCGACCCTGAAAAAAAGCTCACGCTAGTCGAACTTGGCTTCACGTTCAACCTGAGTCCGCACAAAATGGAGCGCCTGTTCCAAAAAACTCTCGGCATCACGCCAAAGCAATTCACCGACGCGCAACGCATGGCGCAACTGAAATCGCAGCTTCGCAAAGGAGACAAGGTGACTACAGCAATGTACGACGCAGGCTACGGTTCGAGCAGCCGTCTCTACGAACGCGCCCCCGTGCAAATGGGCATGACTCCCGCCACCTATCGTCGCGGAGGCGCCGGTATGACTATCCATTACACAATCGTCCCGTGCCCGCTCGGACGCATCCTCGTCGCGGCCACGCAACGCGGCATCAGCGCCGTCTATCTGGGCGACTCCGACGCCCGTTCGGACGCGCGCCTCGAAACCGCGCTCGCCCACGAATATCCACAAGCGGAAATTCATCGTGACGCCAAACATCTCGGTCAGTGGGTCCGCGAAATCCTCCGCCACCTGCGCGGACAGGAACCGCATATCGAGCTGCCTCTCGACGTGCAGGCCACCGCGTTCCAGCGACGCGTTTGGGACGAGCTTCGCCGCATCCCTTACGGCGTCACGCGCTCTTACACCGAAGTCGCGCGCGCCATTGGCAAACCTCGCGCCATTCGGGCCGTCGCTCGCGCCTGCGCCACCAACCCGGTCTCCATCGTCGTCCCGTGCCATCGCGTCGTCCGCGAAGACGGCAACCTCGCCGGTTACCGCTGGGGC
>DATEHB010000200.1:0-11169 GCA_035279805.1 Candidatus Acidiferrales bacterium
AACGGGGAATTCAGGATCGAGGCCGTGCCCGTGGGCGATTACATCGTCACGGCCAGCGCTAATGGCTTTGACACTTTTGTCCTACAAATCACGGTGATATCCGATTCGTCGCCGATTCTTCATTTTCCACTCGCGATTTCCAGTGTAAATCAGAAAGTGACCGTCTCCGCGCATGCGGAAGCCGCGAACGTCGAATCCGTGACGCCGACGACTCTCGTCGGCCGGCAAGATATTGCGCGCACACCCGGGGCTGACCGCACAAATAGCCTGCAAATGATCACGGATTACGTCCCCGGCGCGTACGTCACTCACGATCAGCTCCACATTCGCGGCGGCCATCAAGTGAGCTGGCTAATCGACGGCATTCCCATTCCGAATACGAATATCGCCAGCAACGTCGGGCCGCAAATTGATCCCAAGGACATTGATTACCTCGAAGTGATGCGCGGAAGTTACGACGCCGGATATGGTGACCGCACGTATGGCGTTTTCAACGTCGTCCCGCGAACCGGATTCGAGCGCAATAACGATGCGGAGATTGTCACCAGTTTTGGGAATTTTTATCAGACCAATGACCAGATCAACTTCGGCGGCCATACGCCGCGCTTCGCGTATTTCGCGGGAATCAACGGAAATCGCAGCAATCTCGGACTCCAAACGCCAACGTCCCAGGTGATTCACGACGCCGAAAACGGATTCGGCGGATTCGGCTCGCTCATTTTCAACGCGGATCCCCGGGACCAATTGCGTTTCGTGACTTCGCTTCGCAAGGATTACTACCAGATTCCGTACGACCCGAATCCAAACGACGCGGAGAATCAGCAATTCGATACCAGCGGCCTTCGCGACGCGCAAGGCGAATCGGATGCCGTGCTGGATTTTTCATGGGTGCGCACCATCCGCTCCAACATGCTTTTGACCGTCTCACCGTTCTACCACTACAACCGCGCGAATTACGCCGGTGCGCCAAATGATTTTCCGATCAGCACCAGCGACAACCGCTCGTCGAATTACGGCGGCGGACAGGCCACCTTCAGCGTCAGCGTCGCGAAAAATGACGCGCAGGCCGGTTTCTACGGATTCAAACAGCACGACTCGCAGCTTTTTGGTCTGATCTTCAATGATCAAAGCAACCCGAATTTTGCGGACCGCGAAAATGCTTCCGGCAGCTTAGTGGAGGAATTCGTGCAGGACAAATTCAAACTCACGCCCTGGCTGACTCTGACGGGCGGCGTGCGGCAGTCGCATTTTTCCGGCGAAATCAGTGAAAACGCCACAAGCCCGCGCGTTGGAATGGCCATCCGGGTGCCGCATCTGAACTGGGTGTTCCATGGATTCTACGGGGATTTTTATCAGGCTCCGCCTCTTTTGACTGCTTCGGGTCCCTTGCTTTCTTTCGTTAACAGCCAGAATTTGGGCTTTATTCCCCTGCATGGCGAGCGCGATGAAGAACATCAGTTCGGCGTAACAATTCCACTTCACGGATGGTTTCTCGACGCCGATAATTTTCAGACTCGAGCTGAGAATTTCTTCGACCACAACAACGTCGGCGCCTCCGATATTTTCTTTCCGCTCACCATCCGGCAGGCTCTGATTCGCGGATGGGAGCTCACGCTGCGGTCGCCGCGGCTCTGGCGGTTCGGCCAGATGCATCTTGCCTATTCTAATCAAGTGGCAAACGGTATTGGACCGATTACCGGCGGACTCACGAATTTCTCGCCTCCGGCGGGTTACTTTCCGCTCGATCACGATCAACGGAACACCTTGAATGCGGGCTTCAACGCCGATCTTCCTTGGCGCGTCTACGCGGCGACCAACATATATTACGGCTCAGGCTTCACGAACGGCGCTTTCGATCCGGTCACCGACCCGCGCCGGTATTTGCCGGGACATACGACGGTCGACGTATCGCTGGGAAAGAGTTTTGGGGAACGGCTTTCAGTTTCGCTGAACGCACTGAACGTCGCCAACCGCCGCTTGCTCACGGACAACAGCGTGACCTTCGGCGGCTTCCACTGGAACGATCCGCGAGAAATTTACGCTGAGGTTCGCTATCGATTTCACTACTGAGGGATGGCGCTGCGAAAACAGCAACTAGCTTTCGCGGTCCAGGATAAAATCCGGCACAGAGAGCAGCGCGCGGCGATATTCCGAGTCCTTACAAACGTCGAGGCACGTTTTCGCGCGATTCGCGTATTCGACGGCCAGTTGCCGTGAATGCTCCAGCGCGCCTGAATTGCGCACCAGCGAAGTGATCTGCTCCGGATGCACGCTCTGAAAGCTTTTTTCGCGGAGCACGGTCGCAACCAAATCGCGGCCGCTCGGACGCCCATCGTGTCCCGCGCCATTTTGCAATGCGAAAATCAAAGGCAGCGTAACTTTGCCTTCCTTCAAATCGCTCAACACCGGCTTGCCCAGTTTTTCCGATGATGCGGTGAAATCCAGTAAATCGTCGACAAGTTGAAACGCGAGCCCCGCCTGCCGCCCATATTCCGCGAGCGCGTTGCGCGTCTGCGCGTCATCGTCGCCGAGGACCGCGCCCAGCTCCGCGCATCCGCTGAACAGGCACGCCGTCTTGCGATGCGAAAGGTCGATCGCCTCCGATTCCGTCAAATCGATGCGGTCCAGGCAAGTGAGCTGCAGCAACTCGCCTTCGACCATGTTCTGCGTCAACTCGATCAGAATATCGAGCACGGAGAAATTCCGCGCCTGCAGCGCAATTTTGAACGACTGCATATACAGCCAGTCGCCCGCCAGCACGCTCATGTGATTACCCCAGCGCGCATTCGCCGACGGGCGCCCCCGCCGCGTGTTCGCGCCATCGATCACGTCGTCGTGAATCAACGTCGCGCTGTGAATCATCTCCACCACGGCGCCCAGTGGAATCGCGCTTTCACCGTGATATCCGCACGCGCCCGCCGCCAGCAACAGCAGCGCGGGACGCAACCGTTTGCCGCCGCCTTCGCGCAAATAGCTGCCGATTTCCGCGATCGGCTGGATCGCCTCGCCCGTTTGCGCGGCAATTTCCTGCTCAACCAAAGCAAGGTCGTCGCGCACCAGGTCAAAAATTTCACGAACGGTCAGGACAGCGATGGCGCCCTCCGGCGATTACCGACGGGTGGAGCGCTCCACCCGGTTTGCAAAATGCCTGCCTGCAACTGGCCTATCTGCAAGCTGAAAAAATTGGCGGAAATTTTCCGCCGTCGTCCGCGCAACTTCATCCGTCGGTAAGTTTCTCACATTCGCCAACGTCTGCGCTACCTCGACTACGAACGCCGGCTCGTTGCGCTTCCCGCGAATCCGCTGCGGCGGAAGAAAAGGCGAATCCGTCTCCACAAGAATCCGTTCGAGCGGCAGCGCCGCCGCCATGTCACGCAACGGCGCCATTTTCGGATATGTAACGTTCGCCGAGAACGACACGACGAATCCCATCTCGATTCCCTGCCGCGCCTGCGCCAGCGTTCCCGTGAAGCAGTGGAAAATTCCGCCCAGGCCGCTCGACCGCCAATCCTTATCCAGAATCTCCAGACATTCCGGCCACGCGTCGCGGCAATGAATAATCACCGGCAATTGCGCCGCGCGGGCCAGTTCCAATTGACGCCGAAAGACACTGCGTTGCACGTCGCGCGGGGAATGATCGTAGAAATAGTCGAGGCCAATCTCGCCCCAGGCAATCACTCGCGGATGTTTCGCCAGCCGCGCGAGTTTTTCGTACCACTCATCCGTCGCCAGTTTTGATTCGTGCGGATGAACGCCGACGGTTCCGTAAATCCAATCGTACTTTTCCGCAAAAGGAATCGCTGCATCCAGACGATCCGAGGCGGTACCGCTGCCTATCGCCAGAATTGCCGTCACGCCCGCTTCGCGCGCCCGCGCCAGCATTTCATCTCGGTCAGCGTCGAACTGCGGAAATTCCAAATGCGCGTGTGAGTCAATGATTTCCAAATGTGTTCCTCCGGGCGCACCGCCTTGTAATTCATTGCAGGTTCTTAGCGAGTGAGGCGCTGTGCCCCTGGCATTCCGCCTACGGCGAAAATGGGCTTTTAGAGTCTATGAGAACAGACAACAACGACCTCAGCGGCTAAAGCCGCACTAATTTTATGTTGTTTACGGCTGAAAGCCTGCCTGCGGCAGGCAAGGCCGCCCTGATGCAACAGAGAAAACACACTTTCAGGTAGCCTTCGATCGGTCGACCGATTTATTTCAGCCGTGCGCCTGCCGGCACGTCCTCGGTAAACGTGCAAAGCACCGGCCGCCCGTCCGGCGCCACCGAAGCCGCCACAATCATTCCGTTCGACTCGACGCCCCTTAGTTTGCGCGGCGCCAGATTCGCCACCACGACCACTTTTTTACCGATCAGATTTTCGGGCGCATACGACGCGGCAATACCCGCCACAACTTGCCGCACCTCTTCCCCAATATCCACTAACAGTTTCAGGAGCTTGTCGGCCCCTGCAACGCGTTCGGCGGATTTCACGACGCCGACACGCATCTCGATCTTCGCGAAATCCTCGATTCCGATTTTCGCGGAACCGGCCGCCGTTGGAGCAGGCGCGGCTCCGCTTTGCGCGTTTCCTCCTGCCGTCGACGACGATGCGGGGTTACGGATTTCTTCTTCCATGGCTTCAATCCTTTCGAAAGCTTCCTTTTTGTCCACGCGCGGAAACACTCCCTGAGGTTCATTGACGTGTCCCGCCAGTCTTGGGCCAGCGGACAAATCATCTTTCAGCATTTGACTTGCGAGTGGCGTTGCGTTGCCAAGCTGCTCCCAGATTTTCTGCGTTGCATGCGGCAATACGGGATGCGCCAGCAAGGTCACGACGCGCAGCGCATCGTATGCCGTGTACAACACCATTTCCAAACGTCCCCATTTCGATTTTTCCTTCACCAGCAGCCACGGCTGAAATTCCACCAGATACTTGTCGATTTCAGCGATCAATTCCCAGATGGATTCGAGCGCGCGCGAAAAATCGTATGATTCGTAATAGCCCATCACTTCCTTGCACACCTGCTGCTTGAAAGCCTCCACTTCCGCGTCGCGATCGTTTTCTTCCTTCGTAAAACGCGCCGGAACACGTCCGCCCAGATACTGCTCGATCATCGTGATGGTCCGGCTGGTCAAATTACCCAGGCCATTTGCCAGATCGGAGTTGTAACGCGTCAGCAGCGCGTCGCGGCTGAAATTCCCGTCCTGACCGAACACCATATCGCGCAGCAGAAAATATCGCAGCGCGTCGATTCCCAATACACGCGCGATGGGCTGCGGATATTGCATGTTGCCGCGCGACTTGCTCATTTTTTCATCCGCGAAAAGCCACCAGCCGTGCGCGAAGATTCGCTTTGGCAATTGCTCGCCCGCGGCCATCAAAAACGCGGGCCAGTAAACGGCATGGAACCGCAGAATTTCCTTGCCGATCAGGTGCATGTCCGCAGGCCAGTATTTTTCGAATTCCACTTCATCGTCCGCATAGCCGACGCCCGTCATATAACTGGTCAGTGCATCCGACCACACATAAAAAATATGCTTCTCCTCACCCGGCCACGGAATACCCCATTTGAAGGAAGTCCGGCTGATTGAAAGATCGCGCAGTCCGCCGCGCACAAACGCCAGCACTTCATTCCGACGCGTGTCGGGCTGAATAAAATCCGGGTGCTTTTCGTAGAGTTCGAGCAAGCGATCCTGAAACGCCGACAGCTTGAAAAAATAATTTTCTTCGCGGACGCGCTCGGTCGGCCGCTTGCATTCCGGACACAAATTCCCCGGCAGGGGCTCGTCCACATACATCTCATCGAAAACGCAGTATTGCCCTTCATACCCACCCTTGTAGACATAGCCCTGGTCCTGCGCCTTGCGAAAAAGCATCTGCACCGCGCGCTCGTGACGCGGCTCCGTTGTGCGCACGAACCGATCCACCGGCAAATCCAGTTCCTTCCACAGCGCGCGATATTCGGCGGAAATACGGTCAGCAAATTCCTGCGGTGACACGCCCGCCGACTTCGCGGCGCGCTCCACTTTTTGCCCGTGCTCGTCCGTGCCCGTCAACAGCACCACGTCGTAGCCGCGCATGCGCTTGTATCGTGCAATTGCGTCCGCGACAACGGTCGTGTACGTGTGTCCCAGGTGCGGGCGCGCGTTCACGTAATAAATCGGAGTGGTAATGTAAAACTTCGATTTGGCCATCGATTATTTCGCCGCTTCACTCAACTTCTGAAAGTGGAAATTCGCCGTCGAGAGAACCTCTTTCAACGGCACGCCCTTTTGCGTGGCGATCCGCTGGCAATCTTCATATTCGGGTGCGGCATTCAGCACCGTGCCATTCAGGCGCGACACTTTCATGCGAATGGTTCCGAGCGGCGTCTCCACGGGCAGCGATTCACGCGCCAGTGTCTGCCGCCTGACTTCGTGCGTGCGAATTCCAATCGTCGTCGTCTCGCGAAAAAGTAAATCGATCAGCCGCTCGCGATTTGAAATCTCGCACAGCAGCGTTACCAGCTGCCCTGGACGGTTTTTTTTCATCTGCACGGCCGTCGAAAAAATATCCAGAGCGCCCGCGGCCAGCGCCCGTTCCGCGAAATATCCATAAATCTGCGGGCTCATGTCGTCCAGATTGGCTTCGATCACCGCGACGGATTCATCCCAGTGCTGCTCCGCTCCGCTGCCGATCGCCTCTCCAATCATCAAACGCAGCACATTCGGCTGCTGCGGCAAATCTGCCGAGCCCGCTCCGTAGCCGACAGCCTTCAGTTTCATCGCCGGCATTCTCGCGTATTGCGTCGACAGCGTTGTCGCTATCGCCGCACCGGTCGGGGTCACCAGTTCTTTCTCGATGCCGCTTGAAAAAGTCGGCGCGTCGCGCAGCAATTCGGTGGTCGCCGGCGCGGGAACAGGCAGCAGGCCATGTTCCGTTTGCACACGGCCACAACCCACATCCATAATCGAGCATGCGAAGTCGTCAATTCCCAGTAACTCGAATCCGATCGCCGCGCCCACAATGTCGATAATTGAATCCACCGCGCCCACTTCGTGAAAATGAACTTTCTCGATCGGAATGTTGTGGACCTTGGCTTCCGCCTCTCCCAGGCGCTGAAATATTCTCCGTGCCCGCTCCGTGGGGCGCGGCGCGAGCGCTGCGTCATCGATCATTTTCAGTATCGGCGAGAGATGCCGGTGATGATGCGTCTCCCGCGTTTCGACATTAACCTTCGTCGCGAAAATCGCCCGGCGCTGCACTTTTTCCGCCGTAAGTTTCCAGCCGTCCAACTTAAGTTTGCGCAGCTCCGCCTCAAGTTCGCACAAATCGACGCCCGCGTCGACCAGCGCGCCCAGCACCATGTCGCCGCCGATTCCCGAAAAACAGTCGAAGTAGGCAATTTTCATTCGTTGATCGCGTCCGAATCCGCGCATTGATCACCGATAACATTTACGGCAATCTGACGAGAAATCGCGAAAACTAGATACTATGCCGCGCTCCTGGAGCTGTCAAACCAGGCCACTTCATTCTTTTTTTTCGGATGTCCGATACAGAGCGTGCTCCGAAGCGTTTCTTACGGCGCTCATTGCGAAGCGCAAGTTCTTTACCGGCGCCCCGTCCTGAGTAGGACCGGTTTCGTCCTGCGAAGGACGGGGATTTTCATTCAAAGCAAGTTTCTGCGCAGAAAAATGGCTCGTGATATTGTGTTTCATCTTGTTTGCTCTGACGACGCAATCGCTCCCGATTCTAGTTTCCGCAGCTACCATGAGAAAAATCGCTGCCAGTGCATCTTCGCCCAGAGCAAAGCGACTCCAACCAGAAAACCCAGCACGGCCTGATACTCCCGGTTGCGCCGGTACAATTGCGAAGAAAATTGAAGAGCGGATTTTCGTTGCAGCTGCGTCGGTCGAAGACGCGGCCAGAACAGCCGCACGCGCGCTGCGTATTCGGCAAAATCGTTTCCATAACGCGCTCGCAACTCGCCTTCCTCGCGTCTCATCACTGCCGGATAAAACAACGCAAGATATGCGGCGACAATAATTCCTGCCCACAGCGAATGCCCGGCAACGACAAATCCCGCCGCCAAAATCACGCTGCCAAAATACAGAGGATTGCGCGTAAACGCGTACGGACCGCCGCTTGCGAGCTCTTCATGTTTCCGAAGGCAACCTGCTGCCCATCCGCGCACGCAAAGTCCCAGCGCTCCTACAAGCGCGCCGACAATCAGCGACCCCACGGTCGGCCGCGCCAAAATCAGATACACAAGCGCAACCGGGTAGCCGATGCGAACACGCCAGCGAATCCAGAAGTTCGTCGGCGAGGCCATCAAGTCGCTCTCAGCCGCCGCGCGACTGCATCCAGCACTTGCTCGACGCTGATCGAAAGCATGGACGCCGCCGGAGTCTTGTCGCGCCGGTACGTCGTCTCCTCGTCGGACGCGTTTCGCACGACTACGTCGCATTTCGCGAACGGTCCATTGCGCGCCGGATCCGTCGGACCGTAAAGTCCAACTACAGGCGTGCCTAGCGCCGATGCCAGGTGCAACGGCCCCGTATCTGCGGCGACAAGGAATTTCGCGCGGCGAAGAAGCGCGATCAATTGCGTGAGATCAAATAATTCGACGACAGGCCCGGGCGCTCCTGCTTCTCGGCGTACAGTTTCTGCCAGTTCGCGTTCCCCCGGCCCGAAAGTGATTATGCCGCGCCACCCGTACGCCCCAACCAATGCGCGATGGAGCAAGCCGTAACGCTCGGCGGGCCAGCATTTCGACCCCCACCCGCCACCCGGCGAAAGAACAAAAAAGTCCTTTATCCCGTGCGCCGACAAGACGCGCTCCACTTGCGCGTTGGCCTTTAGCGAATTCGGCAACGGAAATCGGACATCCTTTGCGTGCGCGCCAAGGCTTTTTGCAAGTTCGAGATTGTGCTCGACTTTGTGCCCGCGTCGCGGGCTGACTTTTTCGGTGTAGAAAAACGCCGCGGCTCTTTCGCGCGCGTAGCTCGCATCGAAGCCGATGCGACGCCGCGCTCCACACACTCGCGCGAGGATCGCGGAGCGATACAGAGACTGAAAGTCAATCGCGATTGTGTAACGCGCGGCGCGCAGCCGGCGAACGGTCGCGATCACATTTCCCGGGCTGCGCCGGTCGATGGAAATCACTTTATTGACATCGGGATTGCCTTCTAGAATCGCAGACCATTTGCGATCCACGAGCCAGTCGATTTCCGCGCCGGGAAACGATTCGCGCAGCGCCGCGACGGCAGGAAGCGTGTGCACGATGTCTCCGAGCGCGCTCATCCGCAGTATGAGAAGACGCTCGTCAGCCATGGGATGCTTGGCGTATGCGCGCGACGAGATCGCGTGTCGAATGCTGCTTCGCGTCTCCGACAATCGCGACGCGAATGCCGAGCCGCGCCGCTTCTTCCCGCTCCGGCACAGTGTCCACCGTATAATCAGTCCCCTTCGCGTGAACATTCGGTCGCAGGTCGCGCAGCAAAGCGCGCACATCCGGCTCGTCGAAAATCACGACGTAATCCACGGCGGCGAGCGCCGCAACCAGCTCCGCCCTCGCGTGCGCCGGCAAAATGGGCCGTCCAGCGCCCTTCAATTCGCACACACTCGCATCGGAATTGATTGCGACCACCAGCACATCGCCTTCGCGGCGCGCGTCGTCGAGATAACGCACGTGTCCCGCGTGCAAGATATCGAAGCAACCGTTGGCCAGCACGATTTGCCGAGCGCTTTGTCGTTGCGTGGCGAGCAGCGTTTGCAAATCAGTGCGCGAAAGAATCTTGGAGCGCGTGTTCATGCGCCAACGGTGGCCTCGCCGCGAATTGCGTTCTCGAGTTCCGCGCGCGTTACGGTCGCGGTGCCGCGTTTCATCACCACGATTCCGCCCGCATAGTTTGCGAGATGTGCGGCATCCACAAACGAAGCGCCTGCCGCGAGCGCCAAGGTGAAAGCGGCGATGACCGTATCGCCCGCGCCCGTAACATCCACCGCGTCGTCCGACCCGTATACGCGAATTTCGTACGGAGCCTTCGCGCGCTCGAACAGCACCATGCCGTCTTTACCGCGCGTCACCAGCAGCGCACTCAGTTTCAGCGAACGCAATGTGCGTTGCCCCAGAATTTCGAGGGTGCGCCGGTCGTTTCCTATCTTCGAGTGATACAGCGCCTCGAGCTCCGGCTCGTTTGGCGTTGCTGCGGTGATTTTCATGCCCCTGTAATCGAGCAAACGATAACGCGAATCTAGCGTCGCGATTTTCGCGCGCACACCCTTCAGCAATCGCGGAGTCACCGACCCCGCGCCATAATCAGAAACGATCACCGCATCCGACTTCGCAACGCGATCGCGGCTCTTGCGAATAATTCTCTCCGCTACGCGCGCCGGCAATTCCGTTTCCGATCCGCGGTCGACGCGCAAAACCTGCTGGCGCGATGTGTGCGTCCAACGCGCCAGAAAACGCGTTTTTGTGGCGGTGGTCCAGCCACGTGCGCGAATGATTCCGGAGACGTCCACTTTCTTGCAACGGAAATATTCGATCAGGGCATTTCCAGCGCCGTCATCCCCCACGACGCCAATGGGGAAGACTTCCGCGCCCAAATCCGCCAGGTTATTTGCAGCATTCGCGCCGCCGCCGGGAATAATCTGCGTTTGTTTGTGCCGCAAAATCAGGACGGGCGCCTCGCGGGAAACGCGCGATATTTCACCTGTGACGTATTCGTCGACGACGAAATCGCCAAGCACGACGATTCTCTGCCGCACGAAGGCGGACACAATATCGAGCAAACGCGACAAATCGGGCGCGCGCGTGGCTTCATCAGCTTTCATTTTCGCCGCGCTCATTGCTTCTCTCCGCGCTTCGCCAGCCGCTTTTCGCCCAAAATCAGATCGACGGCGGCAGTCAGATCTTCCACCACGTGGTCAGGTTGCCGCGGCCAGTCGCTGCGATGCCACTCATATTCTCCGCGGCCGTAACCGGAGAGGACTAAAATGCTTTGGCACCCAACGGATTGCC
This sequence comes from Candidatus Acidiferrales bacterium, assembly GCA_035279805.1. GTDB lineage: Bacteria > Acidobacteriota > Terriglobia > Acidiferrales > UBA7541 > DAHUXN01. The sequence goes on from DATEHB010000200.1 coordinate 10,993, forward strand.
CCATGGAAATATCGTCGTAGCGATCGCTCACGAGGGCTGAGCCCGCAAGCTCCAGCGCATGTTCGCGCGCCGCCTGCTCCAGCATTCCCGGAAGCGGCTTGCGACACCTACAATCATTGTCGCGAATGTGCGGGCAATAATAGATCCCGTCCACGTGCGCGCCGCCCGCAGCGAGAT
>DATEHB010000201.1:0-3796 GCA_035279805.1 Candidatus Acidiferrales bacterium
TCATCGGCCCGGATCGACCTGGCGCAGCAGTTCCGCGGCTTGCTCGGGCAGCAAGGCGTTGAAATACACTTCCTTGATTACGTAGGATTTTTCACTGGTCGGCACGACCGGGAGAATTTCTATGTGCCAGTGATAATCGTCCGCGATTGTTTTCCAGTAGTCACTCAACTCCCCTTTGGTCTGCAGCGAATTCGGCGCTGTGTGCACGACCAGGTGATATCCCTGCGCCACGGAGCGCAAGCGGCGAATCACGCGTGCGAGCAGGATTCCCAATGCGCGAAAATCTTCGGCGCCGGGCGCTTCGAACAAATGAGCGTGCCGGCGCGGCAGAATCCATGTCTCAAAAGGCACGCGCGAAGCGTACGGGCAGAATGCAAGATAATCGCCCTGTGAATCGACCACGCGCCTCGCTTGCTTTTCTTCCTGGCGGAGAATGTCGCAAAAAACGCAGCGGTCGCGTTCGTGAAACCAATCGCGGGCCGCGCGCAATTCGTACAACACGCGCCGCGGAACAAACGTGGTCGCGGATATCTGCGAATGCGAGTGCCGCCACTCTTCCCCGGAATTCGGACCGCTGTTTTTGAAGACCGCGACGTACTTAAACCGCGGATCGCGTTTCAAGTCGGCGATGCGTCGCGCGCAGGCTTCGAGCGCAAGCGCCACATTCTCGGCGGATTCCTCGGCCATGCTGTGCGCGTGGTCCGGCGTGTCCACGATGATTTCGTGCGCGCCCACGCCGCTCATGCGGTCGTAAATTCCTTCCGCGGAACGTCCCGGATCGCCTTCAATGTGATAGAGCGGGCGGAAATGCGGCAGCACGCGAACCTGCCAGGGCCCCTGCGCGGGCAATTGTAGAATTGTGCGCGTGTCACCCTCATTGCCGGGACACAATGGACAGGGATTCACCGGCAATTCCGCGTGGCCCGAATGTCCGACCACCACCCAACTGCGAGTGATCGGGTCTTTGCGCAGTTCCATGGTTTTCTTTCCCTATGAGAAGCCGAAGTTTTATACCGCAGCGCGAAGCCTGGGGCAAGCAGCGTCGCAGATTCGGTTGCACGAAATCAGGTTGAGTGTCCCGACTTCGGCGGCGACGGAGCGGGCGGAGAAGCAGATTTTTGTTTACGAAGCAAACGAATCACGGAAGCCGAGGACATGTAGCGCACTGAATCGACCGGCTTGATCAGTGGCGGCCCCTTCGCCTCCATCAGCGGCGCGAGCCTCTTGATTAGCGCCGGATCGTCGAATCCGCCAAGAGCTTTTGCGGCAGCAACGCGCACCGCGACATTTTTATCTTCAAGGACATCTTCGAGAATCTTTTCCGTGTCCGGCGATTGATGCTGGCCGAGCAGCGTCGCGGAGAGGGCGCGCGCCGGCGAGGAACGGTCTTTCGCGAGCACTTCTGCCACGGTTATGCCTTCCGAAAAAGGTCCGAGCAGAGCGCCGGAGCCTTCATTGACACCGATCATCGCGAGCGCCATCGGATCATGGAGCGTCTTTTTCGCTTCGCCGATATTGCTCGACACAACTCCCTTGCCCGCGTGCCGGTTGCCGAGGACGACAGCATAAAAAATATCGACTCCGCTGCGATCTCCCATTTTCCAAAGCGATTCAGCGGCGGCAAAACTGACGGCGGAGTCTTTGTCATCCGTGGCTTTCTTTAACGCGGGAATCGCATCCTTTGCACCCATGCTGCCCAGCGCGGCCGCGGCAATGCGCCGCACATCGGCGTCTTTGTCAACCAACGCATCTTCGATCAGCTTGATCGCCTTAGGGTCGCCTTCCATGGAGGCCAGCGCGGCAATGGCGTCCGTACGTTTGCGAAGGCTGTGCGACGCGGCGCCCTCGTTGAGAATCGACCACGCCTGTGCGGAAAGAGCGGCGGGAGTCATCTCGGCGTCAGTTTTTTGTTTCTTGGATTTCGCGCTAACACCCGGGAGAGCAATGCCGCCAAAAAAAACGCACAAAACAATAAATAACAGAAGCTGCGACGGCGCGCGTCTCGATTCTCTGCCGGCTGCCGTTACGAATTGCTCGATTATGCCCATCAGGAATTGTCCCTCGCGTCTCCCGGCGCTGCTGAACAAAACGTCATGATATTCTGATGCGCGATGAATGGCGATTGGAACAGCGCGCGGCACGCACAGGCGGCGCTGGATGAAACGTACATGAAGGTGGCGCTCGAAGAAGCGCGTGCGGCGGAGCGCGACGGCGAAGTGCCGGTCGGCTGCGTCATTTTGCTGGGAGAACGCGTGGTTGCGCGCGCGGCGAACCGCACGATTGCGGACTGCGATCCCACGGCGCACGCGGAGATGGTTGCGCTGCGCCGAGCCGCGGCTGCAATTGGGAATCATCGCCTGCTGGGGACGACCGTTTACGTGACCATCGAGCCGTGCGCGATGTGCTCTGGCGCGATTTTGCAGGCGCGCGTAACGCGGCTCGTTTATGGCGCCGATGACCCGAAGGGAGGCGCGGTACGCTCATGCTTCGCCGTCTTCGAGCATCCGAGAGTCAATCACCGCGTCGAAATCACGGCGGGCGTTTGCGCGGACGATGCCGGCGCCTTGCTGCAAACCTTCTTCGCCTCTCGCCGGTAATTTTCGCGCGCAATGACAAAGTGCGGAAGGGCGGTGCCGTGCTTGATGCTACAAACGCTTGATGGCGTATCCCATGTAAAGAACTCTCATTTGGTTGCTTTCCATGAGTTTGAACTGCTGGCCAAGCTCCTTGTGGCCAATTTCGCCTTTCGCCCTTTTTCGCAGCAGGCCGATCATTTTAGGAATGCTTATGTTCGGCGACGTACCGCGACACTCCTTGAACTCAAATCCAGCTTGCACAAGCAAGCCCTTTAATTCCGCCGGCTTGATAAACATTCTCCACTCGTGAAATCTGGGCGGCATAAAAGCCGTACTTTTCCATTCCTGCCAAATTTTAATGGCTACCAACTTACTGGCGAAGGTACGGTTGAGGGTATCAAAAAAGAATACGCCGCCGGGTTTCGTCACTCGGGATATTTCGCCGATCACCTTTGGCAGGTCGCGGACATGCTCCAACACATCGCAACAGTACACAACCGGGTAAGCGTTATCGGCGAACGGAATGGATTCTCCTGTTCCTCGCTGGTAATTGATTTGTAATCCCATGGATTGCGCATGTTGCCTTGCCGTGGTCAGCGATTGTTCCGAGGGATCAATACCTGTCACTTGAAAACCCAACGCGGCAAACTCTTCAGCTAGAATGCCGCCGCCGCAGCCTACATCCAATGCCGAGGTGCCGCGATAATCGAGCTTCAGTACTTCATCGAGAAGCCTCCTGAAGTAACCGACACGGGCCGGATTCACAGAGCTCTTCAGCAAATGCAGAATTTGGTTTTCATCCCACCAAATATCCGCCCGCTCGTTGTACAGCGCGTTGTCAATGTGCTTGTAAACGTCGTCTGAAATGGCTCGCATCGGTGTCGGAGACTCGGCGTAACTGGGATTCGTTACGAGATTCGGTTTACTCTCTCGAAGGCATATCTTTATACACCCGAAGCCCGCCCGAGTGAACGCTGTTCTAGTCAGAAGGTTCACGGCGCAGCACGACTGTGAGTTTGGCGGAGAGATATGGACGAGAGAGCCTGCCCGCGCGCGCAGCGTGCCACGAGAAAAATGGCCCAGGCTTAATGGCGGAGAGGGTGGGATTTGAACCCACGAGCCCGGTTTTGCCAGGCTACCCGCTTTCGAGGCGGGCTCTTTCAACCGCTCAGACACCTCTCCGCGCCAGCGACGTGAAGAAAGATTACCAGAGGAGTGCG
>DATEHB010000202.1:0-16797 GCA_035279805.1 Candidatus Acidiferrales bacterium
CACACGGCTCTGGAGAGAAAATTAAATTCGCAGGGATTGATGCAGGGTGAACAATTCTCCGGGTGGAGAATGCTGCTTCACTTCGGCGCGTCGCAGTGGCGTGACGTCTCGCGCAGTCGTTCGGGTTGGCGGAGCAACGCCAAGCTGGACCAATGACCCTGCTCCATTCGTGCGTGCAGGCGCCGGTGAAAACACGTTTGGAATCTGGACCATCTTCTTGCAACAATCCTGGCTTCGATTTGCGGGCGTGCATGGCATTGAACGGCAGCATGTCATCGCATCAGCATTCGCTTGAACTTGTGCCATGCAATCGGGAACCGCTGCGGTAATCAGCAACGCCGCCAGAGCCAGAACTGTAAGCCTTGCCCGAACCATGTGTAGCATTGTACGCCCGGGCATGCAAAATCGCCATTTTCTTACAGCCAAGCCAACTTTCGCCGAGTAGCGCATCGCGCTAGCCTCTCCAGAGCGCTTCATCCACGCGAAGTCCTCGCTTCGCCGTGCCCACGATGAAGTCGGCTTGACAGCGGGCAGCGACTCTCATATCGTCTTGCACATAGAATTAAGATTTAAGTCGCAATTCCCTAACGCCATGCGGCAATCGATGCACGGTGGCATCCATGCCTAAAGACCCACCGACTGAATCTGTTGAAGAGATCCTGAAGACTTTAATCGGGACTTCAGGCGTAATGCTGGCTCTCCTCTGGGGACTTCTGCCAGAGAAGCTCCCGCCGGCACCAGCTGTGCACGGTATTATTCGCCGTGCGTCGGTCATCCTCGTCGTCACCGTGATCGCCGCACTTCTCGACTTGCAGCTCATTGTAGCGGCACTCCAGAAGGGAACCGCATCCCCAGCGCGTTTGAAGCGCGTTGGATTCTTGTTTCTAGTTGCATGGATCGCTTTCATCGTGGGATGTGTGTATCTGATACGCGCTATATTTGCGAGCGCGTAGACGCCGTGGGTAAAAAGTCATGCGACTTCGGGACATACCAAACTTCTCGCATCCGAGCGCTGGTTTAACAATTGACCGGCCGTTCATCGAAGGGCTGGCAAAACGGATCATTGAAGACCTCGAATTAGTCTCCTATGGATTGGGGCGAAGTTCGGGGAGAAAAGTCCTTGATCCCGATCTCGCGTTAAGCACAATCCGGCTCCTCGATCCGAAGTTCGTGGACTCCGGCGGTTTAGCGCGTGCTCCCGAGACCGGCATCGTTTCAGCAGAGATCGTGCGTGAATACGCCAAGGCGCCGTGGGATCACAAGCCAGATTCCTTCGTGTTAATGGCGCAATACGTTAATGGCAGGTGTTTTGAGATTCTGCAAGGTGGTGCAGCATCCGCCGAAATTGAAGGTTTTGCGCAGATCCAACTCAGGCACCTGATGCCGAAATGTGAAGATTTACCGTATCCGCTGAATCTCTACGCATGCTAGCTACAGGTACCCCATCGGCGGCTTAAGCCTCCAACCCCCCGAAAACGCCCAATCTTGATCGGCAATGATGCACAGTCGCATTTTCCTAAGTCACATACATCCAATGTTTTACATAAATTATGATCGGTAACGAGTTTCGTTTGTATCCCGCCTCCCGCGGCACCCGAATCGCAACGCATCGTCGCTCATCGAATATGCGTCCCTCAAACACAAAGAGCACGACCAGGAGGCCAAAATGATCACCATTCGGCCCCGCAACGAGCGTGGGCACAACAAAATCGGCTGGCTCGATTCCCATTTCACATTTTCTTTCGACCAGTACTACGACCCCAACCACATGGGTTTTCACCAGCTTCGCGTTATCAATGAAGACGTTATCGCGCCCGGCCAGGGCTTCGGCATGCATCCGCATCGCGACATGGAAATTCTCACCTGGGTGCTCGAAGGCGCGCTCGAACATCGCGACAGCACCGGCGCGAGCGGCGTGATTCATCCCGGCGAGCTTCAGCATATGACAGCAGGTTCCGGCGTGATGCACAGCGAGTTCAACGCGTCCAAGTCCGAGCCGGTCCATTTGCTCCAAATCTGGATTTTGCCGGATCGCCGCAATCTGAAACCGGCTTACGAGCAATTCACGTTCCCGGAAAATAGCTGGAACGGAAGTTTCAAGTTGCTCGCCGGCAACGGCGCACCCGTCGCGATCCATCAGGACGCAAAGCTCTTTGCCGCGCGCATGAAGGCCGGCGAAGAAATCGCGCAGCCGTTCGAATCAGGACGCCACGCGTGGGTGCAGGTCGCTCGTGGTAAAGTGCGGCTGAACGGAACCGAACTGGCGGCGGGCGACGGTGCCGCAATCTCAGGCGAAATCAGGTTGAAATTTCAAGCCACAGCGCCGTCGGAAGTTTTGCTCTTCGACCTGGCATAGCAAAATGCGCAAAGAAGTTTCTCCTTGTCATACCGAGCCGCCTGTGCGGCGAGCTTGCCTGCCGCTTGCCCGCGGTGGCGGGCAGGCAGGGGATCTGCTTTTCGCATTGGAGTCACGATAAAAAGGCGCTGCTGAACTTCTCAATCGAAACGGAGGCTCGCGCATGAACGCCTACGAACGCATCATGCCCTTGGTGGGAAGAATCCTGATCAGTTTGATTTTTCTTCACAGCGGAATGAGCAAATTGATGAATTTCAGCGGCATGGTTCCCTTTCTCGGTTCAAAGGGAATGCCGATGCCAGGCGTGATGCTCGCTGGCGCGCTCATCATCGAAATTCTCGGTGCGCTCTGCCTCATCGCCGGCTTTCAAACGCGCCTCGCCGCTCTCATCATGTTCCTCTATCTGATTCCGGCGACGCTCATGTTCCACAATTTTTGGGCCATGCAGGGCGCGATGCGCGGCGAGAATCAAATTAACTTCTTGAAGAATGTGGCCATCATGGGCGCCCTGCTGATGGTCGCGGCTTACGGCCCGGGAAAATTATCAATCGACGCCTCGCGCGCAAAAGCGTAAAGCAATCGCGCGACTTCACAATCGCGGCAGCACGATTCCCTGCTGCGACTGATACTTCCCTTTTTTATCTTTGTACGACACTTCGCAGCTTTCGTCGGACTCGAAAAAAATCACCTGGCACAATCCTTCGTTCGCGTAAATTCGCGCCGGCAGCGGCGTCGTGTTGCTGATCTCCAGCGTCACAAAGCCTTCCCACTCCGGCTCGAACGGCGTCACGTTCACGATGATTCCGCATCGCGCATACGTGGATTTTCCCACGCACAGTGTTAGCACGTTTCGCGGTATCCGAAAATACTCCACCGAGCGTCCTAGCGCGAATGAGTTCGGCGGAATGATGCACACCGGCCCTTTGAATTCCACAAACGAGCGCGCGTCAAATTGTTTTGGATCGACGGTCGTCGAATTTACGTTCGTGAAAATTCGGAAATCTTCAGCCACGCGCAGGTCGTAGCCATACGAAGACACACCGTAACTGATTACGCCTTCGCGCACCTGCCGGTCCGAAAAAGGCTCGATCATTTTATGTTCGCGCGCCATCTTCGTGATCCAGCGATCCGGCTTCACGCTCATTCCATCCTCCCAGTGCATTTCATTTCGAAAAGGCGCGGCATGTTATTACACCCCGCGCGGCTTGACAACCCGCAACGCGCCATCTAGCATACGCTTCGACGAGGAGACGTCCCGCAATGATAAAACTTGATATCGTGAATGCCGTCGTTCAACGCACGAATATTCCCCGCACCAAAGCCGAGCAGGCCGTCGAAACCGTTTTCGAAGCGTTGAAAAACGCTCTGGGCCGCGGCGAACGCATCGAACTCCGCCGCTTCGGCGTCTTCAACGTGAAACCGCGCAAGACCGGCATCGGCCGCAATCCTCGCACAGGCCAGCAAGTCAATATCCAGCCCGGCAAAGCCGTGCGCTTCAAACCCGGAAAAGAATTACAAGCCCTGTAAGCTAAATCCCAGCGGCGTTTTATTCGTAGCGGAGGGCGACTAAGGGATCGACGCGCATCGCGCGCCGCGCCGGAATGTAGCATGCAAGCAGACCCACAAGCAGCAAGAGCAGTGCGGCTGTGCCAGCGATTGCCGGATCTACAGGACTCACGCCATAAAGCAATCCTCTCAGCAAATTAGTGAAGGCGAACCCCAGAGCTACGCCAGCGACAAGGCCGGACAGGATCAGATAGAGTCCGCGCCGGAGGATCAAACGCAACACGCTTCCTGGCGCAGCGCCAAGCGCCATTCGCACGCCAATTTCTTTCGTTTTGGATGAAACAATAAACGAAAGCACGCCATAGATTCCAACCGCCGCAAGCACAAAGCCTATCGCAGCGAACAGGCTGATGAGCGACGCGTTAAACTGCGGCTGAACGCGCAAGTTCTCGACACGGGCGTCCAGTGTGGAGATCTGTGGCGGCAGGATAGGATCAAGAGCAGCGATTTCGCCGCGGACAAGCCGCTCTACCGCGGTGGGTTTCAAGGGACTTTGAACGATAAAGAATGCATGCTGTTCCCCTTCCGCCGCCGCAGTACTGGCGGAGGTCTGCCATGAAACGTAATATTCTGGATCAACACGTCCCACGCGGCCGGATTCATTGAGGTATTGCACGTCACCAGCGACGCCTACGACTGTGTACCACGGCCCTTGTCCGGAAAACTGGAGATGCTGACCAATGGCGGTCCTGTGGGCAAACAAACGCTCGGCCAGCTTCCTGCTGATAATTACGACATCGGCGTTCTGAGCCTCGTCCCTCGTGAGAAACCCACGGCCATCAAGAATAGGAATATCGAGCAATCGAAAATAGCCAGGGGTGACAATACGCCAGCCAACCAAGCCGCCTGTCCCCGTCGGAAACGGCGGGCGGCCTTCCACGTGAATGTCAAAAAACATCCGCGCTCGTTCTCCGCCGGTCGGCGGCAGAGAATCGCTCATCGCGGCACCCGTTACCCCAGGAAGAGTGCGCAGACCGGTCGCGACACGTTCGAAAAATTCGCTCGCAGCACTGGATCGGTAGGCGTTTCCTAACGTGATTTCCGCAGTTACAATATGATTCGTCTCCATACCCAGCGGCACCGCCTCGATGTTGCGCAACGTTTCCAGAAACAGCCCGGCTCCAACCACCAGCACGAATGAAACGGCAACTTGGGTGACGACCAGCGCCGCTCCCAATCGCGCTCGGGGCGCTCCTAGTGAGGGCCCGCTCAGGAGCGCGCGCATCGGGCGCGCGGCGAGCGCTGGCGCTAACCCGCAGATCAGGCCCGATAAAAGCGATGCTCCAACAATGAAAAGCAGGGCTGGCGTGTTGAGTCCTGCTTGCGCAATGCGCGGAATGCCGGAAGGCGCTAAGGCGGCGAATACGCACAGCAATGCAAATGCTATTCCCGCGCCGACTACACCTCCGAAGAAACCAAGCAATGTGCTTTCCGTTAGCTGCAACAGAATCAGATCTCTGCGGCTAGCGCCGAGGGCAGCACGCACTCCAAGTTCGTACTGTCGCGCTGTACCGCGCGCTAAAAACAAATTTGCGACGTTCGCGGCGGCCAAAAGCAGCAAGGCTAGTGAGGCTCCGAAAAGAACGAGCAGTGCGAGGCGTATTGAGCCAACTTGGTCTTCGCGTACCGACAGCAACTCAAGCCGCATCTCTCCACGAAACATTGGCGGTAAGGCTCGCTTCCAGTTTTCAACGATTGGCTGAAGTCGTGCGCGAGCTTGTTCTGCGCTCACGCCGGGCTTCAGTCGGGCATAAGCGCGTACGACTCCGGCCATGGGATTGGCTCTCTCTGCAGCCGAAATTGCCTCGGACAAAATGATGTCCACATGCGTGAGCGTAGGCCACTCAAAATTGCGCGGCAGGACGCCAATGATTCTGGTTGGCCGGCCATCAATCGACAGCGAGTGACCGAGCGCTGCCGTGCTGCCGCCGAATCGGCTCTGCCACAGTGGATATGAGATCAGGCACACTGGCAGCGCATTGGGACCGTCTTCCTCGGTTGTGAAATTGCGCCCTATGATTGGGCTGGCGCCAAAAGTCGGCAAAAACGTGGACTCCGCTCGCGCGCACGCCAGCCGCAAGGGCTGCGCCTCCGTAAGGTCACATGCCGCGACGCCCGGCCTCCAAGACCCCATGGAGTCGAACGGCGTGTCGCTTCCGGTGAGTTGCAGATACGAAGACGTGAAGAGAAACGGACGGGAATCGAACGACGGGATAACCATCCCAAAAAACACCAGCCGATCGGCATGAGCGTAAGGAAGCGGATGCAATAGATTGCGCTCAAGCACGCTGAAGACGGCCGTTGTTGCGCCGATGCCGAGCGCTAGGGCGAGAATCACGGTCACAGCAAACGCCGGAGTGCGCCTGAAGCCCCGCAGGGCGTAACGCACATCGCGTCCCAATGCTTCCATCGCGTCACCTCCCGAACAAAACGTTAACCGGTGTTCTACGCCCGGGCACACCTAAAACACCACGCCTGAGACTTGGACACCCGAAGTACGCGGAAAGTTTCGCGATGCAAGCGTTGGCGCGAGGCTGATCCATACGTGCGTCATCGTGGCACTGCTTCAGTTCTGTGTCTTTCGCCTCACCTGTAGCTCACGTCCCGTTCGCGTCGCCGTTGCGCGAACTGACGTGAGGCTTTCCGGGCAGCCCCGGCTCGCTTGTCCAACGCAGTGGCGAGCCTCGTCGCACGCGTGTAATCTAGTAACGTGCCAAATGGAAACGGCCACGGGGATGGAAACGGTAATGCACCGGTTGACTTGCTCGACCTGCGCCACCCATTTTGGCTCGGCGCGGCGAGGATCGCTCCGCCACGAAAAAGAAAATTCGTCCTCGCGCTGGTCCTCTTTGTTCTCACGCTGATTTCGACGCTCGCCGTCGGCCGTGAGTTTTCTGATTCGTTCGCGCAGAACCGCGCGCCTTTCTCGGGAATGGAGAATCCGTTCGCTCCCACATGGGAGGCCTTGATCCATCCCCGATTGCTGCTCGCCGGCATTCCTTTTGCGTTCACGCTGATCGGAATTTTACTGGCGCACGAACTCGGACATTATTTTGCGTGCCGGTATTACAAAATTGACGCGAGCTATCCGTATTTCATTCCCGCGCCGACGCTGATCGGAACTTTCGGCGCATTCATTCGCATCCGCTCGCCCATTCTGAATCGTAAAGCTCTGTTCGACGTGGGATTTTCGGGGCCGCTCGTGGGATTTATTCTCGCGGTTCCAATTCTTGCCGCCGGCGTTTATCTGTCGAAAGTCGTGCCGGGAGTGCAATCCAGCGCGCTGGTGATTTTTGGCAGTCCGCCATTGATGAGGTTTTTCCTGGACATTTTTCATCCCGGCGCGCGGCTGAACGATATGCTCTTCAGTCCGATCGCGCTCGCCGCGTGGGTGGGATTGTTCGCCACGGCGCTGAACCTTCTGCCGATCGGACAACTCGACGGCGGTCACATTATTTACAGCGTGGCAAGCAGCCGGCATCGCCGCGTCTCGCTTGCGTTTGGCGTCATCCTGATTACTTTGGGAATTTTTTTCTGGCACGGATGGATTTTCTTCGCGGTGCTTTTAGTATTTCTGGGCTTCCGTCATCCGGCGCTGATAGACCGATGGACTCCGCTCGACCGCAAGCGCCGCGCCTGGGCCATCGTCGCGCTCATTATTTTCCTGCTGTGTTTCACGCCTTTGCCGCTCAGCGTTCCTCATCCCTGATTTCCGCTGGAGCACTCAAACGACGGTCTGTATTCCATTTCGGCTTGTGTCAGGGCACGGCCTGCCCGCCGCTTGCCCGCCGTGGTCGGCAGGCAGGCTTCAGTTCACCCTGAAAAACGACGGGCCATGCCGCAAGCCGGCCAATTATCGCGGCTTCAGCCGCTGAGGTTCGGAAGTACAAAGCAAAAACACAGACACAACGCTCACAGCAGGCTCGTGGGATCCACATCCACAATCACCGCGCTATCGGGGATTTCTTTTCTCTCGCAAAATGACAGGCAGCCTTCGAGAACTTCCGCCAGCAAGCGGCGATTCGGCGTCTTCAGCAAAATCTGGAAACGATATTCGCGGCGCAATTTCGAAAGCGCCGCCGCCGCCGGTCCCAGCACCTTCAGCTCGCTGATTCTCAGCAAATCAAAATGCGCCGCGATTGCCCGCGACCATCGAATCGCATTCTCGATTTTGCGGTCGCGCACCAGCACGTTTGCCAGCGCGATGAACGGAGGATAATGCATCATCCGGCGAAAATGAATTTCGCGCTCAAAGAACGCGCCGTAATCCTGATCTACTGCGTGCTGGATTGCGTAGTGCTCGGGATAATATGTTTCAATGAGCACTTCGCCGGGGAACCGGCCTCGTCCCGCGCGCCCAGCTACTTGTGTGAGAAGTTGAAACGTTCGCTCCGCCGCGCGAAAGTCCGGACGCCCCAGCGCCAGGTCCGCCGAAACCACGCCAACAAGAGTGACGCGCTCGAAATCGTGGCCTTTTGCAACCATCTGCGTGCCCACAAGCAAATCCAAATCGCCGCGCGCGAACGCTCCGAGAACCTTTTGATATTCGCGCTTCGTCCGCACCGTGTCGCGATCGAGACGTGCGATTCGCGCTTTCGGAAACTGCTCGCGCAGATATTCCTCAACGCGTTCCGCCCCGTCTCCGACAAAATATAAATATTCCGATTTGCATTTCGGGCACAGCTTCGGCACCGCGATTGAATATCCGCAGTAGTGGCATTCGAGACGCGCGCGCCGTTTGTGATACGACAGCGCGATGCTGCAATTCTGGCACTCGATTCCTGCGCCGCAGCTTCTGCAGAGGACGTACCAGGAATATCCGCGGCGATTGATCAGGATCAGCGCCTGCGTGCGGGCGGAGAATCGCTCGCCGATTGCTTTCAATAGCGAAGACGAAACAGGCGCTGAGCGGTGCGTCTGCTTGAATTCCTGGCGCAAGTCAACGAGCTTCACAAACGCAAGCGGACGGTCTTCGACTCGGGTGGTCAGCTCGAGAAGCCGGTATTTTCCCGTGCGCGCGTTCTGAAAAGTTTCAAGCGATGGAGTGGCGGAGCCGAGCAGTGCGACCGCGCCTTCGAGCCGCGCACGAACGATGGCGACATCGCGGCCATTGTATCGAGGTGTTTCCTCCTGCTTGTAACTCGACTCCTGCTCTTCATCGACAATGATGAGTCCTACATCCTCGAGCGGCGCGAATACCGCCGAGCGCGTCCCCACAACGACTCGCGCTTCGCCCCGGCGGACGCGCCACCATTCGCGCGAACGTTCATTATCCGCCAGTCCGCTGTGCAACACGGCGACAATCCCGCCGAATCGCGCGCGCACCAGGCGGCTGAGCCACAGCGTCAGCGCAATTTCCGGCACCAGCACAATCGCATTGCGCGACTGCGCCAGAGTGGCTTCGACCGCGCCCAGATAAACTTCCGTCTTGCCGCTTCCCGTAACACCGTGAAGCAAACTCGTTACAAACACCTTTTCCGCGAGCCATCCGTTGACGGCGGCAAGCGCGGATTTTTGATCGGCGTTCAGGACATTCGAAGGCGGAACGAAATCCGTTTCCCAGGTGTCTTCTTCCGATTCCGCGTTTGCACGCGCCCCGAGCGCCTCTTCCCATGACGTGAGCTTGCCTTCTCGTTCCAGCCGCGCGACGACCGCGCGTGAGGCCCCTGCCTTCAGCAAAAGTGGAACGGGCAAAGGCCCGCGCATCGCCGTCAGAATTTCCCGGACTTTTTCTTCCTTCGCATCGGCAGCTATGGCCGCCGGATTCCAGGCCACGATTTTCTGCGCTCGCTGATGCTTATGGCGCATACGTTCGCGCGCCACCAGGCATCCGCGCCGGACGAGTCGTTCTGCAGCCGCTTCGCCGTCCGCAATTCGCCGCAATCGTGCAGACGCCACAGGCTTATCGTCAGCGTACAAGAGTTCGAGAATCGCGAGATCAACCGACTCACCCGGATCCGCCGGGCCGCGTTCTTTCATCTCGCCGAGAAAATTCTGGCCGTGCTCCGTCAATTCATATTCTCGTTCCTGGCGTAATTCCGCGAGCGGCGGCAGCATGGCGCGCAACGTCTCTCCAAGCGGCGCGACGTAATATCGGCTGACCCATGTTCCCAGCTCGATTAATTTTGGCGGCAGCGCCGGAACAGCATCGAGCAATTCGATGATTTCCCTGGTCTTTTTGCCTTCGGAGGGATTCACGGCAAGAGCCACGACGACTCCGACCATCGCGCGGTTGCGAAACGGCACAACGACGCGACTGCCGACGAGGTCAGCATTACTTAAATGTTGCGGGATCGCATACGTGAACGTGGAGCGGAGCGGAACAGGTAGAGCAATTTCGCAATACCGCGGAGTCATGTTAGCGATCTAGTGTAGCAGCAAGGCGCGAAGGCATGAGCTGGCGCGAGCTTCGCCTAGAATTTTTTCTCGAGCTTCGCCCTGTTTCATTGCGACTACACGCTGACCAAAGCGATTCCCAAAAAAATCAGGACGATGCCGGCCCACTGCGTGCGTTCGAGCTTGTCGCGCAGAAAAATCGCGGCGAGAACCACCGTTACCGCACCGTATAGCGACGACAATACGCTCGCGACCGCCACCTGCTCATTTTTGAGCGCCAGGTTATTGGCGACGAAAGCGGCCGTGTCCATGACGCCAACGGCGGCGATGAGCCAGAGCGTCGAACTGCCCGGGAGTTTCGCGCTTTGTCGCAGCGGCATGACCAGTAGCGCAAGCATTGTGAACGTGGTAATTCGGACCATCCACACCGACGCGGCGCCGCTGAAAACCGGCATCACGTGAAATCCGAGAACCCAAAAAAGCAGCCCGAATCCCACCGCGGCCGCAAGCGCCCAGGGAACTCCGCGAAAAACGTGACGCCGATGCTCTTCAACCGAAGACTCCTGCGGAGGCGAAGAGAACGCAATCGCAGCCAGCACGACGCCGATGATTGCGGCAATGACGCCGAAGGCGTGCGGCAAAGTGAGGCGCTCGCCGCTCCAGAGCGAAAGCAGAACCGTGAGCGCCGGATAGCTGGCGGCGATCGGAGCGACCAGCGCGAGGACGCCTATTTCAAACGAGCGATACAGCGAAAACGCGCTTCCTACATTCAACAGGCCGGCGCAAATCGCCCACGCCCACGCGTGATGCTCCGCGTGACTCGGAAAAAATCTGGTCCAGTGGCCCGTCGAAGCCATTCCCGCCGACAGAGCGAGGAAACCGGCCAGCTGCATGTACATGAGCGTGCGATACGCGCCCGCCCGACGCGTCGCGAAGCGCGCCATGAAGTCCGCGACGCCCCAACCGAGCGCTGCCGCAAGTCCCAGGAAAATTCCCAATCGCTCTCTCCGAAAAATTTACTGCCGCCATTGAACGCGACAGAAGAAAAACGCCGCGCCGCACTTCACTAACGCGCAAACTCGCAGCACGCGAGTTCGCGGCGCCATAGTGTAACAGGAAGCTTTCATTTCATCGGCAGCGGGAATACCGCAGCAAATTGATACGCGGGAACGACCGCAGAAAATCAGCCTGTGTGGCTTCTAGTCCTGACGATTCTCAGGTCGGCAGTTTTCCCTGGTGCCTTAGGCTGTAGCTCACGTCCCGTTCGCGCCGGTTCTGCGCGAACTGACGTGAGGTTCCGCCCGCTGGCACAACCTTCAGCCTGTGTGGCTTCTAGTCCTGTAGCGACGATTCTCAGGTCGGCAGTCTTCCGTGGTGCCTTGGGCCTGTAGCTCACGTCCCGTTCGCGCCGGTTCTGCGCGAACTGACGTGAGGCTCTGCTCGCTGGCACAACCTTCAGCCTGTGTGCTCTTTGCCTGGTGCTTTCAGCCCAAGTTTGCGGCGCAGGCTTCCTCAGCGTTTGGCGGGCAACTTCAGGCCGAGATGCGCCATTACTTTTTTCAAGTCTTCCCAGACGTCGCCCTTCGCATTCGGATTGCGGAGAAGATAGGCGGGATGATACGTGGCCAGCAGCGGGATGCCGCGAAATTCAAGCCACTGGCCGCGAATTCTGGACATCGACGGCTTCGTTCCGGTGAGCGATTGAAAGGCAATCGCACCGAGACACACGACGGCTTTGGGCCGGATCACGGCGAGCTGGCGATAAAGAAACGGTGAGCATGTTTCGATCTCGTCGGGCTCGGGCGCGCGATTCTGCGGGGGCCGGCATTTCACCACGTTGGCAATGTAAACGTCGTCGCGGCGCAGACCCATTGCCTCGATCATTTGCGTTAAAAGTTTCCCGGCGCGTCCGACAAACGGGAGGCCTTGAATATCTTCGTCGTGCCCCGGGCCTTCGCCGACGAATACAAGTTCCGCTCTTGGATGGCCGGAGCCGAAGACAATTTTATTTCGCTGCTCGCACAGCTTGCAGCGGCGGCAATTTTCGCCGATGTCTTCGCGAATTCGCTCGAGAGTATCGCCTTCGATGCGCTCATCGGCGGCAAAAAGAGACGCGCTTTTCATCACCGGCAGCGATACAGGAGTCACGCGCGTTTGATTTGTGGTTGCCGTTCGGTTTGTACGCGGGAGAGGCGCCGGGGCCGCGGCGGCGGGCTCAACCGGCGCGCTTCCGACGTCGGCTGTGGTCACGGCGCGATCGAGACAGAAGGTTGAGATTCCCAGGTCGTTGAAATATTCGAGCCACGCTTCAATGTGCGCGCGAGCTTCCGGATTCATCAGTGTCCCGCCGGACGGCGCGTCACTTCACGCCCTTGCCGCGTTGCACGTGCCGCAATTCAGCAACGTGATCGAGAATACAGTTGGCGACATCAAATTTGGACATTTTCGGCAACGCTACTTCGCGTTTGTCGCGCAAAAACAGCGTCACAATATTTGTCTCGGTATCGAAGCCCGCGCCTTCCTGCGTCACGTCGTTGGCAACAATAATGTCGGCAGCTTTTGAGGCGAGCTTGTGACGCGCATTTTCTGCAAGGAGATCCGTCTCCGCCGCAAAGCCAACAAGAATTCTTGCGCCCTTGTTGCGCCCCAGTTCAGCGAGGATGTCGGCGGTGGGCTCGAGTTCGAGCATCAGTTTGCCTTCAGCGCGCTTGATTTTCTTTGACTCAGGAGAAACGGGGCGGTAATCCGAGACAGCGGCGGCCATGATAACGACGTCCGCGGCGCTCGCGCGATCCCGCACGGCGCGATGCATCTCTTCCGTCGAGCGCACGGGCAGCCAGTCGGCTCCCGCGGGAGCGCGCAATTCCGTCGGGCCGCTGATCAGAACAACGTGAGCGCCGCGACGCGAAGCCGCATCCGCCAGCGCGTATCCCATTTTTCCTGACGAGCGATTGGTGAGCACGCGCACCGGGTCGACGTCTTCCACCGTGGGTCCCGCGGTCACAACCACCGTCAGACCCTCAAGATCATGGCGCAAGCCGAGCGCTTCGCAGACCGCGCTCGCAATCGCTTCGGTTCCAGCGAGGCGTCCCGGCCCGGTCATTCCGCACGCCAGATAGCCTTCGTCGGGCTGCACGACGCGCACATTGCGCGCGCGCAGCGTTTCGATATTCTTCTGTGTGGCGGGATGGTCCCACATATTCACGTTCATGGCCGGGGCAACGATTACAGGAACCTTCGTTGCGAGGTACAGCGTGGTCAAGAAATCGTCCGCGATTCCGTTCGCAAGCTTGGCGAGGATGTCGGCGGTCGCCGGCGCGACCAGCAGCAAATCGATTCGCTGCGCGACGGCGATGTGCTCGATTGCGCTTTCGACATTTGCTGAGGTTTCTTTGTCCCCAAAAAGCGCGGTGATCACTTTGTTGCCCGTGAGCGCCGCGAACGTGAGCGGGGTGATAAATTCCTGAGCTCCGCGCGTCATCACCACTTGCACGTCGAGCTTCTCCTGCTGCAGCCGGCGAACCAGTTCCGCGGCCTTGTAGGCTGCCACTCCTCCCGAAACTCCCAGTGCAATGCGCATCAATGTTCCCGGACTGTCCGTGTCTCGCGGCGGATGCTACGGCTTCTTTTTCTTGCCATCTTTATCTTCCGCGCCGTCGAACGTTTCGGAAAGCTCGTATTCGAGCATTCCCCTCTGCAACTCCTCTTCGGCAACGCGTGTGTACTTGTTGTTTTTCGGATTATCGATCAACGGGCGGCCTCCGGCCATGAGCTGGCGGGCGCGGCGCGCCACAAGGACGACGTACGAAAACCTGCTGTCTGGTGGTTGAGTGGAAACCGCCATGAATAGATTATCCTCCAAAGGATTTCAAAATTCCCTGAACGCGTTCGCGGTTCTGTCGAGTCCGGCAACGCGCGCCCAGGGCAATTGCGCGCACGTCGTCGCCGGCCTGTTCGAGGTCCTCATTGATGACCACGTAATCGTAATCCACGTAGCGCTCGATTTCCAAGCGGGCGCGTTCCAGGCGGCGGCCGATTTCTTCCTCGTCGTCCTGGCCGCGCGCGCGGATGCGCTTTTCCAGCTCCTGGCGCGACGGCGGCACAATGAAAATGGCCACGGATTCAGGAACTTTTTTCCGCACCTGCTCCGCGCCCTGCACGTCGATTTCAAGCACCAGATCTTTTTTCTGCGCGCGCGCTTCGTCCAGCCATTTCTTGGGCGTGCCGTAACTGTGCTTGCCGAAGACGCAGGCATGTTCCAGAAATTCGCCGCGTGCGGCCATTTTCCGGAATTCTTCTTCCTTCACGAAATGATACCACTTGCCGTCCTTTTCACCTGCGCGGGGCGGACGCGTCGTGGCTGAAATCGAAAGCATGGTGCCGGGCAACTCCAGCAATTTTTTCACCAGCGTCGATTTGCCCGAGCCCGAAGGCCCCGAAACAATTAGAATCAGCGGTTCATGGGAATCAGCCATCGTTATTCGATGTTTTGCACTTGTTCGCGAAGTTTTTCGATCTCCGATTTTAATTCCAGGCCAAGTTGCGTAATCTCAAGCCCGCCAGCGTCGATTCCATTTGTTTTCGATAGCAATGTGTTCGTTTCGCGCTGCATTTCCTGCAAAAGGAAATCGAGTTTTTTGCCGGCTTCACCGCCCGCATCCAATAAACCGCGAAATTGCTGCACATGACTCCGCAGCCGCGCTGATTCTTCGGTGGTATCGCTGTGCTCGGCGGCAAACGCCGCTTCCTGCGCCAAACGCGCCGGATCAAGCGCAAAATTGCCGAGCAGTTCGTTCAGCCGGGCCTCCAGCCGTTTCGCGTATGCGGGACGCGCGCGCGCGGCGAGCTCTTCAATCTTTCTCGCGTGCCCGGCGACGGTCCCCAGTCTTTGCGACAATTCCTCGCGAAGCGTGCGGCCTTCGACTTGCTTCATCTGTTCGAGACGCCCGATTGCTTCTGTTAAGCATGAACGGACCAATCCAGCGAGTCTTTCGATTTCGTCTTCGCCCGGCGCGCCGGACGAAGTTACACCGGGCAAGCGCAGAATCGCCGCCAGGTCCGGGTCCGATTTCACTCCGAATTGCTCGCCGAGCGATTTCGCCGCTTTCAGGTATTCCGCCGCAATTTCCTGGTTGATGGAAATGGAGTGGCTATTCGCGGCGTCGACGCGAAGCGTGATGTCCAAATGTCCCCGGCGCACATGTTCCCGCGCGACGCGGCGGATTTCGGTCTCGAGAGCGTCCCATCCCTCCGGTATGCGTACGCGCAAGTCGAGGAAGCGATGGTTCACGCTGCGCACGCTCAACTGGACGGCCCAGCCATCCTGCTCGACGCGCGCCTGCGCGTAGCCAGTCATTGATTTCAGAAGCGATGATTTGCCGGCGAATGATTCAGTCATCGCAGATTGCAAAATCGGAGACTTGACCGCTGCGGGTTTCGGCATAGGGTCAGACATCTTACACGGGTCCGGCGGCCAATGGCGGCTCGATTTCCTGGAATTGAAGATTATAGAGCCGGGCGTAGGCTCCGCCGTGCGCGAGCAGCTCTTCATGAGT
Source organism: Candidatus Acidiferrales bacterium (assembly GCA_035279805.1). Taxonomy (GTDB): domain Bacteria; phylum Acidobacteriota; class Terriglobia; order Acidiferrales; family UBA7541; genus DAHUXN01. The sequence goes on from DATEHB010000202.1 coordinate 15,814, forward strand.
ACCGCGTTCGCGGATCGTGCCGTCTTCGAGCACAACAATCATATCCGCGCGTCTGACGGTCGAGAGCCGGTGCGCAATCACAAAAACGGTGCGATTCTCCATCAGATTGTTCAGAGCGCGCTGCACCAGCATCTCAGATTCCGAATCGAGCTCCGAAGTCGCTTCGTCGAGAATCAAAATCGGGGCGTCTTTCAAGAGAGCGCGCGCGATTGCAATTCTCTGCCGTTGGCCGCCCGAGAGCCGCTGGCCGCGGTCGCCGATCTTGGTGTGATAGCCTTGCGGCAATTGCGTGATGAATTCATGCGCCAGTGCTGCTTTCGCCGCGTCCACCACGCGCGTCTCGGGCAAATCCGGACGCCCGTAGCACAAATTATTCCACACCGTATCGTTGAAAAGAATCGTCTCCTGCGTGACGATGGCCATTTGTTCGCGCAACGAGCGCAGATTCACGTCACAAACATCGTTTCCGTCGATCAGCAAAGTTCCAAGCGTCGGATTATGGAAGCGCGGCAGCAAATTTACGAGCGTAGTCTTGCCCGCGCCGCTTGAGCCCACAATTGCCACCACGTTTCCCACCGGAACTTTCAAATTGATGTCGTGCAGAATCAGAGGCCCATTCTCGTAGGCGAATCCGACATTTTGAAAATTCACTGCCCTCGAGAAACGCGGAAGAATCGCTTTGCCTGGCTCGTCGGCAATTTCTTCCTTGAGCGCAAGGAAACCCAGCACCTGCGTGGAAGCCCCAACGGCAAGCTGGAATTGGTGATACAAACTGCCCAGGCGCTTGATGGGTTCATAGGCGCGAAAAAGCGCGTAAATGAAACCGATCACCATGCCGCTGGTCATCACATTGCGCAGGATTTCCGCGCGGGCGTAGAGCAGAAGCACCACAAAAACGATCGCGCCCAGCAAATCCATCATCGGCGACGTCACAACGTACGCCTTCACCCAGCGCATGTTTTCGCGCAACAAGCGCCGCGCCGT
>DATEHB010000203.1:0-6086 GCA_035279805.1 Candidatus Acidiferrales bacterium
TCGAACCAGGATAATCAGATCCAGAATCTGATGTACTGCCAATTGTACGACCTCCCATCCGGCCACAAAAATAGGGCCGTGGGCACGGCCCGAATACTACTGTATTCACTCACGCAACTTTCGTCAACCCGGTCCAAGTACTTAGCAAAGCAGGCCCGATCGGGTGCTGAACCAAACGTCCGGTACCTGTACGCGCGAACAGTGTTCCAAAAAAGAAGTCCAGTACTATTGCCTTCGCTTGCTCCCCCCAACAAAATCTCAAGTTGAGGGGCAGAGCGCAATGGCCAGTACTACGACCGAACTTCCCATTTCCGCTGCGGGATCGAAATCCAAAGCAGGCAGCGACGCACTGGAAGCTGAAGCCATCGGCCTCGACGTAGCCGTCCGGGTTCACGGATCGCAGGTGGCAGCGGTCGTCCTCGAATCAACCGAACACGTGGAGCCGTTCGAAGAAGACACCTCGACAATGATTGTTTTCCCGCGCGGTGCCGTCGTTAAACTGCGCGCTCGCGTGCGAACGGGGCACGCGATGGTGCTGACGAATCTGTCAACGAAGCAAACCGCCCTGTGCCGCATTATCCAGGTCAACACAGCGCCGAACATTGCGCATTACGTCAAACTGGAGTTTGCTCAGCCCGTCCCAGGATTCTGGGGCGTTCATTTTCCGTCGGAACCTCTTCCTTCGCGGAGTCAAGAGCCGGCTGTCCCGGCTTCCGCGACGCTCGAAGCTAAGCCTGCCGAGCCGGCGGCTTCGGTGAACCGCGAACCGATTCGACAAGCTGCCGCGCCGGTAGCGCCGGTTTTGCAAACATCCATTCAGACTCCGACTCGCACTGGCGCGCAGCCAACCGCGAGCGAAACACGGGCCCGGGAAACGAAGTCCACATTGCCGAGAGATCTTCCGCTTTCTGTTCCTTCCATGGAATATGGCAGCGAGCGCGTTGGACAAAAAGAAGACCTCATGCCTCTGGCATCCGGTTCTCCCTCCGCTGACCGAAAAACTCTGAGCCTGCCTAAAGCGCCCTTCCCCACATCAGGCAAGTCAAGCAAGTCCAAACGCGAATCTCGCGCCGCGGCGGCAGAGCAACCGATTTTCGACTCGCTCACCACCCAGGAAGACGTCTTTTCACGGGATGCGGCCGGGGAGTCTGGTGAAGAACGGAGACATGCCGACGCGGAAGCGACGCGGAGAATGCTCGCCGTCATCGACTATTCGTCTCTTACGCGGCCAACCGCAACGCCCAAGCCGCGATCTTTAGTTCTGAAGATTGCCGCAGCAGTGGTGGTGATATTGGCGTTTGTTGCGGCAGGCGCGATGTATTTGCGTCGTGTTCCCGCGCATCCATCACAAGCGTCGAATTTTACAACGGCGCCGTCGCAGCCTGCGCTGCAACCCACCGTGACAACGCCTGACACTCTGGTAACGCCGCCCGTCACAACAACGTCTGCTCCGTCTTCCACAAAGGTGAATTCCGAGGCTCCGCGAGTCACCGATATTCCCAAGGCTTCGTCGAACCAGAATTCGATCACGGCAGAGCCCGCGCGCGCTCCGCAAAAAGCCGCTGCCGCGGCAAATCGTCCAACGATCTCAACCGGTCTGGCCAGTGTTTACGCCGGCGATTTGAAGGCGCGTGTGAGGATCGCACCGCGCGCTGCATCTCACGTGGCCGCGCCGATGCCAAACGTAAATGCGCCAGGGATCAAGGAAATTCCTGCCGGGCAGGGTGGAAATGCCCTCGGATCGCTCGTGTCAGGCGCAGGGACTTCGAATCTGGTCGCTCCGGCTACGCCCGCACCCGTGCAGGGCGGCAAGCTTCAGCTTCCAAGGCTCCTGTCGTCGATCGAGCCCGCATATCCCCAGCTTGCGGTGGCGAATCACGTGGAAGGTGAAGTAAAGATCAGAGCGGAGATTGATGACTCCGGCAGAGTGACTTCAACGAAAGTAATCTCGGGACCAATTTTGTTGCGTTCCGCCGCGACAAACGCCGTTCGGCAATGGAAATACTCGCCCGCAACGCTTGATGGCAAGCCAATCGCAACAGAGTACAACGTGACGGTGCGCTTCCGCCTGAACCAGTAGCCTCTTCACAATTTCTGGAAACAGAACAAGAAAGACCTGCCCAATCTCTAATCGACGGGGATCAGGCGTTTATTGCGGATGTAATATTCCGAGCCGCGCCATTCGATGCGTCTCTTGAAGAAACTTGTCAGCCACACAACGAAGGCAAAGGCGTCACGCAGAGGCACAAGATACATTTTTTTTCGCAGCAGCGGATCGTTTACGCCCCAGACTCCCACCATCCATGCCATCAACCCGCGCAAGAACACGTATCCAGCCAGATAAAACAAAGCGACCGGCCACGATGGCGCAATCGCCGCGGCCAAAATCGCCCAGGGCAATCCATGTGTGAAGATCATGGATAAGTGGCCCCACGGCTGCGAATGCTTCATTGTCAATACCCACCGGACCTGATGGAGGAAACAGTGACGCAAGGTCTGCACGGGAAAAACCGTAAAGACGGGGAACGTGGTCACTTCGACGCGATAGCCGAGTGCGTTTATGCGGTGGCCTAGTTCGTAATCGTCCGAATAAAAGTTTACCAGCGCTTCGAACCCGCCGATTTCCGCAAGATGTTTCTTTGTTGTCGCCATGGTGGCTCCCAGCGCAAAATCGACGCCACCGAGTTGCCAGGCTGCGAGCACACCGGCATCGAAATCCGATGTATTGCCCAGCGCCTCCATGTTTGAGACGAGTGTGCCATCCGTTATGCCACGATACAGACACGTTACCGCGCCTACTTTGGGGTCGGCGAACGGAGCGGCGACTGCGTATAGATAACCCTGCGCGACGCGAATGTCGCTGTCGCTGATGATTAAAACGTCGTGCTTCGCTTCGCGGACCATGCGGCAGAGTTTGTTCAGCTTGTCGCTCGCGCCTAATTCCTCGGCGCCGATCAACAGACGTATTTGAACGTCAGGAAAATCACGGATGATTTTTTCAATGACTGGAATAGCGGGATCGGCCGCTTCCGTAACACCGAAAATGATTTCAAATTCCGGGTGTTCCTGGACGCAGAAGCTCACATAATTTTCGTACGCCTCACGATCCAGTCCACGCACGGGCTTAAGAACGCTGACAGGAGGAGCAAAATCCTTGGAAACTGCGGGACGGTTGCGGAAGAAACGCCAAGCCGCGATGATAGCCAGGAGGTAGTAACCGAAGGGACCGAGAGCAAGGAGGAGCAAGGACCAACGCGCAACCTCACGCCACATAACTAGCCTTCGGCCTGCAATTTGGTCGCTTCCCTGGCGTCTGGGTTAACCCACGCAAACCAGCAAAACTCCCAGGCACACCAGTGCGACGCCGATCCAGCGCCGGGGCTCAACGCGCTCGCCGAGCAAGAACTTGCCTCCGAAGGCGCCAAGAACATAGCTAAGGGCCGTAACAGGGACGACGAAGCTCACGTTCTCCCACGAAAGCAGCATCAGCAGAGAGAAAAACGAAATGGTCATCAGCCCAAGGCCAAACCACATCCACCCTGTGCGGAAGGCGCGCAAGATCACGCGCAACAAGTGATGCGGGTAGAAGCTCTGCACCTCGCCGATCTTTTTCATCGTGTGGGTTACGGCCAACTCGCCGCCTGTTCCACCCACGATGACGATGAAAAGGAATACTGCATCGCGCGCGGTCATCCTTCCTCCGTCGTGCGCGGTGGCGTTCCGCCGACCAGCAAGACACCGAGGCAAATCACAAGAACGCCGATCCATCGCATCCGTGGGATTACTTCGCCGAGCAGCAGGTAGCCCAGAACAGCCACGAAAAAATAGCCGGTCGCCGACGCGGGCTGGACGTAGCTGTAATCGGCCCAGGAGAGCACGAGCAGGTACGCGATAAAAAACAACAGCAGCGACATGATTCCCAGCCAGATCGGGCCGGAGCGAAATGTTTTCTCGAACGTTGCGAGAAGCGCTTCGGGCCGCCAGTTGGATACCGCACCGATTTGCTTCATCCCTTTGCGCAGCAACACATCTCCCAGTGACCCAAAAACTGCCATCAGGCCGATTAAGCAGATCGTCTTGCCGTGCAACCGATGCGGAAGTTTCATGCGCCTTGCGTTTCCGTGGGGAATTCCGCGCTCGCATGCGAGGGAATCGTTTTCACGGAAGTGGATGGTGGTTGTTGCTTCGCGGGTCCTTTGCCATTCTTGGCGTATTTCAAGCGCTCGGCGCGCAAACGCAAAAAGGACACTGCCTCGTGAAACAGCCGCTTGCGCTCGTGTGCATCCCAGAGCGCCTCGCGAACGATTCGCCATGCCACGCGCGGGCGGAAATAATAGGAATCGTAGAATCGGTTCACCGCTTCCATCATTTCCTCGCGGTTCAGCCCCGGATACTCCAAGTGCGGAAGCTGGTGCCCGCCGGAATCGGCCAGCGCCTCAGTGGCGAGGAATCCGTTCGCCGAGGCCAGATTGTAAAGTTCCGTTCCGGGATAGGCATGCGCCATCGAAACTTGAATCGTTTCAGAGTCCAGCTCTCTGGCGAAATCCATCGTTTTCTGAATTGTTTCTTTCGTTTCACCTGGCAGGCCGATGATGAAGTCGCCATGAACTCGAATGCCCACCTTCTTGCAATTGGCGGCAAACGTGCGCGCCATCTCGACAGTCGCGCCTTTCTTAATGTTCTTCAGAATCTGCGGATCGCCGGATTCGAAGCCCACGATGAATAAACGCGCGCCCGCATCAGCCATCGCAGCGAGCGTTTCGTAGTCACTGTGAACGCGCGCCGTGCAAGACCATTGGAATCCGACGGGCTTGAACCGCTTGCACAGCTCGAGGACGCGGTCTTTGCGGATATTAAATGTATCGTCATCGAAAAAGAATTCCTTCGCTTGCGGGAACATCCGATGCGCCTGCTCGAATTCACGAGCGACGCTGTCAACCGAGCGGACACGCCATGTATGTCCCGAAAGGGTCTGCGGCCACAGGCAAAAAGTGCATTGCGCGGGACAGCCGCGCGAAGTGTAAAAGGAAACAAAAGGATGCAGCAGGAAAGGCACATTGTAACGTTCAATGGTCAAATCACGCTTATAGATGTCCGTCGCAAACGGCAGTTCATCCAGTTCAGCGGTATGAAGCGGCGCGCGAGTCGCATTGTGAACCACTTTTCCGTCTTTCAAGTAGCTCGTGTTGGCGATCTCGCTGAGCGGCTTTCCTTTGGCGAAATCCGTGACGGCGTAATCGAATTCGCCGCGCACGATAAAATCGATATCCGAACCGGCCCGCAGGCTTTCCTCTGGCTTGATTTGCACGTGAGGGCCGACGAATGCCACTTTCAGCCCTGGGTTCAATTCCTTCATCTTTCGCACAAGCTTCAGGTCACTCTGAAAGCCGACCGTCGACGTGAACAGCACCAAAAATTCGTAATCCTTAGAGATTTCAATGGTTTGCTGAGGAGAGACTTTGTGCGGCGGGGCGTCAAGCAAGCGGCTCCCCGGCAACATTCCGGCGGGATAGGTGAGCCACACTGGATACCAGTAGGATTCGATTTCGCGTGTTGCCGGCCAACGGGAACTGGCTCCGCCGTCAAAATTCTCAAAGCTCGGCGGATTGAGCAACAATGTTTTCATCACCGACGGCATTCAGTATCCTCCTGGTTCGGACGGCCGAGTGGACAGACACGCGCCCGCGCAAAGAAATTCATTCTACTCGAATTCATACTGAGGGAATAGAAAAGCTTTCCAGTGTGTTCCCTCAGTGAAAAGCCTGCGCAAGCTGTCCTGTGGCTTGCAACAGGTCAAGCTGCGCCTTCTCGCACGACAGATTCGCGTCAAGAAACGCCAGCCACTTCTCATTTTCAAGAACTCTCGCCTGCTCAAGATCGCGCAGCGTGGCCCGCCCTTGGTTGAACTTGACCTGAACATCCTGAAGCTGTTCCTGCGAAAGTTGCAAATCCAGTTGCGCTACGTCTTTACCCGCGTCGGTTTCCCGAAGCGCTCGGACCTTCTGTTCAGCCGCAATGCGGACAGTGCGCTTGTCGCCGGCCAGCTCAAGTTCCGCCTCATTCAATTGGCTGTGCGCCAAGGCCGC
>DATEHB010000204.1:0-3780 GCA_035279805.1 Candidatus Acidiferrales bacterium
CAGTGGCGAGTGATCAGTGGTCAGTAAAGACCTGAATCGCGTCGTAGCGGCTACGTTTTTTGGATATTGGGGATTTGTTGCAGTCCGTGAGCTGGGATTTCGAGTTTGAGGTTGAACGAAGAATTCTTCGGCACAATCAAGGCCAGTCGTTTCGCATGAGCTTTTGCAAGTGAATCGTCGCGAACGAGTGACCTAATTCACGGCCGGCAAGGTACCGGCAAAAAAGGATGCTGTTCCGGTTCGCGAAATTTGCGAGCCGGGATCGAAGCACCCATCCAACGAGGAGGAACATTGGTTGAAATCACGATGAAGGAATTGCTGGAGGCTGGAGTGCACTTCGGCCACCAGACCCGCCGCTGGAATCCGAAAATGAAGGAATACATTTTCGGCGAACGCAATGGAATCCACATCATTGACCTGCAAAAGACCCTGAAAATGTTTCGTGAGGCGTCGCGTCAAGTGAGCGATCATGCGTCGCGAGGCAGGTCGATCCTTTTCCTCGGAACGAAACGCCAGGCGCAGGAGGCGATTGCCGAAGAGGCCAAGCGTTGCGGAATGTTCTTCGTGAATCATCGCTGGCTGGGCGGCACGCTGACGAATTGGGCAACGCTGCAGAAATCCATCAAGCGCATGAAGCTGCTGAAGGCGATGGTGGAGGACGGGCGCGTGACTACTCTGCCGAAGAAAGAAGCGGCGCGGCACGACCGCGAGCTGAAACATTTGAATCAGAATTTCGAAGGCGTCGAGAACATGACGGCGCTGCCGGACTTGATGTTCGTGATCGATCCAAACGCGGAAGTGAACGCTGTGAAAGAAGCGCGGCGCATGGGCGTGCCCGTGGTGGCGATCGTGGACACGAATTGCGATCCGGATCTGGTCGACTGGGTGATTCCCGGCAATGACGACGCGCTGCGTGCGATTCGCCTGTTCACGTCGAAAATTGCGGATGCGGTTCTGGCGGGCCGCCAGCAGTACGAGCAGACGCAAATTGCGGAGCAGAAAGCGGCCGAAGGCGCCGAAGGCGGAGAAGAGGGCGTCGAGTACGTCGATACGAGCGCCTATGAGCAATATGAGAAACAGGAAGGCGACTTCGTTGAAGGCGAACCCGTAGCGGAAGCGCCCGCCGAAGAAGCGGCTGCTGACGAATTGCCTGCGATCGACATCGCGAAAGAAACGACTCCTTAGCGACGGGAACGTTCCAGGCGAATCTGCGAGATTGATTGGTCCGGGAATTTATTTGGAAGGATACTGAACAGAAAATGGCGACACCGGAAAACACACCCAACATCCCGGCGCAGCTTGTGAAAGAACTGCGCGAGCGCACTGGCGCGGGTTTTGCCGCATGCCGTGAAGCGCTCATCGAAGCGAAGGGCGACCTCGAACTGGCGACCGCCATTTTGCGCAAACGGGGACAATCCGCCGCGCAGAAAAAAGCGCAACGGACCACTTCAGAGGGACTGGTTGCGAGTTACATCCACGCGGGCGGGAAAATCGGCGTGCTGCTGGAATTGAATTGCGAGAGCGATTTCGTGGCGCGCACGGAAGATTTTCAGAAGCTGTGCCACGACGTGGCGATGCACATTGCCGCGCTCGACCCGCGTTTTCTGCGGCGCGAAGAAGTGACGCAGGAGATCCTCGACCGCAAGCGGGACAATTACAAGGAAGAAGCGCGCGCGTCGGGGAAGCCGGACAACATCGTCGAGAAAATTGTCAGCGGCAAGATGGAAAAGTTCTACGAAGAGAATTGCCTCTACGAACAGCACTTCATTCGCGACGAGGGTATGACGGTGAAGGAGTTGATAGACCTGGCGATCGCCAAACTCGGCGAAAATATCGCGGTGCGGCGGTATTCGCGGTTTAAGGTGGGGGACTCGGACGGCGCGGCCGCGGCAGCCGCCGGCCAGGAACCCTCCGGACCACCGTCCGCCGCGCCAACCCCCGCTCCGGGCGGCCCTGCGAGTCCTTCATCCGCGAAGAGCTAATCACGGAGGACAACGCACTTGAAAAGCGACGAAGTTGCTTGCCTGATTTGTTGCCCGGATGAACTCGAGCAGCAATATCTGCGGGCTCTTTTTCACAGTTTTTTCTTCGGTCATACTTCCTGAGTACCTTCGTCTCCGCTGCGATCATCGCAATAACCTGCATCATGCGGAGTAGATCGAGCGGGATTTTTGTGCGCTCAGTCAATAGTGGGTTGGCCCCGAAAGCGTAAGAATTTCGTGGACTGCGTGTCTGCGACAAAAATCTCTGCTAGAATGCGTGCGAACTGCGGACGCGAATCGTCCAGCATGCGACTGAAACGGAAGCCTTAGAGATGCCCACGTCTAAAATTGCCGCCAGCGTTAACGCGAAGGCTAACGTGAAGATGAGCGCGAAGGCTATCGGGAAAGGAGGAGACGGCGAGGGGCCTGTCTACAAGCGAGTCGTCCTGAAACTTTCGGGCGAATCGCTGCAGGGGCCGCTGACTTCAGGGATTCACGCGGAAACAGTGGCGGGAATCGCCCAGGAATTAAAAGAAGTGAACGCGCTGGGCGTGCAAGTGGCGATCATGGTCGGCGGCGGGAATATTTTCCGGGGCGGCCGGCAGAAGTCGTTCACGATCGACCGTGCGACGGGCGATTACATGGGCATGCTCGCGACCGTGATCAACGGGCTTGCGCTGCAGGATGCGCTCGAAAAACTCGGATGCCACACGCGATTGCTCAGCGCAATTGAAATGCATCAAGTTGCCGAGCCCTTTATTCGCCGCCGCGCCACGCGCCATTTGGAAAAGCAGCGCATCGTGATTTTCGCGGCCGGCACGGGGAATCCTTACTTTTCGACGGATACAGCGGCGGCGTTGCGCGCCATGGAAATCAAGGCGGACGTGATCATGAAAGCGACACGGGTTGACGGCGTTTACGATGCGGACCCGGAAAAAGTGAAGAGCGCGCGGATGTTCGAGAAAATTTCGTATCTCGATGTGATTCAAAAAGGGCTGTCGGTGATGGATTCGACCGCGATTTCGTTGTGCATGGATAATAAAATGCCGATCTTGGTTTTCAATATGAATGTGCCGGGGAATTTGCAGCGCGTGGTGATGGGAGAGAAGGTCGGATCGATTGTTACGGCGTAGAGGCAGTGGCTGGTGACCAGTGGCTAGTCAAGGCAAAGTGTTGAAACAAGTGATGAGTGACGAGAAAAAATCAAGGAGACGAATTAAAAGCGCGAGGCGAGGAGAATGACGACGATTGCGAGTACAAAAGACGCGCTGGCGCAGGCGAAAACGCGCATGGAAAAAGCGGTCGAGGATTTTCGCAAGGATTTGGCGGGCGTGCGGACAGGCCGGGCAAACACGGCGCTGCTCGACAGCATCCGCGTCGATTATCACGGGACGCCGATGCCCATCAATCAGCTCGGCTCGCTGTCCGTACCCGATCCGACGATCATCACAATTTCGCCGTGGGACCCGACGGCTGTGCCGTTGATCGACAAGGCCATTCGCACTTCGGATCTGGGGCTGAATCCGACTTCGGACGGCAAAGTGCTGCGCGTGCCGATTCCATCGCTGACCGAAGAGCGGCGCAAGGATTTGGTGAAGCTGATTCACAAAGTGCTTGAGAATCACCGGACGGCTGTGCGCAATATCCGGCGCGACATCAAGGAAGCCGTCGAGAAGCTCGAAAAGGAAAAAAAAATCAGCGAGGACGACAAGAAGCGCGCGCTCGATGAGCTCGAGAAGCTGACGCACGCAGAAACAAAGAAGGTGGAGGATTTGTCCGCCGCGAAGGAAAAGGAAGT
>DATEHB010000205.1:0-23574 GCA_035279805.1 Candidatus Acidiferrales bacterium
CGCGCGGATTTTGGCGAGTGTGCGCTGCGATATTCTTCCAGATCTGTATCCGAGATTCGGTAGCTCGTTTCCGATGGATTGTTGTCGTGACCGGCGAGTTCGCGATGCAGCTTCGCCGAGCAAATCGAGGGTGCGTCTTGAAAACGCGCACGATGCGCATCGAAGGCTTCATTCGGAATCGTCAGCTTGAACGCGCGAGTCGCGCCTTCTGAGACATGAACGTTAAAAGTGTACTCTCGGTCGAATGCTTTGACCTTGAAGCCTACATATTGCACGAACAGGTTATCGCTCACAGCGGGCTCCTTTGCATATGACAGCCATTGCGTTGCTCTGGTTTGCGCTTGATACTGTCAGGGGCATTCTTAGGATCATCGGCGTCCGCCGCGGTCACTGCCGCCGCGATCTCCGCCATGTCCGCCGCCGCGTCCTCCGCGGCCTCCACCACCGCCGCCGTGTCCACGACCGCCGCCTCCGCCGCTACGATTGCCGAACCCGCCGCGATTTCCGCCGCCTTCGCCGCGCGGAGCCTGCGGACGCGCCTCGTTCACTTGCAGCGCGCGGCCCTCCATCATCGTTCCATTCAACTGCGAAATCGCGCGTGCCGCATCTTCCTTCGGTCCCAGCTCGACAAAGCCGAATCCGCGCGACCGTCCCGTGCCCATGTCCCGAACAACGCGTGCGGACTGCACTTCGAAACCCTGGCTGCTGAATGCTTGCTGCAGACTTTCGTCGGTGACTTCAAACGGCAGATTCCCCACGTAGAGCTTTGCCATGGAAGGGACTCCTTAAACTGCTATATCGCAGAGGCTTTCTCGGATTTACACACCCTGAGAGGCTTCTCGAGATCCACTGCCAAACACTTTCTCTTTTAGTGCACTTTACAGACGCTTCGTGGCGGGCCTGACTTCTGAATTGAGATGCTAGCGGGAGCCTGCACGTGGCACGCTCCCGCTAAATCTGGTCTGCTGACTAGAGGCTAGTTACGTTGGCGGCCTGCAAGCCCTTGGGGCCTGACACGACGTCGAATTCGACGGCTTGTCCTTCGTTCAGCGACTTATAGCCTTCCGACTGAATCGCCGAAAAGTGAACGAAAACATCTTCGCCCGACTGACGCTGGATGAATCCAAAGCCCTTGCTCGCATTGAACCACTTTACTGTTCCTTGTTCTTTTGACACTTGTGTTTCCTCTTCTTTATTTTAAGCTATTTGCGCCTCGCGACCGCCTCCAGCCGTAAAGCAAAAAAGGCTGCAAGTTTGTACTTGCAGCCCCTTTAATCGAATCTAGGGGTTTTACAAGAGCAACAAACGCAACTTGAGAGTACCATGTTTGACCTTGTACCGCCAGCAAATTCGCGGCGCCCCAGGGGCCAAAGTCAGCAAAAAGCGCGCACGACTGAGATAGGCATTTTGTACCGATTAGAATGTAGCGCTGCGGTGTGTTTTGTGTAAGATACGGGCGATTCTAATAATTTGCTGTACCGATTAGAAATGAAGAACGGCAGCCCTTGTCTCCGGCATAATTGTCGGTCTCGACAGGGATTTCTTTAGCGAAGTTTATACGACGGGAGGGTTCGGATGCGCGCTCAGGCTAACCGCTTGATTCTTTTTACGGGCATCGTCTTGTTCTGCCTGTTAATCGGTTCCCAGTTCGCCGCCGCGCAGAATCCCACCTCAGAGCAAATTGACACAATCTTTTCCGGGATCACGACGCCGAAACAGCCGGGCCTCGCAGTAGTCGTGCGAAAAGGCGGGCGCACCGCGTTTCTTCACGGTTACGGTTCGCGCGATTTGCGCTCGGCGCTGCCCATTGACGAACATACGAATTTTCGGCTCGCTTCGTTCAGCAAGCAGTTCACCGCAATGGCCATCATGCTGCTCGTGCATGATGGAAAGTTAAGTTATGACTCCCGTCTCACCGACATTTTCCCGGACTTCCCCGCCTACGGCCATTCGATTACGATTCGCAATTTGCTCAATCACACTTCCGGTTTGATGGCTTACGAAGACTTGATGGACAGGAAATATGCAGGCAAGTCCTGGGAAGAAATTCCGCAGATCAGCGACGCAGGTGTGCTTGCGCTGATGGAACAGCAAACCACAACAAAATTCCCGCCGGGGACGAAGTGGGAATATAGCAATTCGGGCTATTGTATGCTGGCGATGGTCGTTGATAAAACTTCAGGAATGCCATTCGCGGAATTTTTGCGCCAGCGAATTTTCGCGCCGCTTGAAATGGAAAGCACGGTCGCGCATGTGTACGGCAAGGATGAGATAACGACTCGCGCGTACGGTTACACCAACGATGCGGGCGTCTGGCTCGAAACCGATCAGAGTCCCACTTCAGCGACGCTTGGCGACGGCGGAATTTATTCTTCGCTCGATGATTTAATCAAGTGGGACGATGCGCTGCGCGATCATACGCTTCTGAACGCCGCGGAATTCCGTCCCGCCGTTACGCCGGAAAATTCCGCCGCTGTGTTACCCGAAAATGTAGATGACTTGCCGAAAGCCGCGGGCAAGAAACCGCTCGCCTATGGATTCGGATGGTTTCTCGATCCCTATCGCGGGCACGCGCGCATGTGGCATTATGGCAGCTCGATTGGGTTTCACACGATCATTCAGCGCTTCCCTGACGACAATCTCACGATAATTATTTTGTCGAACCGCTCGGATCTCGATTTATCCGCACTGGCTCTAAAGGTCGCGGACCTTTACTTTTGAGCGGCCGATCGACAAAGTTTCCGACAGGAACTTCGCTCCAAAGGCAGCTCTGTGGACGATTGTGGGTTTATATTGAAGCGAGAAATGCACGCAATGCGTCGCCACTCAGCTCGAAGATTTCCGAAGGACTGCGATTGTAATCGCTGTAGCGAATCCAGGTTGGCCGCGCATGCACGTACGTAATCCCGGGCCATGTGAGACGCGAACGCCCGTCCGGAAACTGGCGGAAGTAGATCGTCTCTTGCACTCGCCTCAGTTCCTCACCCGTGGGGACGTCCGCCGTTCCCTCATACTGCAATGTGCGCTCGTCGTGCGAGCCAGCGGTGTACGCGCCCGCAGCGCCGAACACAAGCGCGATGCGGGAATCGCTCCGTAAATTGCGGAATTTGCGCGAGGTGTCAACCGTATCGAAGACGATTTCGAGTTGGTCACTGACCGCTACGCCCAACAGGGCAGCCTGCGGTGCGCGTGCGGGTGAAACGCTAGCAGCCACTACCAGTGGCCAGCGACGCATAAAGTCCACTAATTCGCTTCGCGTCATATCACCCCGCGGCAGCGCATTGACGTGCTTAGGCGCGGGCCCTGGGAATCGCTGCTTCCCATTTCCCCTGCGACTTCAAAATCAACTCGACCACTTCGCGCGCCGCACCCTGGCCACCTTTCGCTCGTGTTACGTAGTGCGCTGCGCGCAGAACTTCCGCCGTCGCATCCGCGACCGCAACAGCCAGTCCGACGCGCGCGAAAAGCGGCAAGTCCGGCAAGTCGTCGCCGATGTAGGCGACTTCGCCCTCTTTTACACTCGCGCGCCGTAAGATTTCCTCGTACGCGCCGATCTTTTTCGCCTGCCCTTGATACACGAACTCGACGCCCATTTCTTTTGCGCGCTGATCGACGGCGGGTGTGTTGCGTCCTGTAATCACGCCGCAGCGCAAACCGACAATCGCCGCGAGCGACAATCCCGCGCCATCGTGCGCGTTAAAAACTTTCATTTCGGCCACGCTGCCATCGGGAAACGCCTGGAGGCACACGGTTCCATTCGTCAGAACGCCGTCCACATCCATCAGCAGCAGGCGAATTTTCTTAGCCCGCCGCTTCACCTCCGTCGAATTTTTCTTCACCGCCATCGCCGCTCGTTCGCCGCTTGTAGCTTATGTCCGCTCCCGATGCTTTTTCTCGGGAGTGACTTGGGGTTTTCGACCGTTCGCGGTCTAAAAAAGTTGCAGCGTCCACAAATCATGCAAATGCACGACGCCTTCGACACGGCACTCAGCATCCACTACGACCACCGACGTAATTTTCCGCTGTTCCATCAACCGCAACGCGCTCGCCGCCAATTCCGTGCGCGCCAGTGTGACAGGATTTTTCGTCATGCTGTCGGCGGCAGTTAAATCGAGCGCTTCTTTTTTTCGCCGCTCCATCAACCGGCGTAAATCGCCATCCGTCACGATTCCGAGCAACCTGCCCGCCGTGGCAGGCTTGGCTGCATCGTCCGTCACCACAACCATTCCCAATTTTTTGCGGCTGATTTCGTAGATCACTTCGGGAATCGGTGTCCGCGGACCCACGCGCGGCAAAGCGTCGCCCGAATGCATCACCGAGTCGACGCGCCGCAACTTCGTGCCGAGTTTGCCCGCCGGATGCAGCGCCGCAAAATCCTCTTCGCGAAATCCGCGCCGGTCGAGCAGCGCAATCGCCAGGGCATCGCCCATCGCCAGCGCCGCGGTCGTCGAAGCCGTTGGCGCCAAATTCAGCGAACAGGCTTCTTCTTTCACAGCGATGTCGAGCGCCACATCGCTTGCCATCGCCATCGTCGAGCGCGAATTTCCCGTCAGCGTCATCAGCCGAATTCCGAGCCGCTTAATGGTTTCGAGCAGCGCCAGCAATTCTTCCGTCTCGCCGCTTGTCGACACGGCCAGCACCACGTCATCGCGCATCAGCATGCCCAAGTCGCCATGCAATGCTTCGGCCGAGTGCAAAAAAACCGACGGTGTGCCTGTACTTGCGAGCGTCGCGGAAATTTTTCGTCCGATCAGCCCCGACTTGCCCATGCCCGTGACGATCACCCGCCCGCGGCACTCAAAAATAATTTCCACGGCTCGCTCGAATCGTTCATCGAGGCGCTCGATCAAGCCCGCAATCGCTTCGGCCTCGATTCGTAACACGCGTCGCGCGGCGGCCACGCTTCCCGTGGATTTCGCGGACTTCGTCGCCTTCATTGCTTTTCCCATTCGCGAACCAGCGATGCAATCTTCACAATTCGCTCTACCAGCGGCCGGAATTTTTCGAGCGGCAGCGCGTTTGTGCCGTCAGACAGCGCTTTCGCCGGATTGTCGTGGACTTCGGTGAAGAGCCCGTTCGCTCCTGCCGCAACGCCAGCGCGTGCCAGCGGTTCAATGAATTGCGGCTGGCCGCCGCTCGATTTGCCTTCGCCGCCGGGCAGCTGTACGGAATGCGTCACATCAAACACGACCGGGTATCCGAATTTACGCAGAATCGGAAACGAGCGCATGTCCACCACGAGATTCTGGTATCCAAATGACGCGCCACGCTCCGTCACGATGATCTTGTGATTGCCCGTGCTTGCGATTTTTTCGACGGCGTTGCCCATCTCCGACGGTGAAACGAATTGGCCTTTCTTGACGTTCACCGCGCGTCCTGATTTTCCCGCCTCCACCAGCAAATCCGTTTGCCGGCAGAGAAACGCGGGGATTTGGATCACGTCGCAAACTTCCGCCGCCGGCGCGACCTGCGAGACATCGTGCACGTCTGTCAAAATGGGGAGCGCGAATCGTTTCTTGACTTCGCCAAGTATCCGCAGCCCCTCTTTCATGCCGGGCCCGCGAAACGACGCAATCGACGAACGATTCGCTTTATCATACGAGGCCTTGAAAATTAATGGCACGCGCAGCTCGCGCGCTGCTGATGCAAGCCGTTCCGCGATTATCAGTGCATGGCTTTCGCTTTCGATCACGCACGGCCCGGCGATAAAAAAGAAGGACGCGCCAGTCCCCATCGCCACATTCCCTACGCTGAAATTGTGAATTGTCTCCGCCATTTTCTACGATGATTGCCCGAGCGTTCGGCAACGGCAAGCTCTAAGACTATGCAGTATTTCCCGCCTTTGCAATGCCGCCGTAAGCCCGGTTGCCCTGCTCCCGCATTCAGAAAGCACATCCGCGCCGGGCCGGCCAAAGAAAGAATGATGATTCGAGGCACACTATCCATATTCCTGCGATGCAGACGATTAGACTGACATGTCAATATGAGCCTAGAGCCTGCGGCGAAACGGCAATCCCCGCTCGGCAGCGGCTTCACTGTATTCTCGCGCTCAAACCGGCCGCGCTCTTCTTACGGCAAAACCCCTATTTCGTTTTGCCTCCGACGCGCCTACAATACGCCCAAGTGGCTAGCCCGCTCACGGAGGAACTCAATGCAAGCAGATCGCGTGGAAGTATCCTGGGATAACGAAAAATCAAAATGGCTGGTTCGAATCGAAGTGGGCGATGAAGTCGTGCGCCGTCATTGCGATTTGCCGCGCGATGCGGATGAGCAATCGCTCCGCGCTGCCGCGCAAAAAACCGTTGCTGACGAGGGATACGAAACAGCGGGCGACATTACGATTCTTCGCAGCCGCGTCGCTTAGGGCGCGACAATCGCTTTTCGCGGCTCAGCCCGCGCGCCGCTTGTCTGCTTCTCGATATTTCGCGCAACGCTCCGCCTGATGCGATGCCCCGTCATCGCCCTGCCAACGGTTCTTCGCGTCAGCCTTGCGCCGACTTGCCCGCAAGATCGGCATCCGCGCCGCGCGGAAACAGATAATACGCGACCACTACCAAATATAGGGCAAAGCTCACGGCTGGCGCGACGAGCGACGCCAGCATCGCAACGATGTACGTTGCCATGCCGACGCGATATGCAACTACGGTTTGCCGAATCGTAGCTTTGCTGGCGCTGGCATGAAACGCAGCGCTGCGAATCAGGTGGCCGAGGAGCAAGTTATACACAATCGCCGAACCTGTCAGCGTCAGACCATACAAGAATGTGGACGAACGCATCGACGGATACGCGCCCAGCGTCGAAGTTGCGAAGGGAATGAAAACCGTCACGCCGAGGAGCACGAGATTGAGAAACACGGTCATGCGGTCGATGCGTTGGACCAAGCGGAAAAGCGCGTGATGGTTTTGCCACATGATGCCAATGACGGCGAAGCTGAGGGTGTAGGCAAGCAGATTCGGCCACAGATGGAGCAGCGCATGCGCGAGTTCGCGATCCGACGGCGGATTCTTGAACACGGGAAGCGCGATCCCCAAAATCAGTACCGTGATCGCAAAAGCGTAAACGCCGTCGGAGAACGCCTCGAATCGCGCCTTATTCATGTCGCGCTATTAGGACCCCACGAAACCATCGAGTGCTGAGCAGGCCCGCGCCTGAAACCTTGTTCGAATCGAAGTGAGCGATGAAGTGGCGCGCCGTCATTGCGATTGGCCGCGCGATGCGGATGAGCAATCGCTCCGCGCTGCGGCGCAAAAAACCGTTGTCGAGGGATACGAGGCCAACCCGTCACTATCCCATTCGCCGCGCCCAAGCCGCCTCGTAACAACTTGAACACGAATGCGGAATCGCTAGCCCTGCCACGCAGCTATTGCTCTTGGTAGCTATGCGATCCCCACCGGTATGTGAGCGAAGGGTTGCAGCTTTGGGACGTGAAGGTCACTTTTCCCGTGCCGTCTGTTCTCCCTTTTACAAATGGTAAGAGCACCGCGAAAACATTGCCCGAATTATCTGCTTTCAGGTCAGCATCATGTGCTTCCGTTTCCGACTGCGCTTTCATGTGAACGGCAGAATTGGCCGCGAAACCAGATCCCTGGATTAATACTGCCTCGGCATGCTGAAGCAGCAATATCGCCTCCATGGAGCATCCTTGATCAGTTCCTGTGATCGGAAATGGGATGACGTAAAAGAATGCCTTTACCTGCCCGTCTTCAGAAACCAACGCGAATCGCTTCGGTTCTGCTTTTGCCGCGACCACACCGAGATCGACCGGACTGCCGTCAGAAACTGCCTGACCCGTTTCATCAAGCGTAATCCCAACCATTGCAGTCATGGGTTGTAAGTTAAACGGCGTGACCGTCAAGCTATACACCTGATCTTTTGGCATGCCAGAAGTCATGATTCGATAAAACACAACGGTCTGGCTGCCAGTGGACTTGCGAGACGTTTCCCTAAGCGTGACCGACGCTCCTGAGCTATTCATTTTTGGACCCAGCGCATTTGAATGTTCGCCAAACGCGAAGCATCTTGCTGCGCGCGGGCTACTTCCTCGGGTGAGTTCTGCGCAGATGATTCTTGGGCTGTCGCGCTGCCAGCTATCAACATGGCGAGCGCCACCAGACCGGCAAATCGCATAGTTGTCCTCCTAGTCTGACGACGCTGCCGGGACGTGGGCGGCGCGCGCGGCGTCTTTGCCTGAGGTGGCGCGACGGCGGCGATGCTCCGCGGAGGCGCCGATAAACGCGGCGAATAATGGATGTGGCGACAAGGGCTTCGATTTAAATTCCGGATGAAATTGGCAGCCGACGAACCACGGATGGTCCGGAGCTTCAACAATTTCGACGTAAACTCCGTCGGGCGTCTTGCCGGTGATTTTTAATCCCGCGGCGGTGAGCGCAGGCTCGTAATCGCGATTAAATTCGTAGCGGTGGCGGTGACGCTCGGAAGTTTCCGTCGTGCCGTAAGCATGCTCCGCGAATGAATCCGCGCCCAGCTTGCACGGCCACGCGCCCAGCCGCATCGTTCCGCCCATTTCATCGACTCCGAGCAACTCGCGCAATTTGTAAATCACGCGATAGGGAGTTTGCGCGTCGAACTCGGTGGAATTCGCGTGCTGCAAACCAGCAGGGTGGCGCGCATATTCAATGGTCGCGCATTGCATCCCCAGGCAAATTCCGAAAAAGGGCACTTTTCTTTCGCGCGCGTATTGAATCGCGTAAATCATTCCCTCGATTCCGCGCTTGCCGAATCCGCCGGGAACTAAGATTCCGTCCATGTGCCGCAAACGCTCCGCGGCCATTTCGAGCGACTCGATGTCGCCCGACTCGACCCATTCGATGGCGACACGCGCGCGGTGCGCGAGGCCACCATGCATCAGCGCTTCACGCAAACTCTTGTACGCATCTTCGAGCTGCACATATTTCCCGACGACACCGATGCGCACTTCGCCCTCGGGATGCTCGAGCTTTTCGAGCATGCCAAGCCACGGCGACATGTCGCGCGGTCCGGATTGCAAATGCAGAAGGCGCAAGATCTGTTCGTCAAGGCCTTCGGCCACGAGCGACATAGGCACTTCGTAAATATTCCGCACGTCGGGCGCGGAAATCACGCTCGACGCGGCCACGTTGCAGAAGAGCGCAATTTTCGCTTTCAGTTCCGGCGCAATGGGATGATCGCTGCGGCACAACAAAATATCGGGCTGGATTCCAATGCTTAATAATTCTTTGACGCTGTGCTGCGTCGGCTTCGTCTTGTGCTCGCCCGCCGTCGCGATGTAAGGCACGAGCGTCAGGTGAACGTAAATCGCGTTTTCCGGGCCAAGCTCCAGCCGCATCTGGCGAATCGCTTCGAGAAACGGCAGCGATTCAATATCTCCCACGGTTCCACCGATTTCGACGATCACCACGTCCACATCGTCGGCGACTTTACGAAACGCGGCTTTGATTTCATCTGTGACGTGCGGAATCACCTGCACGGTCTTGCCAAGGTAATCGCCGCGCCGTTCCTTCGCGAGAATGGATTCGTAAATGCGGCCGGTCGTCCAGTTGTGATCGCGCGTCAGTCTGGCATTCGTGAAGCGCTCGTAATGCCCCAAGTCGAGATCCGTCTCCGCGCCATCGTCGGTGACGTACACTTCACCGTGCTGATAAGGGGACATCGTGCCAGGATCAACGTTCAGGTAGGGATCGCACTTCTGAAGGGTGACTTTGAGGCCTCGGGATTCCAGGAGACAGCCGATGGAAGCCGCCGCAACGCCTTTGCCGAGAGAGGAAACCACGCCACCCGTTACGAAAACATACTTCGGGCGCGTCACCAAGGCTCCCGTTTTTCCTCCCAGGTAGGCTGCGTACAAATCATTATCGCCGCGCGACTCGAGTCTGTCAATTGCCAGTTTTCAGCCAATCTTCGCTCTCGCATGCCCTGAAAAGTGCGCGCTAACCGCGCCAATGAGCGGGCACAGAAATCTCGTGACGAATTTCTCGCAACGCGACACAATGCGAGGCGGTCGATACATCGCAAATGGTGACGCAGCATCGATTCACACAAATTCGAGGAGCCGCACGATGAGAAAAGACTCACAGATTTCGCGACGATTGTTCCTGAGAGCGACGACGTTCGCGGGGGCCGGCGCGGCGCTCGCCAGCGGTTTCGCGCCTCTGCGCGACTTAGAAGGTGAAACTCTCCCTCCTCTTGCGCCTGCGACCTCACCGTCAGATTGGCAAGCGGGCAGCTCCGCCTCGCCGTCCGGCAGTCTGAACGAATGGATCGAACGCATTTTTTCGCGGGAGTTCGCGGGCAAGCGATTCGGCCCGGCACGCTGGGATGAGAACGGCAAATCGTACACCGTGCTTGAGGCCGCACACGGCAATCGCGAGTTGCAGGAACTGGCGCGGTACGACACCGCGACAGGCACGCGAAGCGTGCTTTTTTCATCCGCCGAGTTAGTCCCCACGGGGATGAAAGAGCCGCTGCGCATCGAGGATTTTCAATGGTCAGCGGATCGCAAGAAAATTCTCATTTACACAAATTCGGCGCGGGTGTGGCGCGAGAACACTCGCGGGGATTATTGGGTTTATGAGCAACGGGCGAAACGTCTGCAAAAAATCGGCGGAGATGCGCCTCCCGCCTCGTTAATGTTCGCGAAGTTTTCTCCTTCTGGTGATCAGGTAGCGTACGTGCGTGCGAATAATATTTACGTCGAAGAAATTCCCTCGGGCAAGATCAAAGCGCTGACCACCGACGGTTCCGAGACCACCATCAACGGCACTTCCGACTGGGTGTATGAAGAAGAATTCGACGTGCGCGACGGTTTTCGCTGGAGCGCTGATGGCCGCAGCATCGCGTATTTTCAATTCGATACGCGGCCCGTTCGTGAATTTTCGATGATCAATAATCTTGGCGGCGGCTTTCGCCAGCCGATCGCGGATATTCCCTACCCCCAGTACGGCACGTATCCCAAAGTGTCGACGTTCCGCATTCCTTCCGCCGGGACACCGAATTCCGCCGTGCGCATCGGCATCGTGAGCGTTGACACGGCAAAGACAAAGTGGATTGACGTCACTGCTGACCCTGAAAAATCTTACATTCCGCGCATGGACTGGGTTGGAGATTCGAACGAACTGCTGCTGCAACATATGAACCGGCGGCAAAATACAAATGACGTTTATCTGGCGGACGGGTCCACGGGGCGCGCGCACCGCATTTTTCACGATGAAGACAAAGCATGGTTGGACGTAAACGAAGACACTCGTTGGCTCCCGAAACATAAGGGATTCTTATGGACGAACGAAAGCGACGGCTGGCGGCACGTTTACATCATCGGGCGAGATGGCAGCGGCGCGCGGCTGGTTACACGCGGGGATTTCGATGTCATCGAACTTCTCACGGTTGATCCCGAAGAGGAGTGGCTTTACTTCATCGCGTCACCGGACAATGCCACGCAGCATTATTTGTATCGCGCGCGCATGGACGGCTCCTCCGCGCTGGAACGTGTGACGCCGCCGAACACGCACGGCGTTCATCGTTACGAAATTTCTCCTGATTGCAGATGGGCGCTGCACACGTTTTCATCTTTTGACGTGCCACCCATAACGGAACTTGTAAGCTTGCCTGATCACCACTCTGCGCGAGTGCTCGCGGACAATAGCGAAGTACGTGAGAGTTTGAAGGTTTTCGGCGCGCGTCCCACAGAGTTTTTCCAGGTGGACATTGGAGATGGCGTGAAGCTGGACGGCTGGATGATTAAGCCGGCCGATTTCGATGCGTCGCGCAAATATCCGATACTTTTCAACGTCTACGGCGAGCCGGCGGCGCAAACCGTACTCGACTCCTGGAGCCGCGGTTCGCTGTTTCATCGCGCCATTGCGAATCAGGGGTTTATTGTCGCGTCCGTTGACAACCGGGGCACGCCCGCGCCGAAGGGACGCACGTGGCGGAAGATAATTTATGGCGCCGTTGGAGTGCTTTCGTCGAAAGAACAGGCAGCGGCGGTGCGCGCCATCGCGCGCGAACGTTCGTACATCGATCTGGATCGCGTCGCTGTTTGGGGATGGAGCGGCGGTGGAACGAACACGCTAAATCTGATGTTCCGCTCGCCGGAAATTTACAAGGTCGGGATGTCCGTCGCACCTGTGCCTGACCAGCGCATTTACGACACGATTTATCAGGAACGGTACATGGGACTGCCGCAGGAAAATGTGGAGGGCTACAAAGCCGGCTCCGCGGTGAATTATGCCGAGGGACTGCAGGGAAAACTGCTGCTGGTTCACGGCACGGGCGACGACAACGTTCATTTTGCAGGCTCGCAATTGCTGGTGAATCGCATGATCGAGCTGGGCAAATCCTTTGATTTCATGGCGTATCCAAATCGCACGCACGGCATTTCCGAAGGCATGGGGACCACGAAGCACATTTATAAACTGCTCGCGCGACACTTGACTACGCATTTGCCGGCTGGGCCGGCGTCCCGCACGATGACTTTATTTCTCGGTCGAAAACGCGAAGCGATTCAACGTGGATGAAGCCACGGCGATTCCACAAGACCGAGTGCGGTTAGCACACGAAGCGAATTATGTGGTAGCGGCCTGTCGCTTGCGAAGGGCTTCCTCAACTTTGGCGATGTCCGCAGGAACGTCGACGGCAATACCTTCATAGACCCCTTCTCCGACGCGAATGTGATAGCCGTTTTCCAGCCAGCGGAGCTGCTCGAGCTGCTCGAGGCGCTCGAGTTCGCCGGGCGGAAGCGCGGGAAATTCGAGGAGCGCGTCGCGACGAAATGCGTACAGGCCGATGTGCTTGAAATGGCGCGCGGAGACGCGTTCTCCTGCATCGCGAACCCAAGGAACAGGCGCGCGCGAGAAGTAAAGTGCGTTCCCGTCGAAATCGAGAACGACTTTGACGATGTTGGGGTCCATGATTTCGGCCGCGTGTGAAATGGGAACGCAGAGAGTGGCAACTTGCGTTTCTGTTTCGGTGAGGATTTCGTCAATCACGATGTCGATTGCCTCGGGAGAAATCAGGGGTTCGTCACCCTGCACGTTGAGGTAAATTTCGGCAGAGAGATGCACGGCGACTTCGGCGATGCGTTCGGTGCCGGAGCGATGTTCGCGGCGCGTCATGATGGATTCGCCGCCAAAGGAAGCGACGGCGTCGCGAATGCGGACATCGTCCGTCGCCACGACCACGCGGGAAACGCGCCGGCTCAGCTTTGCTCGCTCGACCACGTGCTGAATCATGGGACGTCCCGCAATAGGCGCCAGGGGTTTGCCGGGAAAACGCGAAGAATCATATCGTGCGGGAATCACGATGACGACTGATGGCCGGCCGGTTTGAGAATTCTCAGCCAAAAGAAGTTTCCAAGTTGCGGCATGATTTTATCACGTGTATGCAGGATGAATTCTCAGCATTTGCGGATATTGCCGGCGTTGAGGCGGGTGTGGAAAAGAGACGCTAGGCTCGCGTCCTGTACGCGACGTCGCGTACAGGACGCTAACGTCTTCCGGTTCGGCTACTCTCCGACCGCACCTCGACGCCACCACTCGCAACTCGACTCTTGCCCCTTGCAGAGCCCCATGCGCACTTTCCTACAGTTTCTGCCCGTATACATTTCGGTGCTTGTCCCCTTGCAATGCGGCTGGGGGGTGATAGAATCGGGGCAAGATTTGGGCCGGGGGTAGCGTTGCTGACAGCGGCCAGGCTGGCGACTCGAAGTTGGATGGCATGCGGCGTTCTGGCGCTGGCGGTCGGCATGATTCCCTGCGGCATGGCTCTTGCACAGAGCACTGGGCCTCTGATTTACAAACCGCCTCCTGACAAGACTTCCCACGTAGCTGAAATCCGGAAAGACGTCAGTTTAGTCCTGGTGAATACGACGGTTACGGACCCGTATGGACGGCTGGTCACAGGACTCGACCAGGAGAATTTCCGGGTTTTCGAGGACGGCAAGGAACAGGAAATCATGCGGTTCGCCGAAGATGATGTGCCAATTTCGATCGGCATGATTTTCGATGTCAGCGGCAGCATGACAGACAAGATTGCGAAATCCCGCATGGCGGCAGTGCAATTTTTCAAGACCGCGAATCCGGCGGACGAATTTTTCCTGGTGGATTTCGCCGATCGCGCTGAACTGGCGACGATGTTCACCAGCAGCATCGAGGAATTGCAGAATCGGCTGCTTTTCAGCGCTCCCAAGGGAATGACGGCGCTATTGGATGCCGTATACCTGGGAATGAGCGAGATGAAAGGAGCACGCAACGCCAGAAAAGCTTTGCTCATCATATCGGATGGAGGCGATAATCATAGTCGCTACGATTATAGCGACGTCAAACGCTTCCTGCGCGAGACCGACGTTCAGATTTACGCGATTGGGATTATCGATCCGGACGCTTGCGACCGAACACCGGAGGAATGCAGCGGACCCGGCTTTTTGCAAGGGCTCGCGTCGATGACCGGAGGACGGTCTTTCACGGTGAAGAACCTCGATGACCTTGGGGACATCGCCACCAAAATCAGCATGGAGTTGCGGAATCAATATGTTCTCGGCTACAGGCCAAGCAACAAGAACCACGATGCGAAATGGCGGAAAATCAAGATCAAGATCCGGCCGCCGCGAGGATTGCCGCCGCTCACCGTATATTCGCGGTATGGATATTACGCTCCGGGTCCCTGAGCGAATCGCTGCGCCTTCCCTGCCTGGATACCTCCGGATTGCCCTGGTGATTGTATTTTCTTTTTGCGCTGCCAGCGCGTCCGCGCAGAGCCAGCCGCCAATCCAAAACCAACCGCCCATTCAGATCCCGCGTCCCGGGGCGCTTCAGCAGAAACCGTACACGCTCAAGAAAACAGTGGATATGGTGCGCTTGCCCGTCACCGTTGTGGATAGCAAAGGAAATTTCATTCCTGAACTGAAAGAGCAGAATTTTCACATCTTGGAAAACAAAATACCGCAAAAGATTTCAGCGTTCAGCAGCGACGACATTCCGATCGGCGTGGGCTTGGTGATCGACAACAGCGCCAGCATGAAATCGAAACGCGCCAGGGTGAATGCGGCCGCGATGTCGTTTGTTCAGACCAGCAATCCTCAGGACCAGGTGTTCGTGGTGAATTTCAATGATGAGTATTATCTCGACATGGACACGGATTTTACGAACGATCCCGCAGTGTTGAAGGCAGCGCTCGAGCGAATTGATTCGCGCGGAGGCACGGCGCTCTACGATGCAATTCTGGGATCCATGAATCATCTAAAAAAAGCGGCGCGCGAAAAGAAAGTGCTGCTCGTTGTGACCGATGGAGTAGACAAAGACAGCAAGACTTCGCTTGCGAACACCGTGCAGAAGTTGCAGCAATCCAACACCGTGATTTATGCGGTCGGCCTGTTCACCGAACATGATGACGACCGAGAAGACAAACGTCAGGGCAAGAAGGCGCTCGTCGCATTAACTCAGGCGACAGGCGGCGAAGTTTATTTCCCGCAAACGATTGCGGAAGTGGACGACATTTGCAAGCGTATCGCGCAGGACATTCGCGACCAGTATATGATCGGCTACTATCCCACAAACACGGCCAAGGATGGCACGTACCGCGCCGTAAAGGTCGAACTGACCGGCGTGAAACGCCATGGCAAAATCGTCGTGCGCGCGCGACCCGGTTACTACGCACCCACAGCCGCGCCGGGCGGCGAAGCTGTCTCTGGCAATTAGCCGGCCGGAAAGCTTTTCTCGCCTCGTCGTCCCTTTGAAGAGCTACGAGCCACTCCATAAAGGCGGTCACTGCATAACTCACTCGTGGCGGAGAGCCGCCATCGGATCAACCTTTATCGCGCGGCGCGCAGGAATGTAACAGGCGAGCAATGCGACACCGAGCAGAATAATCACCACGGCGCCGAACGTCGCGGGATCCGTTGCGGAAACGCCATAGAGCAGGCTTGTCATCAGGCGCGTGAACAGAAACGCGGCAATGATTCCGCCGCCCAGTCCAAACAGCGCAAGCTTCGTCCCCTGCCCCAAAATCAGCCGCAATACGTCGTGCTGCTGCGCGCCGAGGGCCATACGAACGCCGATTTCGTGTGTGCGCTGCGAAACAGAATAAGAGATTACGCCGAAGATTCCTACGGCGGCGAGTATCAGGGCAATCGCGCTGAACGAACCCAGCAGAAAAGTGCGAAATCGCTCTTGCGAGACTGACTCGCCCAGCGCGCCGGGAAACGAATCGATATTCGTAAGGGGCAACTCCTTGTCAATGGCATGAGTGGACTGGCGAATCGCGGCGGCGATGCTCGATGAACTCAAGGAACTTCTAACGACGACATCGCATCCCCAAAAAGGCGCTTGAGCAAAAGGCACGTACATCATCGGCGCGGGTTTCTGGCTGAGGGACACGTCGCGGACGTCGCCGACGATACCAACGATTTCGCGCGAGACGTTTGCGTCAGGCGGAAACCCGAAATTGAGGCGGCGTGCGAGAGGGTCCTGGTTGGAGAAGTAGCGCTGCGCGAAGGCTTCACTGATGAGCGCGACGCGGGGTGCCGATGGTGAATCCTGTTTGGAGAAAGAACGGCCGCGGAGCAGAGGGATTCGCATCACGCGGAAATAATCAGGGCTTGCGGAAACGTAATCGGCGGTGATGGATTCACCCGGCGGCAGCGGAGGATTTCCGACGATGTTGAAGGCAAGGTTGATAAAGCCATCGGTGAGGGGAAGCGGCACCACCAAGGCGGTGTCGCGCAAGCCGGGCTGCGCCTGAAGACGAGCGAGCAATTCATTCGAGAAGGCGGTCCACTGCTGCGGGGCGGAGTATTGAAACCGCGGAAGCGAAATATTGGCCAGTGTGACGTCTTTGGGATCGAAGCCCGGGCTCACCGACGTGAGCATCGCAAAGCTGCGGATGAGCAGGCCCCCGGCGACAAGAAGCACCATCGCGAGGGAAATTTCAATGACCGCAAGGAGACTACGGGCATGCTGGCCGCCGCGCGAGGCTGTTCCTCCTCTGCCGCCAGCGTTGATATTGGACTGCAAAGTGGATGGCGTGGAGAGAAGCGCAGGTGCGAGGCCGAATGCCAGCACTGCAAGGAGAGACAACGCCAGCGCAAATATGAGAACGGAACCGCCTACTTGAATCGAATTGATCTGCGCGACCTCAGAGGGCAGAAACGGCCGGAGTCCCCACACAGCCCAGGCGGCAAAAAGCACACCCACAATTCCTCCGAGCAAGCCGAGTACGGCGTTCTCAGTAAGCAACTGGCGGATAATGCGGGCGCGTCCGGCGCCAAGCGCGATGCGCACAGCAATCTCCCTGGCGCGAGAAGTCGCGCGTGAAAGAAGCAGGTTCGCGATATTGGCGCAGGCGATCAAGAGAATCAGGCCGACTGCACCCAATAAAATAAGCAACGCGGATTTCACGTTGCCAACCATCATCTGCCGGTAAGGCTCGACGCGGATGGACCATCCGGAATTCTGCGCGGGATATTCCTTGGCGATGCGCGCGCTTACAGCGTCCATTTCGGCTTGAGCCTGCGCGATAGAGACGCCGGACTTGAGCCGGCCGATCACCCTCAACCAGTGACCGCCGGGACGCGACATCCATGGGCCGAACAGAGGATCTTGTACCAGAGGAATCCACACATCTTCCGAAACGGGAAGAGGAAACCGAAAATTCGCGGGCATGACGCCCACGACGGTGAATGGACGCTTGTCGAGAGTGATCGATTGGCCGATGAGGCTGGGATTTGAACTGAAGCGGCTGCGCCAAAGATTTTCGCTGATTATAGCCACAGGCGCGGCGCCTTGCTTGCCGTCTTCGGAGGCAAATGTGCGGCCGAGCAGAGGTTTTGCGTTCAGCAGGGAAAACATCTCCGGAGTGACGATTGAGACGCTCAAGTCCGCAGGCTCGCCCACGCCGGTGAGCGTAAGACCGTGAAATACGTTGCCGGCCATTTCGCTGAAGACGCTGTTCTGGGCGCGGCACTCAGCAAAGTTGACATACGAAAAGCCGGTCTTTATGTCGCGGCGATCAGCGGGGGCTTCCGAGAGACTCACTAATTGACCGGCGTCGGCGTACGGAAGGGATTGCAGAAGCACAGCGTTCACCACACTGAAAATGGCAGTGTTGGCGCCGATGCCGAGAGCCAGTGTAAGGACCGCGACAGCGGTGAAACCCGGAGACTTGCGAAGGGTGCGAAGCGCGTAGCGAATGTCTTGCAAGATTGATTCGAGGAAGTGCGTGCCGCGGGCTTCGCGAGTCTCTTCCTTGATGTACTCGAGGCCGCCGAATTGCGCCAGCGCGCAGCGACGAGCTTCGGCGGGCGGCATGCCAGCGGCGAGGTTGTCAGCGATTTGCTGCTCGATGTGGAAATGCAATTCGGAGTCGAGTTGTTTATTGAGAGTCCGTTTGCGAAATAGGCGCTTGAGCCAGCGCATTGATTAACCTCCTCCACATCTTTGAAGAATCGGCCTCTTGAAAAATCAACACAAAAGCAGATTTTTCGCTGGATGCTGGTCGCATCCGCTCAGAATGACAATCCCTGAACTGCATTTCGAGTCGCGTTTATGAAATAGGTAAATGAGCCAGCGCATTGATTGGCCCCCTTCTCACGAAACGCTATTCACGAAAAAAGCAGATTCTTCGCCGGATGCTCGTCGCATCCGCTCAGAATGACGGTCCCTGAACTGCGTTTCGAGTCGCGTTTATGAAATAGGTAAATGAGCCGCCGCATTGATTGGCCTCCTTCTCACGAAACGCTATTCACGAAAAAAGCAGATTCTTCGCCAGATGCTGATCGCATCCGCTCAGAATGACAATCCCTGCAATTCGCATCGAGGACGCGTTTGCGAAAGCGACGGCAAAACCAGCGCATATGTCCTCCGATTCTTCACGCAAAATAGGCAAAAGCAGATTCCTCGCAGGCCGATGAAAAGCGCATCGGACGTCTCGGAATGACAAATTAAAACCAAGTGCCCTTGCACAGTGCTACTCATAACGCAGCGCGACCATGGGATCGACGCGCATGGCCCGGCGCGCGGGGATGTACGTTGCGACCAGAGCAACGCAAGCAATCGCAGCAACGGCCAGCGCAACCGACCAGGGATCGCTCGGCTTAACTCCGAACAAAAGCTGCTGAACGAGTCGCGTGATCCAGATGGAGCCGAGGAGTCCCGCGGCAATTCCGGCGGCGAGTACAATGACTGCGTCGCGCAAGACAAGGCGAAGAATCGAGCCTTGCTGCGCGCCGAGCGCCATGCGAATCCCGATTTCGTGCGTGCGCAATGTAACGACGTAAGCCATCACACCATAGAGGCCGATGGCGGTGAGCAAAAGTGCGAGGCCACCGAAAAATCCGGAGAGAACGGCCATCAAGTGCTGCTGCGCGACCGAGTCGTCGGCCGCCTGTTTTAACGTGGTGAATTGCAACGACGCCGCTTTGTTCACACCGGCCATAGCATCGCGCACGGCGGGAATCAGCGCACCGGGAGTCATGGCGGTGCGAATTTCGAAGGTGCTACTTTCATCCACATTTTTCTCGATCTGGGACAAAGGGAAATATGCCTCGGGCTGGAAATCCTCGCTCAGCGAGGTGTACTTCGCATCCTGCACCACGCCGATGATTTCCATCGGCTGCCTGAGCATTCCTTCGCTACCCCCCAGCAGATGCTCACCGATGGGACTTCGGCTGCCGAAGTAACGGCGCGCCAGCAATTGATTGACGATGACGACAGGCGTCGAGGTTGCGGAATCACGCGCGTCAAACATGCGCCCTTCCAGTAGAGGCGTTCGCATGGTCTGGAAGTATCCCGGCGTCACCCAATTCAGTAAAGTGTCTGGCTCGACGCCGGGCGGAAGCGGATGCCCTGGGGCAGTCAAGCTGTTGTCCCATTGCCTCCCTGAGAGCGGTGTCATCCAGCACTGGCTGGCGGAAACGACTCCAGGAATCGCTTGCAACTTCGCCAGCATTTGGCCGTACAACGAGGCGCGGGCGGGTTCGGCGATTCCCGCATTGTGAATGTTCGTTTCGACCATCAGAACATTGTTGCGGTCGAAGCCCGCGTCGAGGGTCATGAGATTCGCGAAGGTGCGGATGAACAGCCCAGTGCCAATGAGCAGAATCAGCGAGAGGGCGACTTGCGTGGCGACGATCCAGCGCGCGGCTGAGGAGTGCGAGCGTCCGCCGGCGGCTTGCGATTGGCCTTCTTTCATCGCTGACATGGCGTCGACGCGCGTGGAGCGGAACGCGGGCAAAATTCCAAAGAGCAAACCGCACAAGACGGTGATGCCCATGGTGAAGACCAGGACGCGTCCGTCCATTTTGAGATCGAGAAAAACCTGGTTCTGCTGCGTGGAAACGAAACGGACGAGTAACGCGCTCCCCCAACGCGCGAAGAGAACGCCAAGAATCGCGCCGATGCCCGAGAGCACAATGCTCTCTGTAAGCACCTGTCGAATCAGGCGGCCGCGCGACGCGCCGAGCGAAAGGCGCACAGCGATCTCCTTTTGCCGGGCAGCCGAGCGGGCCATCAGGAGGCTGGCGATGTTGGCGCATGCGATCAGCAGGACCAGTCCCACAACGAACATCAGGATTTCGAGCGGCTGGCTGTATTGCTGCCGCAAGCCGATGAAGCCGCCGGTACCGGTGGCGCCGGGAAGAACTGCGAACGTGTATCTTCGAAATATATCCTGATACTTTGCGGGCCACGCCTGCGGAACCACGGCGCCAAAAAATGGCTGAGAGAGCACCTTCATGCGGGTGCCTGCCTGCTCCACCGTGATTCCCGGCTTCAAGCGCCCCATCATAAACAGCCACCAATCGTCGCGCACGTCGAGTGAGGAATCTTTACCGGCGAGAATCGCTTCCGCACAAATCGGTATCGCCACGTCGAGCTTCTCGCCTACGTCTGCGCCGAAAAATCCCTGCTGTGATACGCCGACAATCGGAAACGCATGCCCATTCAAACGAATCAGGCTGCCGACCGCGCTGTCCGCGCCGGCATAGTGGCTTTGCCAGAAACCATAGCCCAGCACGGCGACGCCGCTACATCCGCGAATGTCGTCAGAGGGTGAGAGCAAGCGTCCGATAGCGGGCCGCACGCCGAGAACGTTGAAGTAGCTGCCGCTGGCGTAGATCCCGTGAACGTTGTTTTCTTCGCCTCCCTCCGCGAGGTCGAAACTACCCGGCGACCACGCAAACACGCCGGAAAAGACATCCTGATGATCGCGGACCTGTTCCCAAATGGGATTCGTGACGGTCGAGCGTGGATTCCCGGACATTGGCGAGCGAAACTTGATTTGCACGAGCTGCTGGGGATTCTGCACGGGTAACATGCGAAGCATCACAGTGTCGATCAGACTGAAAATCGCCGTGTTCGCGCCGATGCCGAGCGCTAATGAGAGAAGCGCGATCGCCGTGATGAGCGGCGTCTTGCGGAGAATGCGGACGGCGAAGCGAATGTCTTGCAGCAAAGTTTCGAGGAAGTGCGTGCCGCGGGCGTCGCGAGTCTCTTCCTTGATGTATTCGAGGCCGCCGAATTGCGCGAGGGCGCGACGGCGGGCCTCACTGGGCGACATCCCGGCGGTAATGTTTTCGGCAATTTGCTGTTCGACGTGGAAATGCAATTCGGAGTCGAGTTGTTTATCGAGAGCGCGTTTGCGAAATAGACGCGTGAGCCAGCGCATTGGTTGGCCTCCTTCTCACGAAACGATATTCACGACAAAAGCAGATTCTTCGCCGGATGCTGGCCGGATCCGCTCAGAATGACAAACAAAAGGCGCCATGTTGCAAGGCCCGCGAGGCTCGGCGTGTCCGGTGACTATGAGGCACCGTACAAATTTACGAAAACCAAACGGGCGACGTGAAGCTGCCCCTACTCGGCGGTACGCAGAATCAGCGCGACGGCGTCCGAGAGGCGCGCCCAGTTCAGTACTTCGGCTTCCAATTGTTTGCGGCCCTTCTTCGTTAATTTGTAAAATTTTGCCTCGCGCCCGCTGCTTGCTTCGCGCCATTCGGCCTCGAGCCATCCGCGATTCTCCAGCCGGTGCAGAGCGGGATAGAGCGAGCCCTGCTGGACCTGGAAAAACTCCTTCGAAATTTGCTGGATGCGCTGCGAGATTGCATAGCCATGAATGGGCCCGAGCGCGACAACTTTTAAGATCAGCATGTCGAGCGTGCCCTTGAGCATCTCAGATTTGTCTTCGGCCATCGTCTGCGCACCTTTCGAGTAAACGTCTATCAACGTACACTGCCAGCAATCTTCTCACGTAAACTTGTGGCCTCGGACTGACGATGCCTCGCTCTTCGACATATATGCCTAGCTGTTCTAGGTGTCAAGAGAAAAACAGTGAAAAAAAAGTGATCAGTAGAGAGTGGCCAAGAGGCGAAACTCGCGACAAAAGATTAAAAATGTGGCGCGCTTTTCAAAGCAAAGAAGACAGGAAACTGGTGCCGCGGGGGATTTTGGCGCCAAAGTTTTCGGCAACGGTCTGGCCCATGTCGGCGAGTGTTCCGCGAATGCCGAGACTTACGTCGGCGCGGCCATGGGCGAGCATGCCGGGCGAATAGCAGACGATGGGCACGTATTCGCGGGAATGATCCGTGGTGGGATTGACCGGATCTGGGTCGCAACCATGATCGGCGGTGAGAATGAGAAGGTCGTAGTTTTTCAGCAAGGAGAGAAACGGGCCGAGTAGCTCATCGAATTCTTCGAGCGAGCGTGCGAATCCTTCCACGTCTTTGCGATGGCCGTAAAGCATATCGAAGTCGACGAGATTCGCGAAGATCAGACCGCCGGGCTGCTGTGTGAGGGCTTCGGTAAGTTTTGCCATGCCGTCCGCATTGTTTTTTGTGGTGACGTAATTCGAGACGCCGCGGCCGTTGTAGATATCGTGAATCTTGCCCACGCCGAAGACAGGAATTTTGCGCTCGGCGAGAACGTCGAGAAGCATGGGATGCGGCGGCTCGACGGCGTAATCGTGGCGGCGTTCAGTGCGACGGTAATTTCCGGGCGTGCCGGTGAATGGACGCGCAATCACTCGGCCAACGCGATGGGGGCCATCGAGAAGTTTGCGGGCGATCTCGCACATGTTGTAAAGCTCGGCGATAGAAATGGTCTCTTCATGCGCAGCGATTTGGAAAACGCTGTCGCCCGACGTGTAGACGATGGGATAGCCGGTGCGCTGATGTTCTTCGCCCAGTTCCTTGATGATTTCCGTGCCTGAGGCTGGTTTGTTGCCAATTGTTTGGCGGCCGATGGCGCGCTCGAATTTTTCCATCAAGTCGCGCGGGAAACCATTTTTGTAAACGGGGAAAGCCTGTTCGAGCCAAATGCCGGCCATTTCCCAGTGGCCAGTAGTTGTGTCTTTACCGGGCGAAACCGTGATTCCCTTCCCAAATGCGCCGGCAGGATGCATCGGCGGATCGAGATGAGCGAGCGGTTTAATGTTGGCGAGTCCAAGTCGAACGAGATTCGGCAGACGCAACGGACGCGAGCGCGCGATGTGGCCGAGCGTGTCGCGGCCAACGTCGCCGTAATCGGCGGCGTCCGGAAGTTCGCCGATGCCGACACTGTCGAGAACGATCCAGATGACGCGCGAAAATGGCTG
>DATEHB010000206.1:0-3940 GCA_035279805.1 Candidatus Acidiferrales bacterium
CCTCGCAGCAAAACTCTTCCCTTGCTGCAAAAGCCCCATGTCGATTCGCGCACAGCCCTCCCAAGTCTACTCATACCTCAGCGCCACCATCGGATCCACCCTCATCGCACGCCGCGCCGGTACGTAACACGCCGCCAGCGCCACAATCGTCAGCACAATCGCCACGCCCGCAAACGTTAACGGGTCCACCGTGCTGACGCCGAAAAGCATCGTCGTCATCAGTCTCGTCAGCCCCGCCGCAGCCGCAAGACCAATTACCACTCCAGCGAGCGCCAGCCGCGCTCCCTGCCCCAACACAAGCCTCAACACGTCGCGTCGCTGCGCTCCCAGCGCCAGACGAATCCCGATTTCGTGCGTGCGCTGCCCCGCAACATACGAAATCACGCCGTAAATTCCAATACTCGCAAGCACCAGCGCCACCGCCGCAAACACTCCCAGCAGAATCATCGAGAATCGGCGCGCTGCCAGCGACCGTGAGATCACTTCGTCCATGCTTTCAGCTTGGTAGAAGACGTTTTTGCTGTTGACTGCCCTCACCGCGTCGCGAATTTGCCCCACTAGAGCGAGTGGCGGCCCCTGCGTACGGATAGCGAATCCAGTTTGCCTCCCGAGAAAACTCATCACCGGGTCCGGAAGCTGTACCACCGCCGTGTAAAATTGCGCTTGAATGGGTGAGCTCGCGTCTTCGTCCAATCCCCACTGCTTCACGTGGCCCGCCACGCCGACCACTTCCAATTGCGTGTACACCAACCCAAAATTGATGTGCTTCCCTATGGGATCCTGCTTGCCGAAATATTGCTTTGCGAAATCTTCGTCGATCACGCAAACTCCGGGCGAACTCTCATTGTCCTGCGCCGTCAAGAAACGCCCGCGCAGCAGCGGAATTTTCATCGCCTTCAAATAATCCGGACTGACCATATACCACAACGCCGCCGGCATATTGTTCTGCGTCGCGGGCTTCGGCTGCCCTTCCAGCCAAAATGGCAATTCTGAGTCTCCGGTCATGGGCGTTGCTCCATCCGTCAGCGACACCGCGCTCACTCCCGGCACCGCCGCAATCTTGTCCGTGAATTCCCGCAAGTTCGCCCGCATCACCGCTGGACCCGCATTGCCGACCCACGGAGGGAAACCCACGTTGAATATCAACATATTGTGCGGATCGAATCCGGGGTTCACACCCCAGAGCTGAATCAGGCTCCGAACCGTCAGTCCCGCGCCCACCAGCAGCACCACTGCCAGAGCCATTTCCACCACCACGAACATGCCTTGCGTCCGGTAGCGCGCGCCACTTGCTCCGCGCCCTCCTTCTTTCAACGTTTCGTGCAAATCGGGACGCGAAGTCTTCAGCGCCGGGGCCAGACCAAACAAAACGCCCGCGGCAATCGACACAACCAGCGTGAAGAGGAGCACGCGCGGATCGAGCCGCACGTCATTTGCCCGCGGCAATGCTTCCGGAAGCACAGCCAGCGCAGCCTTCGTGCCCCAGGACGCCAGCAGCAATCCCAGTCCGCCGCCTGCAATCGCGAGCAGCACGCTTTCCGTGAGCAATTGCCGTACGACGCGCCCCTGCGTCGCGCCCAGTGCCGCGCGAATTGCAAATTCCCGCGCGCGTCCCGTCGAACGTGCCAGCAACAAATTCGCCACGTTAACGCAAGCAATCAGCAGCACAAATCCCACGGCAGCCAGCAGCACCAGCAGGAACGGCTCAATATCACGCACCATCACTTCCTTCAGCGGCACGACAGCAATTCCCACGCCTTTGTCCGCGTCCGGATATGCCGCTGCAAGATTCCGCGCCACGCTGTCCATGTCCGCGCGCGCCTGCCCAAGCGTCACGCCGGGTTTCAGCCGTCCGACCGCGCGTATCCCTGGACTGATCCTTCGGTCGCGGATGAAAGCGTCCCGCCACGCCCCGATCGGGACATACACGTCGCTGAGCCGGAAATTAGTCGCCTGAAAATAGAAACTTGCCGGGATCACGCCGACGATTGTGTAATCCGTCCCATTCAAATTCAGCGTCTTCCCCAAAACTTCCCGCGACGAGCCGAATTTTCGCTCCCAAAAACCGCCGCTGATCATCACCGCAGGCGCGCTGTTCAAACCGTCTTCTCCCGGTGTGAAGTTGCGGCCCACCACCGGTTTCACGCCAAACAGCGGGAAAAAACTCGACGAAACCATCATCGCGGAGACACGCTCGGCGTCGCCTACGCCTGTTAAATTGAAGTTCGCCCGACGGTAAGCGGCCAGCGACGTAAACGTGTGATTCTGGCGTACCCAATCCAGAAAATTCGGATACGAGAACGAGCTCTCCCGAAATTCCGCGGTGCTGGTGGCCAGCGACATCACTTCGTTCGGTTGCGGATACGGCAGCGGATTCAGCAACACGCCATTCACCACGGAAAATAGCGCCGTGTTCGCGCCAATCCCCAGCGCCAGCGTCAGCACCGCAATCGCCGCGAACCCCGGCGACTTCACCAGCATCCGCACCGCGTACCGCAAATCCTGGATCACCGTGTTCATCCCTCACCTCGGTCGCTTCTGTTCTTGCTTTCCGCTGACCACTCAGTGCTCATCATTAAGTCTTTCTGTCTTTCTCTAGCCCGCATCCCGTTGCACCGGTTCTTGCCACAATTGACGTGAGGCTTGCCTTCGCCTTCCAACCGCGTCCCTTGTCATCCCGAGCCCACATTGCTTTTATCGCGGCGAGGGATCTGCTTTCGTCTTTCCGGGTTTCGCTTTTTGCATTTCGACTTTCGCTCTTCGTTTTTCGTCTTTCGCTTTTGCTGTTCACTGCCCACTCGCTACTGGGCCACTCGTTACTGTTTCGCCCCGCCTCCCGACACCAGCGGCGCCGCGTATTTCGACAACTCCACTTTCTGCCAGTCGCCATGAACGATCTCTGCGCGTATCTGCGCCGCTGTTTTTCCCTTCCGGTTCTGTTCATAGGCATAGAAGACTTCTTTCTTGCAAATTTCGCACTCCGAGCCGTGCATGTCGCCATAGCAACTCAGCAGGCTCGTATGTCCCGCCGCCCGGTCGCAATGGCAGTAGCACGGCAATTGGTACAGCACCGGCTTTATTTTTGCGGCAACGGCATACGCCTTCTTGGTAAGCGGATCCGTAAAACCGCTTGCTGGCAGCGTCGCGGGCAACGCGCCCTTCGGCGCCGCTGAGTGATACGCAGGAATGTCTTGCGCCACTGGCGCCGTTTGTTGCGCTCGCATTGACGGGAACGCCACCACTGATAAGGCCAGCAAAACAACCGCTCCCATCGCCATTCCAACATTCTTCTTGCCGTCACTTTTCGTCATCGCTCCTCCAATTATTCTTCGCAATGCCCTTGTCGCACTCTCGCGCTGCGAATTCCCGCGTTTTGCTCTTCGCTCTTCGAGTTTCGGTTTTTAGTGCTCGCCGTTCACTGAAAACTGGCCACTGATCACTAACCGCTGCCTCACTCGTACCTCAGCGCGACAATCGGGTTCGTCATCATCGCGCGTCTCGCGGGAACGTAACATGCCGCGACCGCAACAATCGTCAACGCCACCGCCACCGCCGCAAAAGTCAGCGGATCGGCAGCGCTGACGCCAAAAAGCAAACTTCGCATCAGTTGCGTCAGTCCTAACCCAGCAACAATTCCGACCGCGACGCCGACCAGCGCCAGTCGCGCTCCCTGCCCCATAATCAGGCGCAACACGTCCCGCTCCTGCGCCCCCAGCGCAATGCGTATCCCTAGCTCGCGCGTTCGCTGCGAAACAGAATACGAAATCAAGCCGTACAGCCCAATCATCGCCAGAATCAACGCAAGCGCCGCGAAACTCCCGATCAAATATGACGGGTACCGCCGCAAAAACACAGAAGGCGACTGCGAAATAATTCCCTCCATCGTGATGGGTTGGATCGGAAACAATTGCGGGTCGATTCCACGCAGCGTCGAGCGAAC
>DATEHB010000207.1:0-13881 GCA_035279805.1 Candidatus Acidiferrales bacterium
TGCGAGAGGTTGAGTTTTGCTTGACGTGTTTTGTGCGCGGCGATATGCGCGGCGTCGGCTCCTCGCTGATGCTCCTTAGCCAGATGCTCTTCGATCTGCTGGCGACGCGGGCTTGATGCGGCGAGGTATTCTTCGGAATAACCTTTGATCTCAGGCTGTCCACTCTTTCCGCGCTCGACCTCGTATCCTAGTCCCTTGAGCCTCATGGCCAGTTCGGAGCGGTACACTGCTGTCGAGTATTGCTGCGTCCTGTAAAGTTCTCGGGGCTGTAGCGCGTAGGTTTCCCCGCCTTCCGTTTCCGTAAGATTGAAGAAAACCACGTGGGTATGCAGTTGAGGCGCGGCATAGCCGTCCACAGGCCTCGCGCTGTCATGTTCAAACTTTGCCGCTGCCCATTTGCCGGTTGTTTCCGCTGGCAGGTTTCCGCCGATTCGAGCTTGGACGTATCGTTCCAGTTCGTCGAGCGCGACGGCTACGCTTTCTTGATGCGCCGCGCGCACCCGTTCATCTCCGCCCACGAGAGCAGTGAGCGACACGCTCTTCGGTGCAGAGAAGGTCGCATCCCAACCCGCGCGGTGTTCCATCGTTCGTACTTTCTGGCCGTGGTCGTTCACGTATTCCCGTGCGGCTTTGTGGCGGACGAGCTGCTCGCCCGTGACCGGGTGCTGACCTTCGGAGAGTCGCTGGAAGTGCTCCTCACGCACTTCACCCTTGAGATCCCACTGCTCGGCAAGTCTCCCGTGCCACTCGCCGTGTATCTGATCGCCTTGCGTATAGTAGTTCTCGCGCGCGTTGGAGAATTCCTCCGCGTGATACGCCTGGGCTTGGCTTGCGCTCAAGGGATTCGAGATGGTCAGCACGGATCGGCCTATTCGAAGAAGTGCTCTTGTGTCGGGCCGGTTCGGGTCAATTGATGTTCCCGGTCTTGCTTTACTTCACTCGGGGTAATTCTCTGCTCGGGCATCTCGTTCGCTCCAACGACTGCCGCTCCTGTTCGCGTTGGCTCCTCGGCCCGTTTTCTCATTGGCCGCTCAATATACTTCGGATGCTTGCTCGGCAATTCGATGAACGGGAAGTTCATCCGCGCGACAAGGTTTCCTTTCTTGAGATAGCCGCACAGGTCGGCAAGCCCGCCGATCTCCGACGCCATCACAAGTGGTTCGACCTGGCGTTCCAGGTTGTAGCTCTTGGTGTTCCGCTGTCGGCCCATTTGTCCGCTGGAACGACTCTCGCGGAGTCTCTCGATTTCAACGTCGCCAATGGTTTTTGAAATCCACTCGGCTGCGCGCGGCTCGCTCGTGCGCAAGAAGATTTTCGTCGCGGCCTGCGACAGCATGGCCTCGGCTTCATGCCCGTACCGCGTTTCAAGCTGGCTGCGTCCCTGAAAGCCGAGCACAACCGGATTATTCGACTTGCGGTTTTCCGTGATGGCGGTATGCAATTGCGGCAATCGCTGCAAGCTGGCCAATTCATCCAAAACAAACCACACTTTGCGCGAACTGGGCTGCCCCTGGTGCGCCGTTCCTTGATTCATGAGACGCAGCACAAGCGTATCGAGCCACAAGCTCGTCAGTGGGATAAGCCGTTTGCGCGTTTCCGGTGTGCTCGTGAGGAAAAGCCAACCTTTCCTCTGTCGCGACCATTCTGCCGCGCTCCATCGCGCCGGAGTATCTTTTTGTGAGGGAAGCAGCTTGAGGGTGTCGGCGATCATGTTCAGGGATGCCAGCACGCCGCTCCGCTGCGCCGGAGCCTGACGGTCGATCATCGCGGCATACTCGCTGCCTTTCACCCTCCGGTCGATTTCCTCTTCATGGCACATCCACCAAGCGAGTTCCTCGGGTGTCGGTCTAAAGGTCAGAAGATGCGCGAAGATTTTTCTCGGACCTTCAACGAAGAACGGATTCTCGTTGTGCCGGTCGGGGAAGAGCGACGCAGCTAAGGTCAGCGCTTCGGCATCATTTCTCAGCTCTTCGCCGGGACTCCAATAGGGCATCCGGGCATCGAGCGGATTCAGGATCGCGTCGCCACGCTCGGGCGAGTAGAACTCCGGCGTGTAGTCGAGTGCCGGATCGTAGACGATGGCCGTCTCGCCGCGCTCCTCGATCTGTAACAAGATTTTTCGGATGAGGGTGCTCTTGCCGGTCCCGGTATCGCCCATGATGAGGATGTGGCTTGGCTCAATGGCGCGAGGAAGCCTTAGAGTAGGAATCCTTCCGATCGTTCTCTGTAAGAAATTCTGCTTCTGTTCAAACCCGATGCCGTCAGACCGATTCCGTCGATTGAACTCCCTTACGGTCACAATCTCTGGCCCTTTGAGTCTGCGCCCCTCTTTCCGTGCGCGAGCGCGCGCCGCATCCTTGGGGATGGCGACGAGCAAGCCCACAAAGAACACCCCCAAGCCACCCCAAAGGGCTGGCATCAAAAAGTCCGTGAAGCTCTGGTCGCGGTAAATCCAATGACCTAAGAACGCATGCAGCTTGGCGTTGTCATATTGTCCCTGCTGGAAGACGAGCCGTTGGTCTCCCATTCTCACTGCTTCATCCGTAAGGGAAAACGTCACCTCACCCGTGGCAGTTGTTACGGGCACCACCTCTTCGCTGAGTGCCAGCCGACTGCCTCGCCGATCCACAACATTTAGCAGCGCGTAACGGCCACTTTTGAAACCAATTCCAGCACGCAGTCCGCTCCGCATGTACGTCGTCAAATAAAACTTCCGTAAAGGCGTCAGTAGATAGGCATAACGGTAGGCGCAAATCGCCGCCACACTTGCCACGGCCAGAAGCACTGTTGCGATGGTCCACGCGGCCTTCGGATTCGGCCACTCGCCCGCGTATTGGTTTCGGCCCCATTCCTGGCTCATTCCGCACCTCCCGTTGCAGCCGCCGCAAGTCGCTCCTGCGCCTTGCGGAATTTGTCCTGGTCTGCCCGCTCAATGAGTTTTTGCATTTCCTCGGGTGTGAGCGCCTCTCCATGGGCCAGTTTGTAGTGCGCATTCAAGAGGATTGTCCGCAACGCGATAATCTCTGCCAGCACCGTCTCTTCCAACGCGCGCGGTTTTTGCACACCCGCTTGTTGCAAGAGTGCCTCGCGGCACCATTCGCTGAGCGTCAAACCGTCGCGCTCAGCCACGGCAATTAGTCGCTCACATTCGGCCTCGGTCATCTTGCAACCTACGGTTCTGCTCCGCAGTTGATCGGCAGGCATAAGAAGGAACCTCCTGGAGAACTTCAAAAAACCGTTCGCTACTTCGGTTAGCAAAATCAATGAGTTAACCGGAAGCGCCGAAGGTTAACCGCTAGCGCCCGAGATTCGCTAACTTGCAGCGCGAGAACACGTTAACCAAAAGCGCCGCGCGGCGCTTTACAGCAACCACTTTGTGGGTGGTGTGTCCGCAAAACTCCCGCTGCGAAGCAGCGCATGCTCACAACTCCCCGTATTCGAGCGCCAATTCATCCCACGCCATACGTACCTCGGGGATGTCCCAGGCCCGGCGAAACAACGTCTGCACCGACTTCCACTCCTTCTCCGAGAAGCCGAACGTGATCCCGTTCGCGTGCGCGCGAAACCAAATATCGTCCTTCCCCTTACCATCCTCAGAGGACGCGACGTATCCGAAGAAGTGCTCGCCGTTCCAGCGGCGGTTGGTACCTTCGGGCGTTAACGTTCCGAGCATCGCGCGGAACTCCGTGATCTTGGGATACCCACCGATCGGGTACATGGGACCACGGGGGCCGGGGAAGCTCATAAGCAGGGAGAAGTCGCCACTCTCTCCACGGGCAAATGAGAGCGAGTATTCGCCTTCCTTAACAGAGGGGATCGGGGGCTGATAAAAAGACTCCTTCGCAGTAGCAGGCAATCGGAGCGGTTCTTGCTTCAAGAAGTAGTGGCCCCGCGCTGCCAGTCGCCAGAGAATCGGCCAGAACGGGCGAAGGACACGGTCCAGAGCCTCGGCCCCTGCAAGTTTTTCTTCTTCCAGAATCACATGGAGATTCCGCGCGGCCAGCAACGGCTCCGACTTGGTTCCTGCATCGCTCAATCGCTTGCGGGTTTCCATGATTGTCCGGCGCACGATTTCGGGTGTCGGTTGGTCGTCTGTGCCCTTCACTTTGGCAGGCCGATACTCGGCGGGCAGGTTGCCAAGGTAATACTCGTCGAGCTTGGAAGTGCGCTCCTTCCTCAGTTCATACACGGCAAGGAATGCATCGAGAACGGCAGTCAGGGATTCGCGCGAAATAGGGTTGGGAGTCCGGTCGGAAAAGGCCTCGAAGCCCTGCTGCACAAAGTAGGCGAGGACGGCCCATTCCGCCCGCGACAAGACGTGCTGCGCTTCTCCCTTCCTGCGAATCTGGAGAAGTGTTCCCGTTGGCTGGGCCAGCAGGTCCACGACTTCGAGCCGATCTTCACGCGCCGATTCGAGGAACTGCTTGGCCACATCGGATGTCGTGACACTCTCTCCGGTCTTCGAGGACATGAGTTCCTTGGCCCGCTCCAATCGCGAGCGCAAGGCGTCGCTGATGCGGACGGAGATGGTTTGCTGCTGCAAGGGCCTCTCTTCGTTTTCGGGTTTCTTGGGCATCCGTGAATACCTCGATTCGTAGGGTAGGATGCAACCCAGCTTCAATCAGTTGCATCTAGACATATCAGTTGCAAACATACTATAATGCACACAGGAAGTCAAGCTGAATACGAAAATAAGGGAGAACTCGGAAAAAGTCAATGAAACCCCGCACGGCCCAACTCGGCGCGCGCAAGAACCCAGACTCGCCAAGAGTACATGGCTTGCGCCTCGCAGTAAGTTCGTTTCCCTTTGCCTCCGGCAAGAACCAGGGACAGGGCGATGCAAACCTCACATCCCCGCCGCACGGGATTGCAATCCCTAACCTCCTACCTGCAAACTATACGAACGAAACCACAGTGGGAAGAGAGCGAGAGCAAGGCCAGTTGCTCACAGTTCATGAAGTAGCCGAGCTGCTCCACGTTCCGGTGTCGTGGGTGTATGAGCGCACAAGAAGGCGGGGCAGCGGGCAACTCCCTCACATAAAACTCGGGAAGTATCTGCGATTTGAAGAATCGACCGTAACGGAATTCATTCGGAGACAGCGTTGTGCTTGATTCCGACAGACGGTCGGGTATCATCCGCGTAGGTACAGCAGAGCCAAGGCGAGCATCGGGAGAAAGGAAAAAACCGATGTTTCGTCGCTGCTACCAGAACGGAAACTTAACCCTACGCGGCAAGCGCCATAAAGTGTGGGTCGCGAGGTGGAGAGAAGAAGTGCTCGATGCAGACGGTACAACGCGGCGTGTCCGACGTTCCTTCGTACTCGGCTCGCTTGCAGACATTCCGACTCGCCGTCAAGCACGTCACCTGCTCGACGCCAAACTGTGCGACCTGAATGCTGGACAGCGCAAACCGCAATCCACAATGTCGTTTCGCCAGTTCGTAGCGGATGTGTGGAAGCCAAGCGTGCTTCCCACGCTCAAGTTCTCCACGCAAAGAAACTACCCCCATCTGATTAGCCGTCATCTTCTCGCGGTTTTCGGTGAGCTACCACTGTGCGAGATACAGTGCATAAGTGTTCAGCGATTCGTCACCGACAAGATCGCGCGTGAGGGCTTTTCTTGCCAGACTGCTACTCACCTGCGCAATTTAATGAGCGGCATTCTGCAGAGGGCAGTCGAATGGGGATACTTGCAGTTTAATCCGGCGCGCGGCGTCAAATTACCTCCGATGCAACGGCGTCGCAACACGG
The DNA here is from genome assembly GCA_035279805.1 of Candidatus Acidiferrales bacterium. GTDB lineage: Bacteria > Acidobacteriota > Terriglobia > Acidiferrales > UBA7541 > DAHUXN01. The sequence goes on from DATEHB010000207.1 coordinate 5,751, forward strand.
TGGTATTGACTCGCGAACAATTGGCGATTCTCTTGCAGTCACTTCAGGGAGCAGTGAAGACGCTCGCGGTCACTGCGGCCATGACGGGACTGCGAATCGGCGAAGTGCTCGCACTGCGTTGGAGGAACGTGGATTTCGATAAGAATGTCATTCGGGTCCGCGAGGCAGTGTACTTGGGGCACTTCTCAACTCCCAAAACGAAGAGCAGCATTCGAGATGTTCCACTCGGGCCCGCTCTGCGACAAGCTCTTGTTGACGCGAGAAAGAGCGCGCCGGATGAAGCTCTTGTGTTTGGGACGAGAAACGGGACGCCGCTCGATGCAAAGAATATCCTTCGGCGATGTATCAGGCCAATGTGCGCTCGCTTGGGGCTGCCGATAATCACCTGGCACAGCTTCCGGCATACGCACGCTACTTTGCTCAGCGATCTCGGCGAATCGTTGAAGACAGCTCAGGCGCAGTTGGGCCATTCGCGTTTGAGCACAACAGCGGAAATTTACACACACGTAGTACCGGCTTCCCAGCGAGCGGCGGTAGAGAAGCTGGAGAATGCCATTTGGACTCAAGTGGACCCAAATGGACCCAAGTTGGAGGAAATAGTTGTGGAAGGGAGTTCGCTAATCCAATGATGGGCAAAGATTTGAAGTGGCGCGCCCGGAGGGACTCGAACCCCCGACCCTCTGCTTAGAAGGCAGATGCTCTTTCCAACTGAGCTACGGGCGCGTCGCGATGATTTGATTCTAAGACAATCGAGGCCGGAAGAGCAGTCGTTTTCTAGATCTGTTCTCTCAGCGGGAGCTTAATTCAAGGGACTGCCCGCCCCGGTCGAACGTCAATCGAACGGTGCGACTGGATTGTTGCGGTGTCTGGTCGAAGTCCGTGCCCCTTTTCGTCTTCCTCCTAGTCACACGTCGCTCGAGGCCTCCTGCGATGATTGCGACGGCCAGCAACGGCCAATCCGCCATTGCGCGATCCTGTCTGTCTCGATTGGGAGAGTCCAGTCTGCCGCTACCGCGCGCGACGCGAGCCACAGCCCAGTAATTCGGGAGAGTGGTCAATCGCTGTGTGATTCGGCACGCGGCTTGCTTCGTGATTATCGTGCCGCGCCTTGACGCGTCGAAATGCAGTGAGAAGGCCCTGTTTGTGGAACTTGTTTCGACGCGTGTGACGCTGCGGTTTCTTTAGGTGCAAAAGATTGCAGAAATTTAAAGCCGAAAGCTGATGCGCACGCGAGTTTGGGGGCTCAGCTTCCAGTGTTGCACGCATTTTGAAAACTGAACGCCGCTGTGGGCTTGGGGACGGATTTACGGCGAGAATAATGGAGGCCCGGGTGCAACGAGTGGGGCGCATGCAGAATCTGCGGAAGTCGAGCCTCGTCTTGGTGTGCGTCTTGGTGATGAGTTTTTCAATGTCCACCGGAGCTGAAGAGCACGCCGCAAAGCGAACCGATGAAGCCAGAAATTCATCCGACGCGGCGCTGCACTTTGAAGCGAATCGCGGCCAGACGGATGGGCACGTTAAGTATCTGGCCCGCGCGACGGCCTACAATATTTTTCTCGCGGAAGACGAAGCTGACATCGTGCTTCACCGTGAGGCGGAGCCTTCGGGGACGATCGCACGCGGCAAGATGATCATCGTGCAAGCCTATGCAAACGTGCTGCGGATGCGCTTTGCGAATTCAAATCCGCCAACGACGATTGTGCCGCTGCTCTATCGCAAGGGCAGTAACCCGGCGGCCAAAGAATGCACGGCAGTAGCGTACCGCGGTGTTTACGCAGGCACGGATATTATTTTTCACGGCGATCAACGAAAAATCGGACTTGATTTGAGTCTTTCGCCCGGAGCCGATCCAACCGGAATCGTGCTGACGCTTGACGGCGCTACAGGAATCGTTCTGGACGCGGCGGGAAACGCTGTTGTCCGCGTGGGAGAAGTTTCGCTGGTTCTGCAAAAGCCCGCAATTTTCGAAGTGAGGGACGGCCGCCGCCGACCGCTCGCTGGCGCCTTCAGGATCGAGCCGCATAACCGGCTACGTATTGTGGTTGGTTTGCCAAGCGCGAATGAGCAAGTCATTACGGGTTGAATGTGAACGCGCGTTCCGGGCGCGACTGAGCGTCATCGCGCGGCAACACGATTCTAGCCATCAGCCGTTCCGCATAAATTTCTGCGTCACTCGCTCGCGCCTCTAGGAATTCACCTGCGTTTGCAGTATCGTCAAAGCATTGGTGACGAACCCGGGAGGAATGAATGGCCGACGATAAGTGCGAGAGTCCGCAACAGCCGCAAACCGCGCCGCAACCCGCGGGCGAAAGCACGCACATGGTGAAGTGCGTGAAGTTTGGGCGCGAGATGCCTGGCCTCGACCGTCCGCCATGGAAAGGCGAACTCGGCCAGCGAATCTACGAGAACGTCTCGAAAGAGGGATGGAAGATGTGGATCGAGCACTCGAAGATGATCATGAACGAGTACCGGCTGAATCCGCTTGACGCGCAATCGCAGAAAATCATTGCCGAGCAGATGGAAAGTTTTTTCTTCGGCGAAGGCGCGCAATTGCCTCCTGGGTTCGTCGCCCAGAAATCGAAAGGCTAAGCAAAGCCGATTCCCACTCGGTTCTACACGGAAATTCTTCCTGTGATCGGATGTTCCACCGGCAAACGGGTAGAAAACTCGAAAAACAATTTCGCGTGCGCCGCACGGAGCGCTGCTTCAGCCTCGTCCGGCGTTTGTGCTCGCGTGAAAATGAAGCCCAAGTAGCTCGATCCCTCCGGCCACGCCGCGACGTAGTCCTTTAACCGTGCTGTGATGCGAATTTCGGTAACACTGGGAACGCGCTCTGCGTCTTCCAGGCCTTCGACACGCTCGAAAGTCCCACTGCGAGGCACGGGAATCATCATCACGCCGGACGCTTCCGGCTCGCGCTCGACATTTGCGCCCCCAAGTCCGAGCGCGTGGCGCAGCAATAATTCCTCGAGCGAAATTCGTTGTGGCCCGAAATGGAGGGCGCGAGAACAGAGGCCGCCAATCGGTCGAGGCGCAATTTCGAGAACCCACGGGCCATCGTGATTAATTCTGAATTCTAAGTGGACAGGGCCGTGCGTGAGTCCCAGAGCGCGGACGGCGCGCGCGGCGCAATCGCCGATGGCTGATTGCTGTGCCGTCTGCAGGCGCGAGGGAGTCACGTAAATTGTCTCTTCGAAATAAGGGCCTTCGAGCGGATCGGGTTTGTCGAAAATAGCAAGAATTTTCAACTGGCCGCAGTCGAGCAAACCTTCTACCGCGACTTCCCCTCCGGGAATGTATTCTTCGATCAGCAAGCGATCCAGCTCCGGTTCGCGCGTCACCTGGATTTCCGGCGACTGAAGCAGCGACCGGATTCGCGACACCGCGGCACGAAATTGCTCTTTGTTATCCGCGCGAATCACCCCTTGGCTTGCCGCGAGTGAGAGCGGTTTTACCACACACGGAAATTTGACTTGAGTCAGGAAATTTTCTACGGATTCATTCAGGGCAACGGAAAAGAAATTCGGCACTGGCAAGCCGGCGGCGCGAAGCGTTTCACATTGCGCCAATTTGCTGCGGCACCGTTCGACAGCTTCCGGATCATTGCCGGCAACTCCCAGCGCGCGCGCGGCGTAAGCGCCCGTGGGCGTTGGTCTGTCACCCAATGCGAGAACCGCATCCGGTGGATCGCTCGCAAACCGCCGAACGATTTCTTTGGCAGCGTCTTGCGGAGATTCGAAAAGCAGCGGTAACGCGCCGTCGCTCCAGGGATCGTCGAGTTTGTGGCAACGATCCGTGGCGAAATGAACTTCGACGCCGAGCGACTTCGCCGCGTCGGCGAATCCGCGCGTCTGGTAGCCGAGCTTGCTTGCCAGAATCAGCAGTTTCTTGCGCGCAACATTCATCGCAGACTCTTCATGGGGCGCTTTTCATCGAGAGATATTTTCAAACGAAGCCGTCCGTCTGGCCAATCGATTTACTCGCTTCCGCTATGGGGGCCAACTGGTCCCCGGTAGGCTCGGCTCAACAAAACCAGGGCTCGGTGAGATACGGGACCGTGGCGCGCGAAATCATAGGCGGCCGTTTTGTTAGCTCCGGTTCTCCGGCCGAGCGCCGTGCCGCAGTTTCGATACGCTCGAAGATGCGCGAGCGGGGCTGATTCAGTTTCTCGCCCGCGTGAACGATCTGCTGCAACTCTTGAGACAGCGCGTCAACACGCGGATCGGAATGCTTCCACGGATAGACCATGGCTGATTCATTGAATCGCCCAACGAGAGCGCTCACTTCGTCTAATTCAAGCAGCCGCGAACCTGCGGGAATCAACAGGCGAATCGCAAGCTGGATTGGCGCGACATTTTCGACGAGACCCCTCTCGCGCAGAACTTCCAGAAGTTCGAGATAGCTTTCGAGACTCGTCCAGGGTGTAAAAGGCAAAAATGTGGGGTGCAGGACGAGGCCAATTCTTTGGAAGCGGCAGATCACGTCCAAAAAATCGGCGCGCGTGTGATGCTTGTCGAGTTTTTCGAGGACCAGATCGTCAACTGATTCAACAGCGCTGGTAACGAACAGGCATCCTGTCTGACGGAGCACCGGCAGAAATTCAGAATGCTTCAACAGATGCTCAATCTTGATCGTTGCATCGTATGTGACTTGCGGAAATTCACTGTGCATCGCTTCGACGATCGGAACCGCGTGGCCGATGCCATTGAAAAAATCGGGATCGCCGAAGGTGATGTGCTGCGCGCCCGCAGCGGCTTGCTGGCGAATGTCTGCCAGTACAACGTCGCGATCCACGATGCGAAAAGCGCCGTTATACACGGGCACGATAGGACAGTGGCGGCAAAAATGTTTGCACCCGCGGCTCGCCTCCGTGTAACCGACGGTTCGCTTTTCGCCGTTCGGCAACACCAGCCGCGCATATTGATTCAGAGCGAGCAGTCCCGCGCGATCCGGGACAGCGAATTTCTGGCGCGCAAGCGAAACAACCGGTTCAGACTGCGCATCCGCGGCGCGACCGTTTGAAATTCTCTTCGCGAGATCCGCCAGCCCTTGCTCGAATTCGCCGCCGAGAATCGTCTGCGCGCCAAGGGTGCGCAGCCAGGCTTCGTTCATTGGCGCGTAAAGACCGTAAAAACATATGTGGGCGCCAGGATTTAGTTCCCGAATCGTCTTTAGGAACCCGGCAGCGAGCCGCGTTGCGGTATGCATGGGAACGTAAAACGCGATGAGCGCCGCATCACGTATCGCCTGTTCGCGAAATTCTTCGCGCGACAAATCGAGGCACACAACTTCCGCGCCGCTCGAACGCAGCCATGCCGCGGGAGAAGCTAGACCGAAAGGCTGGCGTCCGAGTTCGTACGTCGAAATGAGAACGATTTTCATGGCTACCGGTAATTCTTAAATTATGGCATGCGGGAAGAGGAGTCACAAATCGGAGCGTTCGCCGAGACAAGCTAAAATCCAGAAAGTGCAGGCGCGCGATTGCGCTATTATAGAGTGTTCCGGAGAGGAGTCGAGAAGGCGCCATGAGTTTCGTTTCAAAGAACTCGTTCCATACGCGTTCCACGCTGAAGGCCGGAAGCGAATCTTTTGAGATCTACCGCCTGGAGCCAATCGAGCGCTCCGGCGCGGGCAAGATCTCGCGCCTGCCGTTCTCGATGAAAATTTTGCTTGAAAATTTGCTACGTCAAGAAGACGGGCAATTTGTTCATGCGGACGACATTCGCGCCGTCGCAAACTGGCAGCCGACTGCAGAGCCGTCGAAAGAAATTTCATTTCTCCCCGCGCGCGTGCTGTTGCAGGACTTCACGGGCGTTCCGGCCATCGTGGACCTGGCCGCGATGCGTCAGGCCATGAGCAAACTCGGCGGCGATCCGAAGAAAATCAATCCACTATTTCCGGCTGAGCTTGTGATCGACCATTCGGTGCAGGTCGACCAGTTCGGCACGGCGCAATCTTTTGCTTTCAACGCCGAACTCGAATTCATGCGCAATATTGAGCGTTACGCACTGCTCCGCTGGGGACAGAACAGCTTTCGCAACTTCAAAGTTGTGCCGCCGGATACGGGTATATGCCATCAGGTGAACCTGGAATATTTATCGCGCGTTGTTTTTCGCCGGGAAGCGGATGGCAAGCAATGGGCGTATCCCGATTCGCTGGTGGGCACTGACTCGCACACGACAATGGTCAACGGTCTCGGAGTGTTCGGCTGGGGCGTCGGCGGAATCGAGGCTGAGGCGGCAATGCTCGGCCAGTCGCTCTCCATGCTGATTCCGCAGGTCGTCGGGTTCAAATTGCACGGGCGCTTGCACGAAGGCGCGACGGCAACAGACTTGGTGCTTACTGTCACCGAGATGCTGCGCAAGAAAGGTGTTGTCGGGAAATTCGTCGAGTTCTACGGCGCTGGGCTTTCGAGCTTGACGCTTCCCGACCGCGCTACGATCGGCAACATGGCGCCGGAATATGGCGCGACGATGGGCTTCTTCCCTGTGGACGCGGAAACGCTCGCCTATTTGCGCTTCACGGCGCGCGATGAAGCGCAGGTGAAACTCGTCGAAGCCTACACGAAGGAACAGGGGCTTTTCCGCACCGATGCGACGCCCGATCCGGAATTTTCCGACAAGCTGGAACTGAATCTGGGTGAAGTGGTGCCGACGATTGCGGGGCCAAAGCGTCCGCAGGACAAAGTGCCGCTGACGCAAGCGAAAACAGTCTTCGAAAAATCGCTGACTGGCCCGGCGAAGCGCACGAACGTGCAAAACAACGGTGATCGCTTCGAGCTTCACGACGGCTCCGTTGTGATTGCCGCCATCACAAGCTGCACAAACACCTCGAATCCATCGCTGATGCTCGGTGCGGGAATACTGGCGAAGAAAGCCGTGGAGCGCGGATTGAAATCGAAGCCTTGGGTGAAAACCAGTTTGGCTCCCGGCTCGATGGTCGTCAGCGATTATCTAAAAAAATCCGGGCTGATGAACTTCCTCGAAGAGCTGCGCTTCCATCTCGTGGGTTATGGTTGCACAACGTGTATCGGCAACAGCGGGCCGCTGCCGGAAGCGATCGGCAAAGCCATCCAGGAGAGCGATTTGGTTGCGGTATCCGTGTTGAGTGGGAACCGCAATTTCGAGGGCCGCATTAATCCCTACTGCCGCGCGAACTATCTGGCGTCGCCGCCGCTGGTTGTGGCGTACGCGCTGGCTGGCCGCATGGATTTCGATATGGAAAAAGAAGCGCTGGGGACGGACAAAGCCGGCAAGCCAGTTTATCTGCGCGATATTTGGCCGACTCCGCAGGAAGTAGAGACGCTGATGCGCTCGTCTGTGTCGAGCGACATGTTCCGCAAGGAATACGCGGACGTTTACGCCGGAGACAATCAGTGGCGCTCGCTCCCCGTGCCCGCGGGCGACCTTTACGCGTGGGACACGAAATCCACCTATATCAAGCTGCCGCCATTTTTCGACGGAATGCCCGTGAAGCCCGGACCACTTGAGGATCTGCACGGCATGCGCGTGCTTGCGCTGCTCGGCGACAGCGTGACCACCGATCATATTTCTCCCGCAGGCTCGATTCCCGCGGACAGTCCAGCGGGAAAATATTTAATCGCTCACGGTGTGCAGCCGAAGGATTTCAACTCCTACGGCGCGCGGCGCGGCAATCACGAAGTGATGATGCGCGGAACGTTCGCGAATATCCGCTTGCGCAATCAGCTCGCTCCGGGAACCGAGGGCGGCTGGACGCTCCACCAACCGAGCGGCGAGAAACTGACGATCTTCGATGCGGCCGAAAAATATCGCGCGGAACATGTGCCGCTGCTCGTGATCGCGGGGAAAGAATACGGAGCAGGTTCATCTCGTGACTGGGCAGCGAAAGGCACGCTGCTGCTGGGAGCGCGCGCCGTTCTTGCCGAAAGCTTCGAGCGCATTCACCGCAGCAATTTAATTGGCATGGGAGTGCTTCCGCTTGAATTTCAAGAGGGAGAGACAGCCAAATCGGTGGGCTTGACGGGCCAGGAAATATTCGACGTCGACGGGTTGGCTGGGCAATTCAAGCCGCGGAAAATGCTTCGCGTGCGCGCTCGCGATGCTGGCGGAAAGGAAAAAACGTTTTCGGCCGTGGCGCGCATCGACACGCC
>DATEHB010000208.1:0-22005 GCA_035279805.1 Candidatus Acidiferrales bacterium
CGCGAATTGGTTTCTTGGCCCCGAGTCGGGCATCTCCGGCCATCTTGGCCCGCGCTGGATTTTCCTCCGCGCCCTCGGCCTGATTTTTTTCTCGGCGTTTTACTCGCTCGTCTTTCAAGTCAAAGGCCTCATTGGCCCCAACGGCATTCTCCCGGCGAACTTTTACCTCGGCACAATTGGCCACTCGATTCACGGCCTGGAAAGACTCTGGTTTGCTCCATCTTTATTCTGGCTAAGTTCCACTGACCGCGCGCTCGTCACCGTTTGCTGGATCGGCATGGTTGCCGCAGTTTTGTTGTTCCTGAATTTCTGGCCGCGCGCCATGACGGCCATTTGTTTCATCTGCTTTCTTTCATTTATATCCACATTGCAGGATTTCTCGAGTTACCAATCCGACGGAATGCTTTTGGCCGCTGGCTTCCTCTGTCTTTTCTTCGCGCCGTCCGGTCTGCGTCCACGCTGGGGCGAACTCTCACCGCCTTCGCGCATGTGCTTGTGGCTGCTCTTGTGGGAGTGGTTCCGCATTTATTTTGAGTCGGGCCTGGCAAAAATTCTCGGTGGCGATCCGGAATGGCGTCATCTGACCGCCATGTACGAGTATTACCAGAACGGTCCGCTGCCCACGTGGATTGGCTGGTACGCGCAGCAGGCGCCGCACTGGTTTCATTGGCTGACGGCGCTCGCGACGCTCGTCATGGAGCTCGGCGTCGTGTTGATGCTTTTTCTCCCGCGCCGCCTTCGCCTCACCTGTTTTTTTATCGTCACACCATGGGAGATCGGGGTGATCCTCACCGCGAATTACGCGTTTCTGAATTACCTGGTGCTCGCCCTCGGCTTTTTGCTCCTCGACGATCAATTCCTTGTGCGCATTGCGCCGTGCAACTGGTTCCCGAAATATCACGTAATGGTCGCTATGCGCGCGGAAGATAGTGCGGAACAATCTGTTGCCGAATCTGCGAGGCCAATTTCTCTTTTCGCCGCGCCCGAATCAAGGCGACAAGAAATTGCGCCTCTCGCGCCAAAGGATTCTGCTCACTCGCCCGTTGCAACAAGAGAAGCAAATAAGATGCGCGACGCGATTCGGCACATTTGGGCTCCGATCGGTATGACCATTGCCGGCATCTGCTTCGTCTGGATTTTCTATGCGACGTCAGCGCAACTCGTCTGGATGTTGTTTCCCGGCTCGCCGCTTCCGCAATGGCCGGTGGAGAAGATCGATCCTCTTCGCGTCGCTAATCAATATGGGCTTTTCGGCTCGATGACGCGCGGCCGCTACGAAATTGAATTTCAAGGTTCGAACGACGCCGGCCAAACATGGACTGCCTATCCATTTCGCTATAAGCCGCAAGCGTTAAACGAACCGCCGCGGATTTACGCGCCGTATCAGCCGCGCTTCGATTGGAATCTGTGGTTCGCTTCGCTGGGGAGCTGGCGGCAGTATCAATTCGTTGTCGGCACGGAAGAAGCATTGCTCGACAATAGCCCCGAAGTTCTTTTGCTGTTTAAGACAAATCCGTTTCCGCATGGCCCGCCGCAGGAAATTCGCGCAGTCATCTGGCAATACTGGTTTACGAATTTGGACGTGAAGCGCCGGACCGGGGACTGGTGGACGCGCAAATTATTAGGTTTGTACGCGCCAACATTGATTCGCGAGTCCAATGGCCGCTTCGGCGTAGTGCAATTCCCGGAGCCCCTGCCGCCTCACAACTAATGGCTCGTCGGCGCCGCGATTCCTTATTTGCGTCAATCGCGCTATACTCTCCCGCACTTCCCTCAGGAGGATTTCCATGCACCTTAGCAAACCTCTCCCGCGTTGGCTGTCGTTCGAGCGAATGTCGCCGGCTCTCGTCTCTGGTCTGATCCTTTTCGCTGCGAGCTTTTTCACAGACATTATTCTGAGTTGGATTGGGACGCCTGGACAGGCGAGAATATTCAATCACCTGGCGATCGGACTCGTTGGGGCGCTGTTGATATTGTTCTTTCTGTCTGCGAGCTACGAAAATCAGGTTTACGCAAGAGCGAAGGAAAGGATGCATCTTGTCGCGGAAATGAACTATCGTATTCGCGGCGCGCTGAACTTGATCGAGCAATCAGCGACTCTCGACGACCGCAGCGAGCGCCTGCGCGGCGTGGACGAAGCTGTCCGGCGTATCGACGTCATGCTCACAGATTTGCTGCCGGCGATGGACGCTTCCCGTCCGGCGCGTCCCTTCCTAAACTAAGACGCGACGCTTTTTTCTTCTCCGCGCGTCCCCGTGCGGCATCCTTGGCTACGCCGCGATTAGACCCAGCGTCTCGCCGCCGTACCAGCGTAGTCCTCTGCGTCCCAAGCCTCTCCTTCGCTTTGAGTGTACTCCCCGCCGTCCTTTCCTCTGTACGCTCCCAGAAACAATAAACAGTTCCTTTTATTTCGCATCAGGTGGGCGTATCATTCACGCGCAAATTTCGTACCGAGGGGTTCCCATGAATCGTGATTCGCATTTCGTGAAACTGCATGGAATATTGGTCTTGGCCGTTATCGTGTTTGCGACGCTTGCTGTTTGCGGCGCCGCTCATGCAGCTCCATTGGGATTTACGCTCGAGCAAGTCATGAGCTCGCCGTTTCCTGACGAGATTGTCGCTGCACGCAATGGTGAACGCATTGCGTGGGTGTTCGACATTCGCGGCGTTCGCAACGTTTTCGTTGCCGACGGCCCGGACTTCAAGGCGCGTCAGGTAACGCATTACACCGACGACGATGGGCAGGCGATTGCCAGTCTTCGGCTCGCGCCGGACGGAAAAACAATCGTCTATGCGCGCGGCAGCGAAACCAACTCCACTGGCGAAGTCGCGGACCCGACCAGCAGTGTGCAGAAGCCGGCGCAGCAAGTTTGGGCTGCCGATGTCGAGAACGGCCAGCCGCGCCTTCTCGGCGACATGAATTGCAGCCGTGAAGGCTGCGAGGACATCGAGATTTCTCCAGACGGCCAGAATGTCGTCTGGCCCGCCAGGGACAAATTGTGGATCGCGCCAATTTCGGGCGCCACACCCGTCAAGGAACTCTGTTATGTGCGAGGCGATAATCTTGATCCTCGCTGGTCTCCAGATGGGCGCGAAATAGCCTTCACCAGCGAACGTGGCGATCACAATTTCATCGCCATCTATGACTTCAGCAAGAGCGCGCTGCAGTATCTGCACGCAACTGTCGACCGCGACAGCCTTCCCCGGTGGTCTCCCGACGGCGCGAAAATTGCCTACGTCAAAACGGAAGGCCTCGAGCGCGGACTGCCGCTGATTCCGGTGCGGCCGCAGCCCTGGTCCATCTGGGTCGGTGATCCGGCGACGGGCGCGGCGCATGAAGTGTGGCACAGCGGTGAGACCATGGGCGACTCGATACCGCGTCTGACGGAAGACGATTCCTTTCAGTTTGGCGCCGGAAATCGCATCGTTTTCTCGTCCGAGAGGGACGGTCGCAACCACCTCTATTCGATTTCTGCGGACGGCGGCAACGCAACTCTGCTCACCCCCGGTGATTTCGACGTAAAAGATGTGACCTTGAGCTTCGACGGTAAGACGCTCCTTTATGACTCGAATCAAAATGACGTTGATCGCCGCCACATCTGGAAAGTCGGCATCGATGGCGGCACGCCTCAGGCGCTCACAAAAGGCGAAACAATCGAATGGGCTCCCACCGAAACTGGCGACGGCAAATTTCTGTTCTGTCTCGGATCGAGTGCCACTTCACCCGCGATGCCTTATCGAATCACGGATCGCGGCCGCGAAATGATCGCGCGCGAGGACTTGCCGTCGGATTTTCCGTCGAATCAGCTCGTAACTCCTAGCCAGGTGATATTCAAGAGCGAGGATGGCCTCGATATTCACGGCCAGCTCTTCGTTCCACGTGGAAGGACGGCGCCGGGACCGGCGCTGGTATTCATGCACGGCGGCTCGATGCGCCAGATGATGCTCGGCTTCCATCCGATGGACTACTACCACAACGCGTATGCCGAAAATCAGTACCTGGCGAACCTGGGATTCGTCGTGCTCTCCGTAAATTATCGCACCGGCATCATGTACGGTCGCGCATTTCGCGAACCGGCCGATGGCGGATGGCGCGGCGCATCGGAGTATAAGGACATTGTCGCCGCGGGAAAATATCTGCAGAATCTTCCGATTGTCGATCGCGGCAAAATCGGCTTGTGGGGTGGTTCATACGGCGGATTTTTGACCGCCATGGGCCTCGCCCGGAATTCTGACATCTACAAAGCGGGCGTCGATATGCACGGCGTGCACGACTGGTCGGCATTCCTGTCGCGTTGGGAGCGGCAGAGCGAAGGTGCGCCGGACCTCAAGGATGCGACGAAACTCGCCTTCGACTCGTCGCCGGATTCCTCCGTGGCCACATGGAAATCACCTGTGCTGCTCATTCAGGGCGACGATGATCGCAACGTGCCGTTCAGTCAAATGGTGGATTTAGTGCAGCGGTTGCGCGCGCAACACGTTCCCTTCGAGCAAATCGTTTTCCCCGATGAGATTCATGGTTTCCTGATGTGGAAGACCTGGATTCGCGCTTACGGTGCCACCGCCGATTTCTTCGAGCGTGTGCTGGTGAAGGGAGAGATCATTCCACCGAGCCAGTAGGAGGGAACGCACACACAAAATACTGTGCGGTCTTGCAGTCTAGCGTTTATTGCTGCTCGGCGGCTTGGCGTTCGGCTACGACTTTCTTTGCATTGTCGTAGAGGGCCTTCGCTTGCGGGATCAACTCCGCGGCCTTTTGTACCTGCTCATCATTGTCCACCGCCACCTTGTAACCCGCCGGGATGCCCAGAGCGTACGTGAATGCTTCCCGCTGGATGTGTTGCTTGATCCAATCCGAATTGGCGCTAATCAATTCCGGCGTATAGCGAATGTGCTGCCGGTCCAGGAATCCGAGGAATTGCTTCATCACCGCGTCGTCGACCGTGAAATCCTTCGTGATCGTAAGTCGCGTCCCCATCAGGTAGCGAGTGAAATCGCCGATGCCGATGGGTTGCGATGTGACGAAAAAGGGGTCGGCCGGGAAGAACACTCCGCGTCCGTAGAGGAGTTGTTGGAATGGATCCAACTTCGGCGCCGGGTCTGCCACGTCAGGCGTAATACCGCCGCCGCCGTAGACTTTCCGCCCGCTGTCCGTCAGCTTAACTTCGGGCTCTTTGTTCGGCTGCCGATTATATTCATAGTCGTAGAGCGACACGTCCTTGTAATCACGCTGAATCAGTCGCCCGCTTGGCGTGTAATAGCGTGCCGTCGTCAGCAGGAGCATCGTGTTGTCGCTCAGCGGGAACTGCGTTTGCACAAGGCCCTTGCCGAAGCTGCGTTCGCCGGCAACCAGCCCGCGGTCGTGGTCCTGCAACGCGCCTGCCACGATCTCAGACGCCGATGCGCTGCCGCCATTGACCAGTACAACCAGCGGGATATCTTTGCCGTTATTACCCCGTAGCGCGTAATAGCGTCGTTCGGAGGAATTGCGTCCCTTGTGCGAAACCACAAGCTGGTCCTTCGGCAGGAAGAGATCAGACATACCAACCGCTTGCATCAGCAATCCACCCGGATTGCCCCGAAGATCGAGAATCAGCCCATCCAGTTGAGAGTAATCGAGCTTCTTTAAGGCGGCTGTCAGGTCGCTGTCAGTTGTCTCCGAACTGAATCCCGTGACGTGGACATACCCGATGCCCGGTTTGAGCATCGTCGCGAATTCCACAGCCGACTGCGGTATTTCGTCGCGCATCACGTTGACGACGATCGGTTTCTCCCATCCCTCGCGACTCAGAGTAATCGTCACCACCGTTCCCTTGGGCCCTTTCAGTATGTTGGCGACTTGGAGCGTTGTAAATCCCGTGCAGTCTTTGCCTTCGACTTTCATAATGAAATCGCCAGGCTTGATTCCAGCTCGATCCGCGGGCGAGCCGGGAAAGGGAGAGACCACTTCAATATGGTTGCCGTTGGGGACGATCCGCATGCCCACGCCGTAATAATTTCCGCGCTGCTCTTCCAGCATCACCGCCCATGCCTTCGGGTCAAAGAAATTCGAGTGCGGGTCAAGGACATGAAGCATGCCTGGAATCGCGCCGTCATACACCACCTTATCGGTGTCAATCGGTTCCGCGTAGTTCTGCTGAACGATGGAAAGGACTCGAGCGAAGGACTCCACGGATTCCTGCATATCCGTCGCCCCGGCCGCCGTCGCCTTAAGCGATGGACCGTATAGCCCGCCCAAGATCGCTGCGATAATCAGGATCGTTGCTAAAAGGAAAGCCCCGCGTTTGTATTGCATCCGTCCCCTCGATACGTTTCACACGAAGTATAGCACACATTTTCAGGCGGTTTGACACGCCTGCCAGCCTCTTCTATGATGCGAAAGAGAGCAGTGACGCACTCAAAAAAATGCTCAGCATGCCCCATCTTGTTATTATTTTTGTAGTGGCTCTGCTTGTGTTCGGCCCCGAAAAATTGCCTGAACTGGCGCGCACCTTCGGAAAAGCGATGGCCGAATTCAGACGCGCAACAGGCGATCTACGCGCTGGGTTCGAAGAGCACATGCGCGAACTCGAACGTGAAACCCGCATCGCAGAGGCGGCGAAGCAGCAGGCGAATCCACCGGCCAGGCAGCTCCCAGTCGAGACAGCAACGCAAGCCGGCACTTTACCGGAGCCTCCTACAATCAACGAAAAACCCGACCCTGTTCCGCCGGACTTCGCGTCCAGCGCAACGCCGGAGCCTGACCCACCCGGCCAGCGTTTGGACCCGCCCAACCCTGAAACAGTCCCTGAAAAGGCTAGCGATGGCCACGCCTAATCAGCCCGAGCTTCCCCAATCCACGCGCGGAGGAGAAGAAGACGCCAGCGACAAAATGTCGCTGATCGAACATCTGATCGAACTGCGCAAACGCTTGCTGTATTCAGCCATCGCAGTCGCCATCGGCTTCGTTATCGGCTTTTCCGTCGCAAAGTGGGTCATCAATTTCGTTGCCAGACCCATGGTGAACGCGCTCCACCAGGCGCATTATCCCGAGAAGCTGATTTTCACCGGCCCTGCCGAGTACGTGAACCTCCTCATCAAAGTGGGATTCTATCTCGGTCTCGTGATCGCGCTGCCGGTGATACTCCATCAAGTCTGGCTTTTCGTCGCGCCCGGCCTCTACAAACACGAACGCAAAGCCGTGCTTTCCTTCATTCTGTCTTCCGTTTTTCTTTTTCTCTGCGGCATCGCGTTCGCCTATTTCATTTTGTTGCCGTTCGTTCTCAAATTCCTCATCACCTTCCAGGGGCCTCAGGGCCCGTTCCAACCGTTAATCAGCATCAGTGAATATTTCGACTTGATTCTCATCGTCATGGTGGGACTCGGCGCAATATTCGAACTGCCCGTGCTGATTTTCGTGCTTTCCGTTTTTGGCATTGTCACGCCGCAATGGCTCTGGAAAAATCTGCGCTATGCCATTTTGATTATCACCGTCGTTGCTGCCATTGTTACACCCACGCCGGATGCAACCACGATGCTTGTCTTCATGGCCCCGATGCTCGCTCTGTATTTTCTCGGGATCGGCGTGTCATATATGGTGTTCCGCAAGAAGCGGAAACGTGAAATAGTCGAGCAGGGCGCGCAGTGACAAATCGGAATGTGCTCTTGCGCACGGCAGCAGAGAAAACAGAAGCACAAAGGAGCATAAATGTTAGGCGGCTTGAAAATCTCCTCCGCGCTCATCGTGTTGGCGTGCCTCTCGGGATGCAGTAACACGGCGAGCAAGTCAAATGGTAACAGCTCTGACAGCGTTGCTGCCGCTAGCCCGGCAATTGCGCCGCAGGATAAGGCTCCTTCACCCCAGCAAACTGGCGGTTTCGACGGGCAGCGCGCCTACGATTACACGGCCAAGCTGGTCAGCTTCGGCCCGCGGCCGTCCGGCTCCGACGCCATCAAAAAAACGCAGGACTATATTTCCGCCGAGTTGCGCTCCGACGGATGTCAAATTGACGAGGACGATTTCCACGCTCAGACTCCCGTCGGCACGATTGCAATGAAAAATATCGTCGCGAAAGTCCCCGGCATCGGCAAGAACGTAATTTTGTTGCTGACTCACTACGACACAAAACGAATGGACGATTTCGTCGGCGCGGAGGACGGCGGCTCGTCCACCGGGTTGATGCTCGAAATTGCTCGCCATATTTGCAAAGGGGAGCAACAACCGCTTGCCGTCTGGATGGCGTTCCTCGATGGCGAGGAGGCAACGGTGAACTGGACAGGCGATGACCACACGTATGGAAGCCGGCAACTGGCCGCGAATCTCGAACTCACTGGCGAGTCAAAAAATGTCAAGGCCGTTATTCTGGTCGACATGATCGGCCAAAAAGGCCTGCACATCCCGAAAGATTCGAATTCGACGCCGTGGCTGACGGATCTTGTGTGGTCCTCTGCGGCGAAGCTCGGGTATCAGAATGTTTTCGTTCCGCAAGTTGCCGGCGCCGAGGATGACCACCAGCCGTTCCTGGCGAAAGGGCTGGCCGCCGTTGACCTGATTGATCTGAACGATTACATGAATGAAGGCTATTGGCACACTCCACAAGATACAATGGACAAAATCAGCCCGAAGAATCTGGCGATCGTCGGTCATGTGGTGCTCGCGAGCGTCGGTGAACTCGAGAAGAAGTTTGCGCGGTAATTTCGCGTAGAGTGGAATTTCCCGGCCCCGACGTGTGATTGTTCGCCGGTCGACACCGGGCCGCGATGTTAATAACTCCAATTTCCAATGAAAACAATCCATGTGCGTGCCGCGTCGTCGAGCTATCCCGTGATTTGCGGCCGCGGCGCGCTTGGACGGCTGGCCAATCTCGTCGATGACTTGCGCGATGGCGGAGAGGTTCTCCTGTTGTCGTCGCCTCGCATCTGGAAATTCTGGGGCCGCGAAGTGACGCGCAAACTTGCTGTCGTCCGTCGCGACCACATCATTTTGTTTGACGACCGGGAGGTAGCGAAACGCCTCGCAACCGTCGAAAAAATTTGCCGCAAACTCGTGCGCTCTCATGCTGACCGCCAATCGCTCCTCGTCGCCGTGGGCGGCGGAGTGGTTGGCGATGTCGCTGGTTTCGCGGCGGCCACTTATCTGCGTGGAGTGCGCATCGTTCACGTGTCAACCACGCTTGTGGCGCAGGTCGACAGCGCCATCGGCGGAAAAACCGGCGTGGATTTGCCGGAAGGCAAAAACCTGATCGGCGCTTTTTATCCGCCCCGATTGGTGCTTGCGGATCCATACATGCTGCGCACTTTGCCGGCGCGCCAGTTTCGCTCAGGGCTATACGAAGTAATTAAGTATGCTGTGATTGGCGATAAAGAACTCTTCGCATTTCTCGAATGCAAGCTGAGCGCGTTGCTGCGCCTCGACTTGCCCGCTCTCGAATGGACGACTGAACGTTGCGTTCGTGCGAAGGCTCGTGTTGTGAGTCACGATGAACGCGAGGCGGACTTGCGTCAGATTCTGAATTTCGGTCATACCATCGGACACGCCCTCGAGTCGCTAACGGAGTACAAAATATTCCTCCACGGCGAAGCCGTCGGATGGGGAATGCTGTGCGCGACCCTGATCGCAGTCGGAACGGGCCGGTTGAATGAAAGAGACGCAAGTCGCATCGCCTCGCTCATCGCGCGCTGCGGGCCTTTGCCCGCATTGCCCCGAATTTCACCAGAGGCGCTCTCGCGCGCCATCGTGGCCGACAAGAAGTCGCGCGGCGGCCGTGCCCGATGGGTGTTGCCGCTCCGCATCGGTGCCGCCGGTGTTGGCGTGGAAGTTCCGGAGAAGCTTGTGGCGATGGCGTGGCGCGAGTTGCCGTCATTTTTAGCCCGCGCCATGGAAAAGCAATAGCGCGAAGCTCAATTGGAATATTTTGCGTCAGGGCGCGGCCTGCCTGCCGCTTGCCCGTTGTGGCGGGCAGGCAGGTTTCAGTCGTGCCGAAAAATCGGTGTAGCTTTTGTAAGGGTGATCGGATTATCGGTCAGTTTTACTTCTCGCTTTTCGTCAGGGCACGGCTTCAGCCGTGCCAAAATGTCCGTAGTTTCAGGGGCTTCAGCCCCTGAGGCCATTTGTAGACCGGAGGGAGCAGCGAAATAAATTGAACGCGGACGCGAAACAGGATGCGGAAAGAGTGGCGCCCGAGCAGTTGGACGCGTGTGTTCCCGGCACTCGCCCCAGCGGCGTCCACGATGAACGCGAAGCGCAAAACCGCGTCCGCGATATGTTCAGCGACATCGCACCGCGGTACGATTTTCTGAATCATTTTTTGTCCGGCTCGTTCGATAAGCTATGGCGTCGGCGCGCTGCAAAACGATTCGCGCACATTTTGCGCCGCGCCGATGCTCGAGTGCTCGATTTGTGCTGCGGCACGGGCGATTTGCTTTTTGCGCTCAAGCGCGAAGCGTCGAAATCACGCGAAGACGTTCACGCATCGTCACGTCGCTTCTTTGGTGCGGATTTCGCATTGCCGATGTTAAAGCTGGCGCAGTACAAAAATAAAAAGCAGGAACACCGCGCCAGTTTTTTGGCGGCGGACGCACTCGCGCTCCCATTTCCCGATGCGAGCTTCGACCTCGTCACCACGGCATTCGGTTTTCGAAACTTAGTGAACTACGAACGTGCCTTGCGCGAAATCGCTCGCGTCCTGCGGCCCGGCGGGGAACTGGGAATTCTGGAATTTTGTGAACCGAAAAGCGGGGCCCTCGCCGCGCTCTATAAATTTTATTTCACCAGAATTCTGCCCAGAGTCGGCGGAGCAATTTCGGGAAGCGCTCAAGCGTATTCATATCTTCCTCAGTCGGTGCGCAAATTTCCGCAACCTCAAACACTCAAAGAGTGGATCGAAACGGCAGGATTTGCGGACGTGCACTTCGAGCGCTGGACGTGCGGAATCGTGGCGCTCCATCGCGGAACGAACAGCAGCCGTTAGTCGCTACCTTGCAGCGTTATTGTCATCCCGAACCCGGTCGCCGTTTATGCGAACGGCGGTGAGGCTTGCCTGCGGTGCGCAGGCTTGCCTGCCGCAGGTAAAAGCAGACCAGTCAGGACAATTTTTTCCGGCGATCCGCTTATGGGGGAAAAGTCAAAGGTGGACAACCGAAACGTTGTCGTGTCTCATTTGCGGCAACTTCCCGCGCACCAAGTTTGCTTTAACTTTTGACTATCAACTGTCGACCATAAACCGCTCTCCTCAATTTTCCAACCCCAGCGCCCGGATTTTATGCAACAGCGTCTTGTACGAGACTCCGAGTTGCTCCGCGGCTCGTGATTTGTTCCACTTCGATTCACGCAGCGCCGCTTCAATCTTGAAACGCTCTACATGTTGAACCGCCCGCTGCGCGACTTCCTCCAGCGGGCCGTCCCAAAGGAAATTGTCATCCAGCATTCCCTCGGGCATTTCCTTCGCGGCAGGTCGCGGCAAGGGCAACTGCAAATCTTCCGCGGCAATTTCATTCTTGTCCGCCAGGATCGCCGCCCGCTCAACGCTGTTTTGCAATTCGCGCACGTTTCCTGGCCAGTGGTATCCCCGCAACCGCGCGCGCGATGCGCCGGTGAATTTCAGCGCGGGCTTGCGAAACTCGCGGCGGAATCGCTCCAGAAAATGTTCGGCGAGCAGAGTCACATCATCGCCGCGTTCGCGCAGCGGCGGAATTGTGATGGGCACGGACGATATACGAAAATAGAGATCCTCGCGAAACGTTTTCTGCTCCACAGCCTCCTGAAGATTTTTATTCGTCGCTACTAGAATGCGCACGTCCACGTCGATCGCTTGCGTGCCGCCAACGCGTTCGAACCGCCGCTCTTCGAGAACACGCAACAGCTTGCTCTGGATCGCAAGCGGCAGCTCGCCAATTTCATCCAGGAAAATCGTTCCGCGGTGCGCAAGTTCGAGTTTGCCGATTTTGCGCGCCCCTGCCCCCGTATACGCCCCGCGCTCGTGGCCAAAAAGCTCGTTTTCAACCAGCCCCTCCGGAATCGCCGCGCAATTCAGCGCGACAAACGCGCAATCCTTGCGCCGACTCAGGTGATGCAACGCGCGTGCGAATAGTTCTTTGCCGGTACCGCTCTCGCCCAGCAGCAACACAGTGGAATCCGTCGGCGCAACGCGCTGAACCATCTGGCTCGCCGCTTGCATCGACGGATCTTCGCCCACGATTCGTGGAAAGCCATAACGCTCCGCGTATTCCTCGCGCAGCAGCAAATTCTCACGCAGCAGCTCCTGCTGTTGTGCAGCCCGCGTGAGCAGTAATTTCAAATGCTCCAGATCCACTGGCTTCTGTATGAAATCAAACGCGCCGTCCTTCATCGCGGTCACGGCGTCCTCGACGGATCCATACGCCGTAATCAGGATCACAGGAATCATTGGATCGGCGCGGCGCGCTTCGCGCAGAACGTCCAGGCCGGACGCGCCGGGAAGTTTCAGGTCAGTAAGGACTGTGATGTAACGCTTGCTGCGGACTTTATCGATGGCCGAAGTGCCGTCGGACGCCTCGTCAACGTGATGGCCTGCCTTTTCGAGAGCTTTGCGCAGCATCGCACGTAGTTCGGGCTTATCCTCGACCAGGAGGACCGCTTCCATCGTACCGCGCTACTCTCTCGCCCAGCCAGGGTCGCCGCCTGCTTTGCGAAGTTCGTCCTCGAGTGCTGAGATGGCTTGCTGGTCGGCGTCAATCTGCTTTATTTTGTCGTCGATGGCTTTTTGCTTCTTGGCGATGTCGCTGCGATCTACCGACTGCATGAGCGCCTTCGTCGGATCAGGATAGTACTGGAGCTGAAGCTGATTTGATTCGCGCTGCAGAATCGAAAGTTCAGTCTGGTCCTGGGCCAGTTTGTGGCGTGCATCCGCAAATTTCTTGCGCCATGCACCTTCGTCGTTATTCTTCGCCGCTGCGGCTGTCTTGTCTGCTCCCGCAGTTTGATCCGAAATAGATGATTTGCTCGAACCCTCAGTCCCGCTGCCCACCACGGAGACTGCTCCCGGCGTGGTGGGAATATTGTCGTTGGTGAAGACGGTAGACGCCTTTGGCGCGTTTTTTTGAGCTTCGCGAGCCTTGCGGGCCGCTTCCGCAAGCGCGTCAGGCTTCGCCGATGACTGCGACGTGGAATTCTGCGATTTCGCTTGCGCAGCAGCCTGGGATTGGGAAGATTGCGACTCCTGTTGCGCTATGGCGCTGTGAGGCGCCGCCAAGAATAGAGCCGCCGTCAGCCAGATTCCTTTTCGCATGGCCGTCACCTCATTTCTGAATAGAATTTCGCTACCGGCTCCAGGCCGGATCGCCGCCCGCTTTACGCAACGCTTCTTCGAGGTCGTCGATTGCCAATTGATCGGCCTCGACCAGTTTTTCTTGTTCGAGCATGGCTTGCTGTTTCGTCACCGCGTCTGTTTCATTGAAATAGCGTGTCATCCCCAGCGCGTTGAAATTGCTTTTCAGCACGGCGAGCTTGTCCTTGTCCTCGTGAAGCTTGGAACGCGCAGCGGCGAATTTCTGGCGCCAGAGCTTTTCGTCGCTTTTCGCGGTCTCCGCCTCGCGTGCCTGCGCGCTCGCGGCAGAATTGGCCGCGGCCGATGCATCGCCAACGATGGAGATTGCCGTAGCCGATGTCGGCATATTTTCGTTCGTGAATACAACGGGAGGTGCTGGCGTGCTTTTCTTCGCTTGACGCGATTTGCGCGCCGCCTCGACCAGCGGGTCAGCCTTCGCCGGCGCTTGCGAAGCCGATTTCTGAGTCTGAGTTTGCTCCGCGGACGGGGATCGCCTGGCGGGCTGTGAGGGCGACGCCTGTTGCGCGATAGAGAGTCGCGCTCCCCCGAAAAATAGCGCTACGGCCGCCAGCCAGATTCCTTCCCGCATGCCATCACCTCGGAAGCCCTTACGGACGCCTATTCCCTCTAGTTTAGATGCCGTCGACGGCCCAGGCAATCCGCACAAGGACCTCCGCTACCGCAAAGGTAACCATAGATCGAATTCGGCGCCCCCAAAAGCGTTGTGGGCTTCGACCCGGCCCCCGTGCTGCAAGGCTATTTTCTGCACCACAGCCAGTCCCAGCCCGGTGCCGGATGACTTGGTTGTAAAGAATGGCACGAATATCTTGTCGAGATCGCCAGCGGGAATGCCGCCGCCGTTGTCTCGAACCGCGATGCATTGCCAGCGCTGTCCGGCACGGTTCTCTTGCGCTCCGGCAATTACGACTTCACCTGGATGACCGTTGGATGATGCCGCTTCCGCCGCGTTACGAGCCAGATTGAGAAGCGCCTGCCGCACCAGTCCCGCGTCACCGGAAACTTCTCCAAAAACACCTTCGGTGCGTATGGAAGTCCCGGGGAGCGCTCCTCCGATCTCATCCGCAACCTGTTCCACCACTCCGGCCAGTTCAAAATCCTCCTGCGCCAGTTCGAGCGGCCGCGCGAACCGCAGGAATTCCGTCACCACATGCGTGAGCGAGCGGGTTTGATCGAGAATCTTCTCCGCGCATTCGCCCGTTTCCGATGACGACGCTTCGCTGCGAATCATCTGCGCGTAGCCGGAGATCGTCGCCAGTGCATTTTTGAATTCATGTGCGATGCCTGCTGACATTTCTCCAAGCGCCGCCAAATTTTCCTTCCAACGCATCTGTTTTTGCAGCGTGGCGAGCTCCGTCAGGTCGCTCATCAGGCATAGTGCGCCCGCGATTTTCTGTGTGGGTGCTGCGGAGGGTCCTTCCGCCATTGTATTCCGCGTGGTTCGGTAGATGGGCGAAATCGTGACGCCCAGATGACGGAGTTCGCCCGTCACCGTCGTGTGCGGCACTTCACCGCGCTGAAAAGTCTGCCCATCGCGCAAGCATGCAGTCAGCATTTGGACCAGCGCTGAATGTTCTCCCAGAATCTCCGTGTAACGCCGGTATTGCAGTCCATGAATATCCAGGTTTTTTTCTGCGGCGGGATTTGCGGAACTGATGGTCCCCGTGGCGTTCACCAGCAGGAGGCCCGCGGGCATGTTCCGCGTGACTGCTTCGCTCAGCCTCTCCGTTTCCTGCGCGCGTTCTTTTTCGAGCTGATGAAGCCGCGCAAGCTCCTGTTCCTGCTCGCGCAGCCGCGCAATCACGCCTTGCATCGATGCCGTCATGAAAGCGGACGGGTTTTCCGCATTGACGCGGAAAGAATCAGCAGCCTCTTTCGAGCTTCGCCGGTCTTCACGCAGCGACCGCCGGATTGCGATGAACGCGCCGATCATCATCACAAAAATCAGCGCGAAGAAAGCCAGCGTGACCACTAACTCGAAATTGAAATTTTGATGTGTCGGCGCGATCCCCATTGTCTTGCACCTACCGCATCACCAGCAACGACTGATACCACGTCACAACCGGCGTGCCAAAAAACACCACGAGTAAAGCCGCCACGCCCAGAAACGTGCCGAACGGCAGTTCGTACTCCGAGCCTTTGCGCGAAGACAAAATAAGAATCGCACCCAGAATCGCCCCTAGCACCGAGCCGGCCAAAATCGTCAGGATCGTGCGCCGCAGCCCCAGGAACGCACCCGCCATCAGCATCATTTTCACGTCTCCCAGGCCCATGCCCTCGCGCCCGCGCAACCGGAAATATCCCTCGCCCACCAGCCACAGCAGGCCGCCGCCAACGGCGGCGCCAATCAGCGCATCCACGAAAGAAATCACTGGCCGCGGTGGCGGAAACTCGAAAAGACGATTCGCGATCCATAGTGCCGTGCCGTCGTCGGAACGCACAAAGAAACTGGCAATCAGCCCAATCGCCAGACCCGTGAAGTTTACCGTGTCCGGAAGCAGCCGTTCGCGCCAGTCGGTAAAAATCAACACGATTAAGATGGCGCTGAACGCCGCCCATTTTATCGTCTCCGCGGAATTGCCGAAGACCGCATAGCACGCAAGAAAAAGCAGCCCAGTAAGCAACTCAACAGCAGGATAAACAGGCGAGATGCGCATCTTGCATGCGCGGCATTTGCCCGCAAGGAAAAAATAGCTGAGCATCGGGATATTGTCGTAGGGCTTGATTGACTTCCCGCATTTCGGGCACCGCGATGTCGGCCGCACAACGGATTTGCCCTGCGGTAGCCGGCTGATGCACACGTTCAGAAAACTGCCAATAATCACGCCCAGTACAAAGACAAATACCGCGATGAATTGTGTCGGGAGCACGATTTCACTCTGCCACAAGCCCGTACGCGTCTCAATAACGTGCGCAAACCGCGTGCCCGATGCCTAACGCGCAAATGCCGTTGCTTTGTGGAGGACGCCTCAACACCGCTTTAACTCAGAATGCCACTCGTAGGCGGGCGCTGGCTTTTGCTTTTTCTGGAGTGCGGCGGCTCGACGCCGCTTTCCCGTAAAATGCCGCTCGTAGGGGCGCTGCTTGCTGCGCTCCCTCGCATTCCGCGCCATTCCCCGTGCTGTCATTCCGAGGAGCGAAGCGACGAGGAATCTGCTGTTGCTTTTCTTGGAGTGCGGCGGCTCGACGCCGCTTTTGCATTTCGCTGTCATCCCGAGCCTGCCTGCGCAAGGCAAGCGCAGCTCGACGCCGCTTTGCCCCAGAACGCCACTCGTAGGCCGCTGCTTGCCCCGCCCTCTCTTGTACGTCGCGAGGCCCTCGTAGAAGCGGGGCTTGCCCCGCCCGCGCCATCCCCCTTTGTCATCCCGAGCCCTGCATATCGTTCCCTTGTCATTCTGAGCGGATGCGACCAGCATCCAGCGAAGAATCTGCTGTTCGCTTTACGTTGTCATTCTGAGGCACGAAGCGACGAAGAATCTCGCCTCGGCGCATCCGCCTTGCATCTCGTAGGGGCGCTGGCTCTTGCTTTTTCTGGAGTGCGGCGGCTCGACGCCACTTTGCTCAGAACGCCATCTCGCCACGTCACCCTCCCCGGTGTCATTCCGGGGAGCGAGGCGACGAGGAATCTGCTTTTGGTTTGTCGTCTCACGTCGGCTATATTTCTAAGTTCCCGCAAATGCCCTGGCTCGAACAAACAATACGCCGTTACGAACATCGCCGCTGGGCCGCAGAGCCCAATCGGCCGGCATTGCCCTTCGCCTGGGGTTTGGAGCACATCGGCGGCACCGCCGGCGAAGAACAGCCTCGCGAATTTCTGAATCGCTTCGTTGAAGAAACGCTAACGAATAGCGACGCGTGGTTCGCCTGCAAAACGGCACTCGATTATCATCTCGAAGCCGCAACGAACTCCCCATGGTCCGCAAGCCTCGCGTTCACGAGCGCCGTCCAGTCGCCGTGGCAAGAAAACAATCGCGTCCACGCGCGTTTTTTCCCCGCCGGCAAAATCGGCCCTGCTGTAGTAGTTCTGCCGCAGTGGAACGCCGATTATGCGGCGCACGTTGACATTTGCCGCTGGCTGAACCGCCTCGAACTCACCGCACTTCGATTGAGTTTGCCTTATCACGACTGCCGAGCCGTGCCGGGCCATCCGAAGGCAGACTACATCGTCGGCCCCAATATCGGTCTGACTCTGCAGGCGAATCGTCAGGCCGTTTGCGACGCGCGATGCTGCTTGCAATGGCTCGCTCAGCGCGGCTACGGCCCGCTCGGCATCCTGGGAACGAGCCTCGGTTCTTGTATCTCTTGCATCACGGCGTCGCACGAACCGCTCATCCGCGCCGCCGCGCTTTTGCATGTTTCGTCTTATTTCGGCGACGTTGTTGCCACCGGCCTCACCACGATTCACGTTTGGGAATCGTTGCGCGCGAAAGTCTCGCAAGATGAAATTCGCCGTTACTGGGCGCCCATCAGCCCCATTCCTTATCTGGCGAAATTGCGAGGCACGAGCCAAAAACTCCTCGCCATCAGCGGGCGCTACGATCCCACGTTTCAAGACGAATTCTCGGAAGACTTTTTCTCCACCGCGCATGCCAATGAAGTTTCGTGCAAGTCCCTGCGATTGCCCTGCGGACATTATTCGCTCGGCGAAGCGCCATTTAAATGGATCGCCGGATGGCGCTTCGGCAAATTCCTGCAGAAAAATCTCAAGTAGGCACGTGTGCTACGTCGTTTCTGGGAGTGCGGTGACGAACGAGAGCGATTTTGTGCTACCGAAGTATGCTTTGAAATTCGCCCTTCGCCACAAGCTGCGCCACTGCCGCAATATCCGGAGCCAGCGCTCGGTCTGTGTGCACCACGGCAGATGTCGAACGCACCAGCGCGTACGCCTTGCGCGCCTCGACGCCCGTTTGCAGCGGCGCTTGAAAATCGATTCCCTGGCAGGCCGCCAACAACTCGATGGCAATCACATTGCGCAGCGCATCGAGCATCCGTTGCAGCCTTCGCGACGCGCCCATCCCCATCGACACGTAATCTTCCTGGTCGCCCGACGTGGGAATCGAATCGACCGAATGCGGAGTCGCCAGCGTTTTCAATTCGCTTGCCAGCGCCGCAGCCACCACCTGCGCGATCATAAATCCCGAATTCAAGCCAGCGTCCGCCGTCAAAAACGCGGGCAGCAAGCTTGTGTGAGGATTGGTCATATGCTCGATGCGGCGTTCACAGATCCCCCCGAGCGTCGCCAGAGCAATCGCGATTTGATCCGCCGCCATGGCCAGCGGCTGCCCGTGGAAATTTCCTCCGCTAATCACTTCTCCCGAATCCGCGAACACCAGCGGATTATCCGTCGCGCTGTTCAGTTCGATCGAAATAGTTGTTCGCGCTTGCGAAAGTGAATCCCGTACCGCGCCATGAACTTGCGGCGTGCAGCGCAGGCTGTACGCGTCCTGAACGCGCGCGTCCTTGTCGGGTGAACGGTGCGATTCTCGAATTTCGCTTCCGCGATTCAGCCGCGTCAAATTCCGCGCGCTCGCCGTCTGCCCCGGATACGGCCGAATTCGCGAAATGCGCTCGTCGAACGCCCCCGGGCTCCCGCGCAGCGCGTCAAGCGAAAGTGCGGCGGCAACATCGGCGGTGTCTATAAGAATTTCAGCGTCACGAATCGCCAGCGCAAGCAGCGCCAGCATTCCTTGCGTGCCATTCAGCAGTGCCAGGCCTTCTTTCGCTTCGAGCTTCAGCGGAGCAATCCCCGCCTGCTGCAGCGCATCCCCGCCCGACGATCTTGCGCCTTTGTAAATTGCCTCTCCTTCGCCAATCGCGACCAGCGCGAGATGCGCCAGCGGCGCCAAATCGCCCGAAGCGCCGACGGATCCTTGCGACGGAATCACCGGCAACACGCCGCGATTGAGCATCGCCAGCAGCGTTTCCACCACCGCTGGCCGAACGCCGCTGAATCCTTTCGCCAGCGCGTTTGCGCGCAACAGCATCATCGCCCGCGTTTCATCTTCCGCGAGTGGCGCGCCCACACCGCACGCATGGCTGCGCACCAAATTGAATTGCAACTCGCGAATCTGCTCCGGCTGAATACGCACGGTCGCAAGCGCCCCAAAACCGGTGTTGATTCCGTACGCGGCCACGTTGCCTGTCGACAGTTTTTCTACCACCGCTCGCGACGCTTCCATTCGCGTCCGCGCTTCCGGCGCGAGCGTGACTTCGAAGCCCTCGAACACAATTTGATAAAGTTGTCCCAGCGTCAGGTCGTTGCCGGAAAGCGCAAGCGATTTCTTCATGACCGGTGCGCGCTTCCTGCGCTGACGGAGTCGGCCGCATGCGTCAACGGAAAATATTGCCGGTATTTTTCCGGCAAACTCTTTGGTCTGCCGTTCCGGTCGCAAATCACGTGAAGCGTTTCGCCCGTCGCGATCAGCGTGCCGTAAGCCTCGTTGAAAACTTCATACGCAAAAGTGATCGTGCGCCTGCGCGAATGCGTCACCGCCGTGCGAATTCGCAGCACATCGTCGAATTTCGCGGGGTGCTTGTACGTGCAGCTCGCTTTCGCCACCACGACGAAGCTGTCATCCTCGATTTCCATTTTCTTGTAGCTGAATCCCAATTGCCGCATCAGCTCCACGCGCGCCACCTCAAACCATACAAAGAAATTCGCATAGTAGACCACTCCCATCTGGTCCGTTTCGGCGTAGCGCACACGAACTGTTGTTTCTCCGGCGACCGTCATAGGCCGCGCCACTCCGGTTTTCGCTTTTCTAGAAATGACGCTAGGCCTTCGCGAAAATCCGGTGTGCGCCGAATCTCCGCGCTCTCGCGAATCGCAATCGCCAAATCACGCTCGATCTCTTTTTCATTCCAGCGCAGAATAATCCGCTTCGTCAGCAGCAGGCTTGTCGGGCTCGACGCGATCAGCGATTGCGCCAGCTCGCGCGCTGACTCCATCAGTTTTTCCTGCGGTACCAGTTGCGTCACCAGTCCCAGACGATGCGCTTCCGCCGCGTCGAATATTTTCCCTGTCAGCAAGAGCTCCCGCGTAATCTTCTCTCCCACTTGCCGCAGCAGAAAAACGGAAACCACCGCGGGCAAAAACCCGATGCGAACTTCCGTGTAGCCGAATTTCGCTTCCGGCACTGCAAGCGTGAAATCAGCGAGCGTTGCGAGTCCCGTTCCGCCCGCGATGGCCGCGCCGTTCACTGCGGCGATCAGAGGCTTCGGGAAACTGTAAACGCGGTGAAACATTTTGCCCATCCGCTCCGCGTCAGCGATGTGTTGCTCGTGCGTTTGCGTCGCAAGCTCGCGCAGCGCCTCCAAATCCATTCCCGCGCAAAACGCCTTGCCCGCTCCCGTGAGAATTGCGACGCGTGCAGCGCTTCGCTCCGCTTCATCCAACACTCCCAGGAGATCATCAATCATCGCGGGCGATATTGCGTTGCGTTTCTCGGGACGATTCAGCGTAATCGTCGCGATTTCGCCGTCCGTTTCGAGTTTAAGAGTCGTGTAGCTCATGAATTGTTTTAGTTTGGCTTCGACGCGTCCACTTCGTGCGCGTACGTTTCGCGAATTTGTCCTGTCAGCGCGCACGCGACAGCCAGCGATTTCGTGTCGATGCCTGTCGATACGCCCCGCGCGGCCAGGGTCGCCAGCACGGTTTCCGTCGGAATATTCCCCACCAGATCGTCTCCCGCAAATGGGCATCCGCCGAGTCCTGTGAGCGCGCCATCGAATCGCCGGCACCCCGCCTCGTACGCGGCCAGAATTTTTTCAACGGCGGCGTCCGGACGGCTATGCAGATGAACTCCAAGCTCCACGCCCGCCACGCAGCTTTTCGCCGCGCGATAAAGCGACGCCACATCATCCGGCGACGCCTTCCCAACCGTGTCCGCCAGCGAAACTGTACGCACGCCGGTGTTCTTCAACCACACAAGCGCGTCCTCGACAATCTCCGGCCCCCATGGTTCATCGTAAGGGTTCCCGAACGCCATCGATATATACACAACGAGTTTCCGTCTCGCAGCTTTTGTCTGCTGACGCAACTTTTCCACCAACGCGCGCGATTCGGCCCGGGACATATTCGCATTCGCGCGGCGAAAATAAGCCGAAATTGAGTACGGATAGCCAATCGTCGTCACACCCGGAGTTGCCAGCGCGCGCTCGAGTCCTTTTTCGTTCACCACGATGCCGATAATTTCCGGCGGCGCCATGTCAGCAGGAAACTGCTTCGCCAGTTCCGCCATCACTTGCTCGCTATCGGCCATCTGCGGAACATATTTTGGCGATACGAAACTCACGGCATCCAAATGACGAAATCCAAGCGCGATCAGCCGCCCCAGATACTCGATTTTCGCCCGTGTCGGAATAATTTGCGGCAAGCCCTGCCACGCATCGCGCGGGCATTCAATAATCGTCACAGAGTCCATTACGTTTGCAGAACTCCGGTTTTAAACTCCGCGACCACCGGATTCTGCGACGCCGCCTCGAGCGCCTCAATAATCGCGTCGCGCGTGTGCGCCGGATCAATAATCGCGTCCACCCAGAGCCGCGCGGCGGCGTAGCGCGGGTCCGTCTGATGCTCATATGTCGAGCGAATCGATTCGAAAAGTTCTTTCCTGTCTTTCTCGGTGATCTTTTTCCCTTCGCGCTCCATTTGCTTGATTTTGATTTCGACCAGCGTTCCCGCCGCGGATTCTCCCGCCATTAC
>DATEHB010000209.1:0-8695 GCA_035279805.1 Candidatus Acidiferrales bacterium
CATGGATTCGAGTTGCGTCAGACCAGCGCCCGGCACGTACAGCAGGGCGTCTTTTTCGCTGGGGTCCTGGGTCAGGTGATACTCGCCGCTGCCCGAGGGATCCACAAATTCTATTTCCACGTTTTCGCCGATACCTTCGAGGTAGCGGTAACGCCAATCTTCAAACGGATAAGTTGAAGTTTCACCTCCGCCCTCGTTAAAAGGACGTTCGTACGGACCACCCGCGGGATGCGAATTTACTTCGTCCGGCTTGCCCCACATGATGTAAATGCGGCCGCGGTCTGTTTTCCAGCCCGGAATCCCCGAGGAATAATGCTCATTCGCGAAAGCGATGCGACGGTAGTATTCCTCCTTGTAGGTATTTTCCGCTGATTCCGTATCGGGATTCCTGCGCTGCCAGAAATTCTCGATGAAATTTTCACGCTCTTCGTTCGTTTCCAGGTGCAGGAAAGCGGAACGCTCTTCTGAAGTGATGATGTAAGAGACAGGACCGTTGAGCCATTCGCGATAGACAGGCAGCAATTCCTTTTTCAGAGCATTCTCGTTTTTCTTCTTGGCCTTCTTTAATTGTTTGGCTGAGTCTTCCTGGTCCTGCTGTTGCGAATCCTGGGCACGCGCCACCGAAGCGATGAAAAAAAGTCCGCACGCAATCGCGAGTACAGACACTCGTAGGCTTCGCTTCATAGCTGGATTCCCCCGAACACTGGAATTCTATTCTCCTGGCGAACACCCGTCAAGCTAACTTGCGCCGCTACTGTGGCTTAGGATTCGGATTCGCAATGCCCGTCCAAGGGTTGCCCGCACGTTTCTTAAAATCGCGATTCTTGTGAATCGATGGCTTTTTTTTGGCGCGCCCCCGCACGAAAGACACGGTTGCGGCGTCTAAGAATTATGGAAATCCAAGTAACGAGGATTTGGAACTGGCGGGAATGTCGTTTAGTATAGAGATTCAACCAGAGCGACGCCGGTAGCGAAATGGGCGATTAAGCGTTGCGCGCGACGCGCGACGAAACTTTTTGTCCCTCCGTGGCGTATAAACATGAGGATGTGGGATTCTGCCCGGTAAGAGGCCGGGTTTTGCAGAGAAAATGCTATGAAAACTTGGAAAAAGGTAACTTTGATCGTGGGCGCTGCTGTCGTGTTGCTGATCATCGTGGTGGTCAGCATCAAGCAAGCGAATAAGGGTGTCGTCACGGTCCAAACAGGGCAGGTGGCAAAGCAAAGCATCATTTCGCTTGTCACCGCCTCGGGTGAAATTCGTCCGCAGGACTACACGAACGTCCTGGGCCAGGGATTTGGCAAGATTATAGATATCGACGTTAAAGAAGGCGACATCGTCAAGAAGGGTGATGTCCTGTTGCGCGTCGAGAGCATTCAGCCTGCGGCAGACGTGAAGGCGCAGCAGGCGAACCTTCAGGCCATGCAGGCCGGAGTGCAGTCGGCTCAAGCGAATGATACGTCGATGCAAGCCGATATCGCGCAGGCGCAGGCGAACCTCGATAAAGCTGAGCAGGACTGGAAGAGGGGTCAGAGTCTTTTCAAAGAGGGGCTAATCCCTAAACAGGATTTCGACGCATTGAAGGCGACGCACGATGCGGATATCGCTGCTCTTGCGGCGAGTAAGGCGCGCGCACAGCAGGCTCGCGCTCTGCTTGCCCAATCGGATTTTCAGCAGCAGCAATCGGCTGCCACGTTGATTCACCAGCGCGACGTTCTGAACAAGACAACTTACGTGGCCCCCATTAGCGGTGTTGTCTCCTACGTCCCCGTGAAGGTCGGTGAAAATGTGGTTCCTGGCATCCAAAACGCCGAGGGCAGCTTCCTGCTCACCATCTCAGACATGGCTGTGGTGAATGCGGAAGTAATGGTGGACGAGACTGACATTCCGACGGTAAAGATCGGGCAAGAAGCCGACGTTACGATCGATGCATATCCGGGCCAGATCTTTAAGGGCCACGTCGCAGATGTTGGGGAAGAGGCGATTCTTCGCACGTCCGGACTGGCGACCACTCAGCAGACTTCCGCGAACAGCCAGGAAGCTCGCGATTTCAAGGTGCACGTCAAACTGGATAATCCTCCGAAGCAGACGCGGCCTGGCCTTTCATGCACGGCGAAGATCCGGACGGCGCATCGGGCTGATGTACTGACCGTTCCGATTCAGGCGTTGGCAATGCGCTCGCAGGAAGAACTGAAAGCGAATCAGGACAAGAACAAGAATGAATCGGGAGTGACGCTGGCGGCGCCAAAGCCCGCGACGAATCCGGATGGAACTCCCGCCAATGACGACGTGCAAGGTGTATTCGTCGTGCGCGCCGGCAAGGCCGTCTTTGTGCCGGTTCAAACAGGAATCACGGGGATCACTGATATCGAAGTGACCAGCGGGCTCAAAGCCGGCGACGTGATCGTCACCGGAAGCTACAAGGCACTGCGCACGCTGCGTTCGGGCACGGCGATTAAGGTAGACAACTCCATTCCTGTGGTCACGGATCAATCATCATCGTAATCGGCAAAGTGGCCCTGCGAAATCGCAGATCCGAGAACAAAGTATTCGAGGAGCAAGTAATTTAATGGCGGTCGCGGAAGCTACAACTTCGCAGTCGTTCCGGCAGGATTTGATCGACACAGGCGTTGTGATCTGCACGGAAGACTTGTGGAAGACATACGAAATGGGCTCCGAGCAAGTGCACGCGCTTCGCGGCGTGAATGTGGAGATTCGCAAGGGCGAATACGCCGCCATCATGGGGCCGTCGGGCTCAGGCAAGTCAACCCTGATGAATTTGATCGGCTGCCTCGATTCACCGTCGAAGGGCAGTTATTGGCTGGCAGGGCGGCTGGTGAGCGATCTGGATGATGACGAGCTGGCCTATATTCGTAACAAGGAAATCGGATTCGTGTTTCAGACGTTCAATCTGTTGCCTCGCGCGACGGCGCTTCACAACGTCGAGCTGCCGATGATTTACAACGGCACGCCGTCCGAAGAACGGCAGGAGCGCGCCCGCAAAGCACTCGCGCAAGTCGAGCTCACCGAACGGATGATGCACAAGCCCAATGAACTTTCCGGCGGCCAGCGGCAACGAGTCGCCATTGCGCGCGCGCTGGTGAACAATCCGTCCATTCTGCTGGCCGACGAGCCAACGGGAAACCTCGATTCGCAGACCGGCGAGGAGATCATGGCGCTCTTTGCGCGTCTTCATCGTGAAGGCAACACGATCATCCTCGTCACACACGAACCCGACATCGCGCAGCACGCCCACCGGGTCATCCGCCTCCGCGACGGCAAAATCGAAAAAGACGAGCGCATCAAGTAGCGCCCCAGCTTCTCCGGCTGCCCTCGCGGTCGATCGACTAACCTTGCGGCGCGAGCACTCCATTGACCTTTCCTTAATTGACTCTCAAAGCGCCGTGCCTTAGCATGGCTTCATCTTTCCCCGTACAGGTCAGTTAGGTTGCCATGATCGGTCACCAGTTCGGCCATTATCGGATTGTGGAAAAAATCGGCGCAGGCGGGATGGGTGTTGTCTTTCGCGCCCATGATGAGAGGCTGGACCGCGACGTCGCGGTAAAAATCCTCACGGCCGGGGCGTTTTCCGATGAAAATTCGCGGAAACGGTTTCGCAAGGAAGCGTTAACTCTCTCCAAACTCAACCATTCGTACATCGCCGCCGTCTTCGACTTCGATTCTCAAGACCAGATGGACTACATGGTGATGGAATTGGTTCCCGGGCAATCGCTCACGGCACGGTTGAGACTGGAACCCCTTACGGAGAAAGAAATAGCTTCGCTGGGCGCGCAAATTGCCGAAGCGCTCGAGGAAGCGCACGAGCACAAAGTGGTCCACCGGGATTTGAAGCCGGGCAACGTGATGGTCACACCGAAGGGCCGGGTGAAGGTGCTCGACTTCGGTCTCGCCAAACTCCTCAAGCCGGTTAACGCGGAAACGACGGGGACCCTGACAGAAGCGGTGGACCAACCGGGAACGCTTCCCTACATGGCGCCGGAACAGCTCCAAGGAGAAACGGCCGACGCCAGAAGCGACATTTTTTCCTTCGGTGCGGTCCTCTATGAAATGGCGACCGGGATGCGGCCATTCCGCGGCGAAGGGCTGTCGCGTCTGATGGACCAAATTCTTCGCCAGCCTCCCGTCCCGCCCAGAGCTGTCAACCCGCGAATTTCTGTGGAGCTTGAGCGGATCGTTTTGAAATGTCTCGAAAAGGATCCTGAGCAACGCTACCAGTCGGCGAAAGAGATCGGTGTGGATCTCCGGCATCTTTCCGGACAAACTTCAACTGCCGCGCTGCCCCCAGTCCGAACGCTCAAGATGCGAACGCGCGTCATTGGGATCGGGACAGCCGTCGCACTGGTCTTGGCCGTTGGCATTGTGTTGGCTAAAAATTGGGACGGATTGCGAACACGCCTGTTTGCGTCAGCTGTGCCTTCGGGGATTCACTCGCTGGCCGTCCTGCCGCTGAAAAACCTCTCACAGGAACCCAATCAGGCATACTTCGCCGAAGGGATGACCGAGGAACTCATCACAGACTTGGGACAGATTCGCGCGCTCAAGGTCACCTCGCATACTTCCGTCATGCAATATCAGAGAACGCAAAAGACCGTGCCCGTGATCGCGAAAGAACTCGGCGTGGAAGGCGTGGTGACCGGCGCTATCCTGCAGGATGGAGGTCGCGTCCGGATCACGGTGCAATTGGTTAACGCGCGAACCGACCAGCAGATCTGGGCGCAGAGCTATCAGCGGGATTTGAAGGAAGTGCTCAGTTTGCAGGACGAAGTGGCGCGGAATATCGCGGACGAAATTCGTGTGGAGGTCACTCCGCAGGAGAACGCGCAATTGACGAAGGAGCGCTCTTCGGTGAATCCGGAAGCCTACGAGGATTATCTCCGCGGGCGTCATTTTCTGGAGTTGGCCACCACGGAGGAAGACATCCGAACGGCCATGAATTATTTTAAACAGACTCTGGCGAGGGATCCGAGCTCCGCGCTCGGTCATGACGGACTATCCGATGCCTTTGCCGCGCTCGCCGATACTTATTTGCCGCCGCGCGAAGTGATGCCGCAGGCGGAAACCGAGGCCGCGGAAGCGCTGAAGCTGGACGACACGCTCGCGGAAGCTCATGCCTCTCTGGGCTGGGTAAAGTTCATTTATGACTGGGATTGGCCGACTGCGGAACGCGAATTCAAGCGCGCTATTGAATTGAATCCCAGTAACGCGCTGGCGCATGATGACTACGCTCAGCTCCTCGTCTCCTTCAGTCGCGATCAAGAAGCTTTTGCCGAGAGCGCGCGCGCCACCGAACTCGATCCTCTTTCACTTCTCGTCAACGGCAATCGTGGTTTGTATTATTTCCTGGCGCGTCAATACGACACCGCCATCGAAATGGAAAAACGGATTCTCGATTTCGAGCCCAATTGTGCTCCCTGCAGGGCATACCTGGCCCTTGCCTATGCGCAAAAGGGAGAGTCACAGCAAGCTCTCGAGGCGGCCCGTAAGACGAATCAGACTACAGATTCCCTGATGCAGCGCGCTACGGTCGGCGGAGTATTTGCCGTTTCCGGCGACCGGCCGCAGGCGGAAAAGGTCGCAACCGAACTCGAGGAGATTTCGAAAAAGCGATTCGTATGTCCCTACGAGATTGGAACCACGCTTCTTGGGCTGGGCCGCACCGACGAAGCATTCCAGTGGTTCGAGAAGGGATACGAGGCAAAATCGGTTTGCATGGTTCTTCTGAAAGTTGACCCTCGGCTGGATTCCATTCGCTCCGATCCGCGCTACTTGACGTTGTTGAAGCAGGTAGGTTTTACGCCCTAAAGACGGAATTCCGCATCCAAATCTTCCTGGGAAATGCCTGAGGAGAAGAACCAATGAAGGAACTGAGAAGTCTCGCCCTGCTTTTCGCGCTCGCGGCGATGTTGGCTGGTACGTCCGCGGCCCAGGGTCAGCCGGTGCAGAGCCAGAGGGCGCAGAAACCCGCTGCGTCGGCTCAGTCCAGTTCGGACGAAGCGCAAGCGATCATCGAGGCCGCGCAACCGGGGCCGATTCACGCGCAGTTGATGAAACGCGTGGGGAAGTACACAACC
Source organism: Candidatus Acidiferrales bacterium (assembly GCA_035279805.1). Classification (GTDB taxonomy): domain Bacteria; phylum Acidobacteriota; class Terriglobia; order Acidiferrales; family UBA7541; genus DAHUXN01. Next base: position 6,091 of record DATEHB010000209.1, read on the forward strand.
ACAATGACGTTTTCAGCGCCCGGTGCTGAGCCGCAAGAATCCACGGGAACCGCGACGCTGAAGCCCATCCTTGGCGGACGTTTTCTCGAAGAGGAAAATTCCGGTGAGTCGGTGGGCCAGCCGTCAGCGGGACTGCGCCTTTACGGCTACAACAATGGCTCGAAGCAGTACGAAGCCATTTGGATTTACACGGGCTCAACAGCTTTTCTCGTTCTTGACGGCGCCAGCGACGATAACGGCAAAACCGTCCGCTACACTGGTGCGTTCATCGGGCCCGACGGCGCCAAACAGACGCTCCGGGTCACGGTTCAACAACAAGACGCGGATCATTTTGTAGTGCGCTTGCTCGGCGAAGGACCCGGTGGCGCCACGTCCACGCTCGCAACCACGTATACGCGCACCAAGACGAGCATGAACACCAGAAACAACAAGAAGTAATCAGATCGTTCCCGCGGGACATTTTCATCAATAAACGCCCTCGGTCAATTTCCCGACGACAACGCCTTGATGTAGAGATAAAAGAAATCCACGCCCTGATAAAACGAAGTTTCGAGAATGCGTTCGTCGCGGCCGTGCGCGCGCACATCGTCCATGTCGATGAATACGCCAGATACGCCGTATGTTGGAATCCCCGCCGCGCGCAGCCGATAGCCGTCGCTCGCGCCCGTATCCATCACGGGCACCACGGGAACGCCCGGCCACACGGCCTTCACAGCCTGCTCCGTGGTTTGCAGCACGTCTTTTCGCAACGGCGATGCAGGACTGTTGTGCGGCGGCGCCACCGGCGTAATCTTTATCTGCGGATCGCCAAGAACTCTGACAAGCGTCTTCTCGGTTTCTTCCTGTGTGCCGCCGGGTAAAATCCGGCAGTTAACAATTGCGCGCGCGTCCTGAGGAAGCGCATTGTTCGCGTGTCCGGCATCGAGTCGCGTGGCCACGCACGTGGTCCGCAGCAATGCATTGTAATAGGGTGACGCGGAGAGCAAACCGATCGCCGCGCGATTGGGAGGTTTCTTTGCCGCGCCTTTCATCTCTTTTGAAAGAGGCCCTTGATCAATGATTGCCATGCGCTCGAAAAACGCCCGCGTTGTTTCGTTCAATTGCACCGGGAATTGGTACTTTGCCAGACGCGCCAGGCCGTTCGCCAAATGATAGATGGCATTATCCGGCACCGGCAGCGAACTATGCCCGCCCTTGTTTCGCACCTGAAGTTGAAAATCAGCATAGATTTTTTCGCTCGTCTGAATTGACGCCAGCAGCGGCTTGCCGTCCTTGAGCTGAAAGTCGCCGCCGTCCGTGTTGATGCAGTATTCCGCATCGATCAGGTCGCGATGAGTCGCAAGCAGCCAGGAAACGCCGTTGAAATCACCGCCCTCTTCGTCCGAAGTCAGCGCGAGAATCAGATCGCGATCCGGCTTGTAGCCTTCCTGCTTCAGCCGAATAAAATTCGTAACAAGAATCGCGTCGCCGTCTTTTACGTCGCTTGTGCCGCGGCCGTAGAAGAAACCGTCTTTTTCCGTAAGCTTGAATGGATCAATGGACCAATCGGAGCGGTTTGCTTCCACCACGTCGAGGTGCGCAAGAAACAAAATCGGTTTGCGTGCGCTTTGGTTTCCCTCACTTGTTCCGTGAATGCGCGCAACAATGTTTCCGTGGCGCGCATCCTGGCCCAGCACGACGACGTCGCTTGCCGGAAATCCTGCGGCCCGCAATCGCGCCGCCATTTCGTCGGCCGCCGTAGTCATGTTGCCGACCGATTCCGTGGTGTTCGTTTCGATGAGCTGCTTGTAAATATCGTGCGCGAGCTTGTTCGCGTCCGTGTTTTGCTGTCCAACAAGCGAAGCGGAAAGAAAAAGTGCGACGGCGAAACTTAGAGCAAGTGTGCGGAATCTCATGGCGTCTCCGAATTTATTTTTTTGCGCTTCGCAGGCTAGCAGAATGTCTTGGTCAGCCACAACCGTTATGGCGCCCGCCCCATGTGCCACGGCGCTTGCGTTTGCCATATTTCAAGGCTATAGTCCCGCGCCAATTGGAGGTTTCCAACCATGACAAAGCGCGTTCTCCTCGGAACCCTGGTGGGCGGCATAGTCGTTTTTTTCGTTGGAGCCCTTTTGCATACGGTCTTGGGATTGGGAGAAGTTGGCGTCAAAGCATTGCCGCAGGAGGATACGGTGCTTTCCGCAATGCGCTCGGCGATCCACGATCCCGGATTTTACATTTTCCCCGCGCCGAATATGACGCCCGGCAGGACGAAGCAACAGGTGCAGTCAGATACCGCAGCGTACATGGCGAAGTATCAACAAGGCCCTTCGGGAATTCTGGTCTATAGCACGGGCAGCGCCGGGTTGAATTACGGCAAGCTGCTCGGCGGTGAATTCGTGATTGATTTAGTCAGTGCGTTTTTTCTTTCGTGCATTTTGGCGATGGGCGCGGGCGGCGTCAGTTCGTACTGGAAGCGCGTTTTCGCGGTGACATTGGCGGGACTTTTCGCCGTCGTATTTCTGGGCCTCGAATATTGGAACTGGTACAACTTCCCGACGAACTATACCTGCGGGTACATTGTGACCGGCGTTCTCGACTGGTTCTTCGCCGGCCTCGCCATGGC
>DATEHB010000210.1:0-18269 GCA_035279805.1 Candidatus Acidiferrales bacterium
GTTGGGCGGAGCGTTCAAATTTTTGGGACCGAGTGGGCGCGTGCGCGAAGTGCTCTGCGTTACGCGGCTGATCGATATAATTCCCACGCTTGACAACGAAGCGCAGGCCATCGCCAGTTTCAGTTCCGCGGCAAAACCCGCAGTGACGTGACGCCATCATGCCGCTGCTGCGCAAAAGCTCAAATCCCGCTAAGCAAATCTTTCGTATTTCAGTGTTTCTCTTCGTGAGTCTTTTCTGCGTCGCCATCTCCTCTTTCGCGCAACAAACGCAAGTGGACGCGTTGGCTGGGCAAGCCGCACAGGTGCTCCAGAAATCACACGCGAAACGAGTTATCACGCTCGATTTTTCCGGCCCAGGACTCGAGGTGACGCAGCTCGGTCGAGACTTGGCAGATCAATTTTCCGACATCCTGGCAAAATCAGGCGGCAAGTTTGCGGTTGTGGACCGCGCGCGAGTTCTTCAGGAATTATTGACCGCGAAACCGCCCCTGTCGACATCGAGCGATTTACATTCGGGTCCAATCGCGGGGAAGACTCATGCGGATGCCGAAGTTCTGGGTCATCTGGAGAGCGACGGAACTCGCGTGTTGCTTGCCGTGGAAATCCGTAGGGTCAAGAATGGCAAGACTATCGGCAAATTCCACGAGGCACTCGATGAATCAAAAGAAATGGGTGCGCAGCTCGCCGAGGTGTTGAGTAAGATTGACTACCCAGACAGCGATGCGATCGGCTATACGGGACCGACCTGCCATCATTGCCCGCTTCCTCAGTACTCCGACGCTGCGTTCAACGCCCGCGCCGAAGGTCTGGTCGCGCTCAGCGTAGTGATTGAACCGGATGGTCGCGCAGATAACATCACCATCCAGAAGCACCTGAGACCAGATTTGGACAGTTCGGCCGTCAAAGCGGCTGAGACATGGATTTTTAAGCCGGCAATCGGTCCAGACAGTAAACCGGCGGCAGTTCGCGTGCTGATCGAGGTTAGCTTTAGCCTTCACTGACGGATTTGCAATCAGGAGTTTTTCTTCAGTTCGGAGAGGACCAGTTTCGCGACTTCCTTCAGCGTGTCGAAAATCCCCTGGCCTTGAATGGCGACAGCTTCGAGCACCGGCTCGCCTTTCAATTGCAATTGCTTGGTCAATTCCGGGACAGGCATGGCGTTAGGCAAATCGCGTTTGTTGAGTTGCAACACGTACGGAATTGTGTCGAAGTTAAGGTTGTGGTCTTTCAGGTGTTCTTTCAGGTTATCAATCGTTTCGAAATTCGCATCCAGTCGTTCCTCCTGCGAATCCGCGACAAAGACAACGCCGTCCGCGCCTTTTAGAATCAGGCGGCGACTCGCCTCATAAAAAACCTGGCCGGGCACCGTATATAAATGGAAGCGCGTGCGAAATCCGCGCACGGTGCCGAGGTCAAGCGGAAGAAAATCGAAAAAGAGAGTGCGATCCGTTTCCGTCGCCAGCGAAACCATTTTCCCTTTTTGATTTGAGCCTGTGTGGTCGTAGATCCACTGCAGATTGGCAGTTTTGCCGCCAAGGCCGGGGCCGTAGTAGACGAGCTTGCAGTTAATCTCCCGAGCGGGAAAATTTATGAACGGCACGAGTACCTCAATATTTTTATCGCCGTTTACTTATAGCATAGGGAGGTCAAGCGGGGCATCTTGCGTCTTTCGTGGTGATTCTGAACAGGCAATGATGGCAGGGTGCCAAAAAAAAGCGAAATTTCGCCGAATAAATGCGTGTAACTGCGCGTTAGGTGGATCTGTTTCACGTGAAACCGACGAGGTTAAGATACCGAAACGTAAAAAAACGCCAAAATATGGCGAGTTGACGGCGGAATGCGTCGCTGCTATTCTACCGCCACTATGGCACGCTCGACAGGCAAAGCGAAGGCGCGCGGCAACCGATCCTCTTCCAACGCCCGATCCAGTAGCCGTAACGGGCATAAGCCACTGAAAAATAAAGAATTGCAGGACAAGAGGCATGCCAGTATTTTTCAGGATCCCAACGACCACGCCACGCAGCAGCAATTGAGAGCTTACGAAGAAGGTTTGAAACAATTCCAACAACAGAAATTCAGCCGCGCCAAACAGGCGCTTGAACGGGTTTTGGAGGGTCCCAACAAGGAGCTGGCGGACCGCGCACGGACTCATCTGCGCATTTGCGATCAGCGAGTTTCGCGCGCCTCGGAGCCGTCAGCGAAATCCGCCGAGGATCACTACAACCAGGGCATCGCAATGATGAATTTGGGTCGTTGGGACGAAGCTCGAGTGCATCTCGACCGCGCGCGCAAGTCCGCGCCGAAGGCCGACCACGTTGTTTATGCGATGGCGGCGCTCGATTGCTTGACCGGCGAAGCGGAATCGTCGATGCAGAACCTGAAAGTCGCGATCCAGCTTCGCGCGGAAAATCGCTATCGCGCGCGCAACGACGAAGATTTTGCGTTTCTGCAGGAAGACCCGCGATTCACTGAACTTCTCTACCCGGAGCGCGAAGGCACAAGCGGTTAGTTCCCCCGTCCGTGAGTAAGTCCGCACATTCCCGTTCAAAAGCCATCCGCATTGTTGCGCTCGGCGGAGGCACGGGGCTTTCGATGTTGCTCCGCGGATTGAAACATCACATTGCGAATTCGCGGGAGAACGGCGAACGGCGTCCGATTGCCGACATCGCGGCGGTTGTCACGGTGACGGACGACGGAGGCAGTTCCGGCCGGCTGCGCCGCGAATATTCCATTCTGCCGCCGGGCGATATTCGCAACTGCATGGTGGCGTTGTCTCCGGACGAAGCTCTGCTTGCGCGCCTGTTTCAGTACCGGTTTCCTGCCGCCAGCGGCCGTGGTCGTGGGCTCTCCGGCCACAGCTTTGGAAATTTATTTTTGACGGCGCTGACGCAAGTGACCGGCGATTTTCCGGAGGCGGTGAGGGTTTCGGGAAAAGTGCTGGCTGCGAGCGGACGAATTTTTCCGTCGACGAATGCGAACGTGACTCTGGAGGCCGAACTGGAGAATGGCCAGATCGTCGCCGGAGAAACAAAAATCTCGCGGTCGAAGCGCCGCATCCACCGTGTGCGACTGATTCCGCCCGGAGCGCGACCATTGCCTGAGGTGCTGCAGGCGATTCGCGAAGCCGATTTAATTCTCCTCGGTCCCGGCTCGCTGTATACGAGTATCATTCCCAGTCTGCTGGTTCGTGGCGTCGTGGATGCGATCGTGCGCTCACGCGCGGAGGTCGTTTACATCGCGAATCTGATGACGCAGCCCGGCGAAACGGACGGCTACTCGGTTGCGGATCATGTTCGCGCGATTTACGATCATACTCGCGTGGGACTGTTCGACTGGATCGTTGTGAACCGCGCGCCAGCTTCCTCGGCGGCGCTGTTGCGTCGTTATCGCGGACAAGGTGCCGAGCCGGTTGATCCCTCACTCGATGAGCTGCGCGAGATGGGATTGCGATATGTTACAGGGGATTTGCTGCTGCAGGACGGTGTGGTGCGTCACAATCAGAAGCGCCTCGCGAGGCTCTTGCTGCGCCATTTTGCTGTGCGCAAGCCGTCGCAACCCGCGTAGGGCTCGCGAAGTCCGGCGAAATTCGTCACGGCGCCTGTTTTCTGAATGCGCATCAGGCGCGCACAGGTCGTCTTGCGTGGCAAGGGCGCCGCTTCGTATACTGGCCGGCGCTGCCCCTGGCAGATCCGCCGCATGGAACCGCCAGTGTTATCATCCAATTTCATTTCGTCGAGGAGAACGTCGTCATGGCTACTGCGTCACTGGAACACGAACTGAATCCCTACGAAGCGGCGGAAGCGCGCTTTGAAGAAGCGGCGAAACACCTGGGCCTGCCGCAGGATCTTTACCGCTACCTGCAATATCCGAACAAAGAAATCACTGTTTACATACCCGTGAAGATGGATGACGGCCGGCTGGAAGTCTTTACGGGATATCGCGTGCAGCATTCGCTGGTTCGCGGGCCCGGCAAGGGAGGAATACGCTACTCGCCTCAAGTGACGATCGATGAAGTACGCGCTCTGGCGTCCTGGATGACCTGGAAGTGCGCGGTGGTGGACATTCCCTTCGGCGGGGCGAAAGGCGGGATCATTTGTGATCCGGAAAAAATGTCGCAGCGCGAACTGGAGGCCATGACGCGCCGCTACACAGCGGAGCTTTCCGACTGGATCGGGCCGGAGCGCGACGTTCCGGCTCCTGATGTGAACACGAACGCGCAAGTGATGGCCTGGGTGATGGACACGTATTCGATGCACATGCGCCACACAGTAACGGCGGTCGTTACCGGCAAGCCGCTCGAACTTGGCGGCTCGCTGGGACGACCCGAGGCGACAGGGCGTGGCGTAATGATGGTTTGTGACAAGGCGATCGCGAAGCTGGGAATGAAAAAACAAGATTGCCGCGTCATTATTCAGGGATTCGGCAACGTAGGCTCCATGGGTGCAAGGCTGATGCATCAGGCTGGATACAAAATTATCGGGCTCGCCGATGTGCATGGCGGTCTGTACAACGAAAAGGGCTTCGACGTCCCTCGAGCGATTGACTGGGTTTACAGCCAGCACAAGACGCTGCCGGATTTCCCGGGCGGCGGGCAGAAGACCTCCGCGCAAGACATTCTCTTTCAGCCGTGCGATATCCTGATTCCGGCGGCTATTGAGAATCAGATTACCAGTCAGAACGCGAGCCGCGTGCAGACGAAAATCCTGTGCGAGGGCGCCAACGGGCCAACGACGGCGCCGGCCGACGAGGTGCTCGGCAAGAAGGGCGTATTTATTATTCCTGACATTCTGGGGAATGCAGGCGGTGTCACAGTCAGCTATTTTGAATGGGTGCAGGACCGCCAGGGATTTTTTTGGCGTGAACGCGAAGTGAACGAGCGGCTGCAGGACGTCATGGATCGCAGCTTTGACGATGTGGTGCGCTACGCCGAGAAGCACGGTGTCAATAACCGCATTGCGGCTTACATGTTGGCGATTGACCGCGTGGCTATTGCCTTGAAGCATCGCGGAATCTATGCGTAAGGGCAAAAAATCAGCTCAAATCTGGACATGAGGGATAGAATAGCGCGACGTGGCCCGGGAATAATCGCCTGGCTACCGGAGGCGCCCTGGAAATGCTGTCTGGGTCTATCTCGCATGGCGCGCTGAAAAGCGAGGACGAACACCGCCGCGATATCTGCGCGGTGGGGCGCTGGTTTCACGAACGCAACTTCGTCGCGGCCACCGACGGAAATATTTCTCTCCGGCTTGATCCCAATCGCGTGCTCACCTCGCCGACGGGCGTTTCCAAGGGCATGATGTTGCCCGACGAGCTCGTTATCACTGACAACTCAGGAAACAAAATCTCTGGGCGGCGAAATCCATCGTCGGAACTGGCGATGCATTTGCTGATATATCGCCTGCGTCCCGACGTGAATGCAGTGTGCCATGCCCATCCTGTGACGGCGACGGGATACGCTTCGGCGGGCCTGGCGCTCAATAAAGCATTGCTGAGCGAAGCCGTCATGGGGCTCGGCAGCGTTCCGCTGGCGCAATACGGGACGCCTGGCACGCCCGAGCTGACGGATTCCATCGAGCCCTTTGTGCAGTCGCATGACGCGATTCTGATGGCGAACCACGGCGTGGTCACGTACGGAGCCGACCTCCTCACGGCTTTCTATCGCATGGAGACGGTGGAGCATTTCGCTCGCGTCGCTCTGGTCACGGAACTTCTGCACAAGCAAGTCTTGCTCTCCCGCGAAGATGTCGAAAAACTTCTTGCGGCGCGCGCGCGTTACGGCCTGGAAACTGCGGCTGGGTCCAGCGCGACTTGCCCGCTGACCGCGGATGCCGCCGAGCCAGATCGCATCACGCTGACGCGGCGCGACCTCGAAACCCTTGTGGAAGAAGCGGTCCGCAATGATCGCGCGCGGCGCTAGCGCTGCGCAGGCCTTTCTAGTCCCTCTTCATTTGCTGGCTGTATTTGCTGACGGAGAGAATCGATGCTTGGCGCGCAGAAGTTTCTCGACGCCGTGAAGTCCGGAGATGCTGCGCGTTTGAAGCAGATGTTGGTAATCGATCCGGAATTGGCGAATGCGCGCACGGAATCGGGTACATCCGCGGTGATGACGGCGATTTATCACAGCAGGACGGATGTTCTTCATCTGCTGCTTGAACGCGGCGCTCGCTTGGACATTCATGAAGCGGCCGCAGCGGGAAAATCCGAGCATATCGCCGCCCTGGCCGCGCAGAGTCCCGGGGCGGTTAATTCTTATTCTGCGGATGGTTTTACGCCGCTCGCATTGGCGGCATTTTTTGGCCATCGAGACGCTGCCCAGTGGCTCCTTGCGAACGGCGCCGAGGTGAATGCCGTTGCGAAAAATCCCACAGGTTACACGCCGCTAACGGGCGCGGTGGCGCGCGGTGACACGGAAATCGTCCATTTGCTGCTATCGAATGGCGCGAATGCGGCGCATCGCTACGGAGCTGGATATTCGGCGCTTCACGAAGCCGCCGTCGGCGGGAGACTCGAAATCGCCAAGCTGCTCCTCGACCACGGCGCGGATTCGAATGCGCGTACCGACGATGGGCAAACGCCGCTCTCGATGGCGGATGCAAAAGGCCAGACAGAAGCGGCTGCCCTGCTGCGGCAACGCGGCGCGACTTCTTAACGTGACGTCGCAATCGCGACCCGCCAGTCCCGTTCCCACCAATTCTTCCAGCAAATGAACTGAGCCTGGCGTGCGTCCACAGCGACGTGAGCTTGCCCTGCTGAGTCCAATCCTCTACTCTCGACAATCCACGCCTATTTCAGGGAGATGATGAGGTGAGCTGTCCGATCTGCGAAAAGCGCAAGCCGAAACGATTCTGTCCGGCGAGAGGCGAAAATATTTGCGCGATTTGTTGTGGTACGTATCGCGAAGTGACGATCGATTGTCCCCGGGATTGTCCTCACCTGATCGCGGCGCGGCGGTACGAAATCGCGCATCGCAAGCCGCTTGGCGCGGAAGATTTCCCGTTCCCGGATGTAGAATTTTCCGTGGAGATTGTTCGCGGCAACGGCGAAGCTCTGTCGGGAATTGGTCTTACGATTCTGAATTTCGCAGAGCAGAATAAAGCAGTTCGCGATCCGGAAATTCTCGCTGCTATCAGGGCTCTAGCGGAAACGTACCGAACGCTCGAATCGGGAATTTACTTTGAGCGTCCGCCGGATGCCCCTCTGTCCCGCGCTCTCTACGGCCAACTTGCGCAATTCCTGCAGGAGTTCAAGAAAGAGGAGGCGCAGCAAACAGGTTTCAGCAAGTTGAAAGACTCGGACATTTTCCGCCTGCTCATTTTTCTTTTGCGCATCGGCACGCGTGAGACGAACGGCCGCTCGCGCTCGCGCGCCTTTCTTGATTTCCTGGGTGCGCAATTCCCGCAAACCGCAACGGCTAAGCCCGAGGCACCGAGAATTATCCTGCCTTGAGCTGAGCTGTTGAGGCCGTCAAAGCAGAAGCCGCAAACATTTTGGGCGGAGCCGCGCACGAAGGTGTTTGCGTGCCGAGCGCGAGCGCGATCTGCGGTGAACGCCAGGAATGATCTCCCGAGCGGTCGGGGCGTACATCGAAGGCATATTTTTTGCGGAGACGCTCGATGCGCTCTGAAATTTCGCGGCGATAACTCTCCGGCGCGTTGCCATGTTGGACATACCACTCGCGATATTGCCGCGCGAGCTTCGGAAATTTCGCCTCAACGAATGGGATGAACTGCTTCAGCGCCGCAGGCATCAGGAAAAGCACGCGTCCTGCGAACCATTGCGCGCCCGCGTCGCGCGCGGCTCTTGCGAGAGCGTCGAGGGCGTCTTCGCCATCGGTGATTCCCGGAACGATCGGCATTGCCAAAACGCCGGCGGAAATCCCCGCATCGCGCAAACTGTGCACGGCGGCGAGCCTTAGATCGGGACGCGGTGCGCGCGGCTCGAGCAAGCGAGCGAGTCGCGTGCTGACGGTGGTTACGGAGAGATTGACGCTCAGCGCCGAACGCTCAGAGATTTTCTTCAGCAGTTCGATGTCACGCACCACGCGATTCGACTTTGTCGTGATGGAGAGTTGCAAGCCATCGCGCTTGGCCATTTGCTCCAAAATAGCGCGCGTAACTTTGAATTCGCCTTCGGCGGGCTGATAAGGATCAGTTGCGCTGCCGATAGCGATGTGCTCTCCCCAGATTTTTTCGTTTTCGAGGTCGCGCGCTACCAAAGCACTGGCATTGTCCTTGACGTAGATCTTGCGCTCGAAATCACCGCCGTCGAGTTCCATATATTCATGCGTATAGCGCGCGTAGCAATAGTGGCAGCCGAATTCGCAGCCGCGGTAGGGATTCACCGTCCAGGCGAAGGGAACGCGCGGTGAATTGCAGTGGTTCAAAATGGAACGGACGGGCAGCAGAAAATATTCCGTTCCTCGCTTTGCTTCCGCCAGAGAAGAGGAAGCGGCGAGGCGTGCGATACCGACCAGATTCTCGACGGGCTTCAAACTCCGGCCGTCGGCCAGAGGGGGCGGAGAAGCGTCGCGAGTCTCACCGATGCCGTTGGGGGCGGCGGGGAAAAGGGTGAGGCTGGTCGCAATCGGGCGGCGCAACGGGAGCTTTTGCAGCGCCGATGCGGCTCGAAGCGTGGAAGAGATAGCCATCGGTAACGAACACCTCGCTGAAGTGTAAGCTGAGTATATTCGCTTTTTATTCGCTATGTCAAGATAAAGAATTCGCTATTTATTCGCCTTCATAACTGGCCGACCGTACAGCGCGCGCTCTGGAAACCTGCAAGAACCGCCGTACATGTTCCTCGCCGCGTCGCCTCTATACTGCTGAAGAGGCCAGTTTGAGCGACATTCGCATACTTATCGTGGACAACGACGTGGCGAGCCAGGAAGCGCTGCAGCAGGTATTTGACTCCGAAGGGTGGCGCGTGCGCGTGGCTCCATTTGCCAATGAAGCGATGCGTGAGCTGGCGCGCGGCCATTGGACCCTGGCCGTCGTCAATGTCATCCTCGCTGATTTCACGGGACCACTCTTCACGACATTGAAAGATCTCGCACAGGCGCCGGTGGAAACGGACAGTGCCCGGAGAGGCTTATGCGTCCTTTTTCTCGTTCCCGCTACTGCGGCGCGATGGGCGCGGCCCGTTCTTGACAAAGAACGTTTGCCCTACGCCATGAAGCCGCTCAACTTGAACGACTTCCTCGATAGAGTTAGCGATTTACTCCTCGAGGCCGGCAAGATTGCGCAGCCAATCCGCGACGTCAGCACGCTCGCTGGCAGCAAGGAGCGCCGGCAGAAGGACCGGCGTTCAGGCCGTGACCGCCGCGACGGGAAAATGTTCGCTTCACGCGAAGATTACATGATGACCGAGGAAGAAATCGCCGATTACGAAAAGCAGGAAGAAGAGGAACGCAAGAAACGCGAGGAGGAAGAGAAGAAGCGCGAGATGATCTAGAGTCAACGTCTGATCGAATTCGCCATCGCTTGTTTTTTTACTTGAGGTTCGGCCTCCAGAGGTGGATGGCGCTGCGATCGGATGTCTCCGCGAGAAGTTCGCCGATGGTTTTATTTTTGACGGGATGGCGGAGCGTGGGTGCGATTTCCGCCATTGGAACCAAAACAAATTTCCGCTCAGCCATGCGCGGGTGAGGAATTTCAAGCTCCGCTGCGTGGATAATGCTCGAGCCGCAGAGCAGAATGTCCAGATCGATCACGCGCGGGCCGTTGCGCACAAAACGGCGGCGGCCGATTTCATTCTCAATTTGACGTATCGCGCGCAGAAGCTGGCGCGGCATCAAATTCGTTTCCGCCTCGACCGCACAATTCAAGAACCAACTCTGCGTTTTGAAACCGACCGGTTCCGTCGCATAAATAGAAGACTGGCGCGTGACGCGAATCCCGTGCGGTCCGAGAGCGTTAATGGCCGCCGCGAGATGTTTTTCGCGGTCGCCCACATTCGAGCCAAGAGACAAGTAGGCTGTTTTCATTGGCGTGGGGCGCGACTCGAAGGCGCTCTCAGAAAAGCTGCGGCTGGCGGCGGGGCTCATCCATGCCGAAATATTTGTAGGCGAGCGCCGTGGCGACGCGGCCGCGTTGCGTGCGGTCGAGCAAACCGAGTTGCATCAGATACGGCTCGTAAATCTCCTCAATGGCATCTTCCTCTTCGCTGAGCGACGCGGCCAGCGTATTCAGGCCCACCGGGCCGCCGCTGTATTTGTGAATGATGGCGAGCAGGAGATTGCGGTCCACTTCGTCGAGCCCATGCTCATCAACGCCAAGCATGCCGAGCGCCTCTTTGGCCACAGCCAAGGTGATTTTTCCCTGCGCGCGAACTTCGGCGAAATCGCGCACACGGCGCAACAAACGGTTCGCGACCCGCGGTGTCCCGCGGCTTCGGCGCGAAATTTCTTCCGCGCCCGCATCGTCCATGGCGATGCCGAGAATCTTTGCCGAGCGACGGACAATCTCGAGCAAATCTTCGGCTGTGTAAAAATCCAAGCGGTGCACAATGCCGAAGCGCGAGCGCATCGGCGCCATAATCAGTCCCGCTCGCGTGGTGGCGCCTACGAGTGTGAACTTCTGCAATTGATATGGATGGATGCGCGCGCCTGCGCCCTGCCCGATTACCAGGTCGATGCGATAATCCTCCATCGCGGGATAGAGGACTTCCTCCATTGCAGGTTGCAAGCGGTGAATTTCATCGAGGAAAAAAAGTTCGCGAGCTTCGAGCGCCGTCAGGATCGCCGTGAGGTCCCCTTTGCGTTCCAGAAGCGGGCCGGAGCTGATCTTGATGCTCGCGCCCATTTCGTTCGCCAGAATTTGCGCGAGCGTCGTTTTGCCCAGGCCGGGGGGGCCGTACAGCAAGACGTGATCGAGCGCGTCGCCACGGCTGCGCGCGGCTTCCACGGCAATTTTCAAATTCTCTTTGACGCGAGATTGGCCCACAAAATCATCGAAGCGTTTGGGACGAACGCTGGCGTCGAGACGCGCGTCCTCGTCGAATGCTTGTCCGGAGACTATGCGATGTTTCAGTTCAACCATGCAATCCTGTTTTCGGCGTGGACCTAACGTTAATCGCCACGGCCTGCACGCGCACCTTTCTCGATTGCGGCGCCGCCCAGTTTTTGCAAGGCGGCACGAAGAAGCAACTCGAAACTTGATCCAGCCGCGCTGCGCACTTCCTCGAGTGTCTTTTCAACGGATCGCTCGTCATAGCCCAAATTCACGAGCGCCGACGCCACGTCGGATTCAACCTGCGAGCGTAACGCCGGTTTTCCCGCGCCGGCGATTTCGACGACCGCGAATTTGTCGCGCAGTTCAAGGATGATCCGCTCCGCCGTTTTCTGGCCAACGCCGGGAATGCGCTTGAGTTGGAGAACGTCGCCTTTGCGGATCGCGGGAACGAGTTCGTCCAAATTCATTCCCGATAAAATCTTGAGGGCCAGGTTTGGGCCAACACCGGAAGTCGCGATCAGCATTTCGAAGCATTGTTTTTCACGTGCGGTCAAAAATCCGTAGAGCGCGATTTGATCCTCGCGCAGATGCGTGTGAATCAGCAGCGTCACTTCCGCGTGCAGCGCGCCCAGGCCGGCAAACGTCGAAAGTGGGATCTGCACCAGATAGCCGACGCCGCCGGCGTCCACGATCACTTGATTCGGCCGCTTGTCGATGAGCGCGCCACGAAGTTGCCCAATCATCTCGAGCGATTATTGATTAGCGGCCAGGGAGTGTCAACGCAGCACAATTCCCGCGCTGTGACCGCGGAGAAACAGTTGGGCGTCCAGAGGCAATTTCGAATCGAAGCATCCGAAATTACGGAGATTCGCTGTGCGGGCTTTCGGACAATTCGCGGAAAGTTCGTGCGCATTCGGCACGCATAAACGAATTCGAACACACGAAACGCTCCGCAAAAATTATTTTCATTTCTTTGCGTCGAATCTGATTCCTTCAAAATATTTCCACGTCTAAGCAATCAGTAGGAACGCCTCTGTTTGAAAAAAGGAGAATGAAGATGAAATACAGCAAGCTGGTCCATGTTTTCACAGTGGTGTTGATGCTGGCCGTTGCGATTCCGGCGCTGGCATCTCCGAAAGGCGCAAAGATTTCAAAAGCGATGGCCAGGGGTCACTTCACGGTTGTGGGCGGAGAAACATTGAACGGCACGACACTGGTCGCGGGCGAGTACAACGTGATCGCGAGCGATTCGAGCGTGTCGTTTTTCCGTGGCGACAAACTGATCGCCCAGGCTCCGATCCAATGGAAAGATGGCGCGCAGAAAGTTGCGCAAAATGCCATCGTCACAGAGACAGGAAAAATTCAGGAAGTTCGTTTCAAAGGCCAGAACCGCTCCGTCGTGGTGCAGTAGTGGCGACAAAGAAAGCGCGGGCGTCGATTCAGTTCCCGCCCGCGCTCTCTTTGCTACTCTTGCCGGGATGACTTCAGCGGGGCTGTTTGAGCAACAACACTGCACTCGCGCGTCGTTTCGCTTAATCTTTTAATGACTTGGGATCGGAATGGTTCCTCGGTGAATGTTTCTCGAGTGTGTTAACCAATAGTCGCGCCGAGGACGGAACTCCCACTGCGTGCTTGAGCACGATGTCCTTCGCTTCGAGTTTCCTCCCATAAACGCTCTCGTTCGCGCCGTTATCCGGGCGCAGCGTAGAGCCTTGCAAGGAAATGCCCGCGAAAAGCCCACGCGCGCGCGAGTAAGTCAGAATCTCCGCTCGCATCGTGACGTCTGTATCCGCGGCGGCATTCCGTCCTTTGGGACCCGCGGCTGCCGATGCATCCGCGCCGAGTTTCACCTTGCTGCTCAAAATCGCGCTGGCGCCGCGTTTGTTCATCACCAGCAGCACAAAATCGGTCGCCTGTCCCCCGAGCTGAAATCCAATCCCGCCGCCCTCGAGGCGCATCATCGTTGGCGGGCCCCATGGACCGGTGAAATCTTCGCCACCTCGGCAAGTCATCGCCCCGCGCCCGTAGCTGCCGCTCAGGCCGAACGCTATTTTAATCACTGAAGGAATCACAATCACGCACTCAGCCTTGTCGAGCAGATCCGCCGGAATATCGTCGGGTATGTCCAGGATTTCTTTAATCACCTGCCCCGAGGTTTCTAAACGCTGATTGTCCTTATTGTTCGCCTTAGCGGCGCGAGCCGGCGGAGCAGCGAGCAGAGCAGTAATACCACCCAAAGTCATGGTTAAGAGAAGCGACAACACTTTTCGCATCGCGAAGCCTCCTGAACTGGGCTTTATCTTAGTCGTTTCCTGCGGTTGGCACAACAAATCGCGGCACGGGCAACGCCGCGACCGCCGCCCTATTTCCGAAAAGTGAATCAGTTGCTAACTCCGCGGCTCTTCGCTGAGTGAACTGGCATATAATCGCGCGGCTGAATTTCTGAGCGGGAGAATATTCGCAAGGGAGATTCCGTGCACCGGCGTCATTTCGCGAACGCATTTATAAAATTCGCCCAGAAATCCACGACGAGACTTGCCGCAAAGCTCGCGACGAAATTGGTGATTATCGCCGCGCTCATGGCAGCAGCGCCAACCGCTTCGCCGCATTCTTACGCGCATCCGCCCAGAAAAAAGGCCGCGGCGCGTGCGTCCGCCGATATTGCGCGATTCCAGCAGCGCGTCGACTCCGCACTGGCAATTCCCGTGGTACAGAAATCTTTTATCGGCGTGCTGATTACTGACGCGGCCACCGGCAAAACGCTCTATGAACTGAACGCCGACCGCTATTTCACGCCTGCCTCGAATACCAAGCTCTTCACGACCACGCTCGCCATGGCGATGCTGGGTCCGGATTATCGCTTCCGTACGACGATCGAAACGCACGGCACGCTCGATGCGGCGGGGCGTTTGCGGGGCGACCTGACGCTGGTAGGGCGTGGCGATCCTGATTTTTCCAATCGCCGGATTCCTTACGATGCGAAGAATCCCATTGACGGCCCCTCAAACAAGCCGCTCGCCGAATTGGTCGACGCAATTGTCGCCAAGGGCGTGAGGGAAATCGACGGGGACATTCTCGGAGACGATAGCTATTTGCCGTACGAGCCGTTTCCCGAAGGCTGGGCCGTCGGGGATATGCCTTTTGATTACGGAGCTGCCGTCAGCGCCATTTGCTTCGACGACAACGGGCTCGACGTGAAGGTTACGCCCGGCGATCACGTTGGCGCACCGGCATGGGTGGCCGTCGAACCATGGCCCGGCTACGACGTTTATGCCTACAGCATCACGACCGGAGCCGCCAGTTCCCAGCCGGATTTCAATACCGTCGAAAATCCAGGATCAAAGCCGTTCCTCGTACTCGGCTCCATCCCGCTCGGCCATCCGCCGATGGACCTCGCCATGGCCATGCCCGATCCGGCGGATTACACCGCCCACGTGCTGAAGCAAATGCTCCTTGCACGCGGCATCCGCATCACAGGTGACGCTCGAGCGGTGCACGCGCCTCCACCCTCGGAAGGTATGCCCTTTGACCCGCAGGGAGCACTGACAAAAGCGGCTTCATCGACAGCCGAGACGAACACTCTCGTGTTAGTGGAGCATCAATCGCCGCCACTGATCGAAATCGTTCGCGTCTTGAACAAAGTCAGCGAGAATCTTCACGCCGAAATCTTGTTGCGAACGGTTGCGAAGGAGAAAAGCGGCGTGGGATCTTTGTCAGCCGGGCTGAAACTCGAGCAGCAGTTTCTTACGTCCATCGGCGTTCCGCTTGGAGACGTGCTTGTGAATGATGGTTCCGGTCTTTCGAGGCAGAATCTTGTCACGCCGCGCGCTGTCGTAGCGCTCCTTGAATATGACCAGCGTCAAGTCTGGGGCGATGCATATCTTTCGACGCTTCCCGTTGCTGGCATTGATGGCACGCTCGACAATCGCATGAAAGGCACACCTGCCGAAGGGCGCATCCAGGCGAAAACCGGCTCCGTGGAGCACACGCAAGCGATTTCCGGCTTCGCGACCACACTTCACGGCGAGCATCTGATTTTTTCGATGTTCGATAATCACAATGGCGGCGCCGGGCGCGATGCGACGCACGTTCTCGACACAATCGCTCAGGCGATGGTCGAGGAGCTCGGCACGACCCCGAAAACGCCGGTGAATAAACGCGCGGCGAAATCCAAAAAGAAAAAGTAATGAAAGCCGCGCCGGGAAATCGCAAGCGACACCCGCAAGGTGCAAGAGACGCCGCCAAGATCATCACCGTCTTCGGTAGTTCGCGCCCGCGCGAGGGCGATTCGCATTACGCCTTGGCGCAAAGCCTCGGCGCGGCCCTGGCCGCGGAGGGATTCGCGGTTTGCAGCGGCGGCTACGGAGGCGTGATGGAAGCAGTGTCACGCGGGGCGAAAGAAGCGGGCGGGCGCACGCTCGCCGTCACCGCTGAATTTTTCCGCGCGCGCGCAAATCGCTGGGTGGACGAAGAAGTGCGCGTGGCCACCTGGCAGCAGCGCCTCTTCGAGCTGGTGCGTATCGGCTCTGGATACGTCGCGTGTCCAGGCGGCACGGGAACGCTTGTCGAGTTCGCGGTTGTGTGGGAGATGATCAACAAGCGCGTGATGCGCGACAAGCCTTTCGTCGCTCTTGGCGAATTTTGGCAGCCGATCGTCGAGCGCGTTCGCGAAGTCGAAATCGGCCACGCGTCCAAGTGGGGCGAGTCAACCGAGCGTCTGATCCACTTCGTTCATGAGCCGGTTCATGCCGCCAAATATTTGGCAACAAGACTCGTGTTCAACGCCAGCGCCGCTCTTTAAGTTGTTCTCTAACAGTTGTTGAAAAACTCATTTGGCTGTCATTCCGAGGAGCTAAGGCGACGGCAATCTGCTGTTTCTTCGGCATTTCGCACAAAAGCAGATTCCTCGCTTCGCCAGCCCGCCGCAGGCTCGGGATGACAGGCTGAAAGCACTTTTCAACAAGCCGCGATCTTCTCAGCAGCGATTGCCTGACGCTTTCCGCAACTTGACAGCGCGCGCCGGTTCCCGCATTTTGAACTGGTGAGCCGCACCGCCGAAGAACTCCTGGAATTTGGCCGCCTCCGTGAAATCGTTGCGCGTTACTCCACTTGCGCGCCCGGCCATCGCGCAATTGACGCACTTGCGCCAACCGCTGACGCTGACGCGCTGCGCACAACGTTTGATCTGATCCGCGAAGCCGTCGCGTATCTTCGCTCCGGCGCGGAGCTCGGATTCGGCGGCCTCGCCGATCCCATCGACTGGATGGCGCGGCTCGCTGTGCCGGCATCGTCCCTTGCAGCTGCGGAAATTCTGGATGCGGCGTCGTTGATGGATACGGCCGCCAGCCTGAAGCAAACGCTTCGCGGCGAAGCGGCGGCAAAATTTCCGCGTCTTGCTGAACGCGCCGCGGCGCTCGCCGATTTTCGTTCTCTTGCTGCGGAAATTCGCCGAGCCATTCTGCCCAACGGCGAAATCAGCGATAACGCTTCACCGGCGCTCAAGCGCATCCGCGCGACGATTGCGCAATCGCGCGAAAGCATCCAGCGTTCGCTCGAAAAGATTCTGCGTACGCGTGAAAACGATTCGCGCGAAGACTACGTCACGCTGCGCAACGATCGCTTCGTGATTCCTGTGCGCTCCGCGGATCGCCGCGCGATTCCCGGCGTTGTCCACGGAGCCAGCGCCTCGGGGCAAACCCTTTTTGTCGAGCCGCTCGAAACAATTGAATTGAATAATCGCCTCGTTCAGCTCGCCGAAGACGAAGCCGCCGAGATCGCGCGCATTCTTTTCGAATTCACCGAGCGCCTGCGCGCGGATCGCGGCCCGCTCGAATTCGCCGCCGCCACAATCGCGGAACTCGATTCCGTGTTCGCTCGCGGCCGATATGCACGCGAATTCGACGCCACCATTCCCGAATTGTCCGCGGAAAATCACCTCCGCCTCGATGCCGTGCGCAATCCCGTGCTTGAAGACAATCTGCGTCGCAAAGATCGCACCGTCGTGCCCATGTCGCTCGAACTCGGCGGCAGTGAGACCGTCATGGTGATCAGCGGTCCCAATACCGGCGGCAAGACGGTGGCGCTGAAAAACGTCGGCCTGGCCGCGCTCGCCGCCCAATCGGGAATTCCCGTTCCTGCGCAGCGCGCCGAATTGCCGCTTTTCGATTGCGTGCTCGCGGACATTGGTGACGAACAATCCATCAGCGCGGATCTCTCCACATTTTCCGCGCACATGCTGAATTTGAAATCGATGCTCGAACGCGCCACCGAGCGCACGCTCGTCCTCGTCGACGAAATGGGCACGGGCACCGCGCCAGAGGAAGGCGCGGCGATTGCTGTTGCGCTACTCGAGGAATTTCGCGCGCGTCGCTCGTTGACGCTAGCCACCACGCATCACGACCGCTTGAAATCGTACGCCTCCACTACTCCCGGCATCGTCAACGCCGCTGTCGAATTCGACGAGGAGAATTTGCGGCCCACCTACCGCCTGCTCACGGGTGTGCCCGGCGTTTCGAGCGGCATACAAATCGCACGCCGGCTGGGCCTCCCTGCGCGCGTAATTGAACACGCGAAGGCTGGGCTTTCGCCTGAAACGCGCGAAGCCCGCGAGCTGATTGCGTACCTCCATCGCAGCCGTGACGAAATAGGCGATCTTCAGCGTCAGGCGAAAGACGAATTGCGCCGGCTCGAAGCGGAGCGTCGCGCGCTGCAAACCGACTGGGTGGAGCGCCAGCGAAAACGCATCGTCGAGCTCGAAAAACAATTCGCGGCAACAACGAAGAAGCTCGAGACGGAAGTTGCACGCCTAACGGCAGAAATCACGGACCGAAAATTCCGCGCACAGGCGGAGAAATTCGGCGCGCGCCGCATGTCAAAAATCGAATCCGAAGCGCGCGACGCAGCCGACGCCGCCGTTCTCGAAACGCTATCTTCCTCGCAGGCCGATCTCGGCGCGCTGCCGGAGGTCCCCAAGCCCGTCGAGACCGAACGTCTGGCCGAAGGCATGCGCATCCGTGTGCGCGGCATGAAGGAACCGGTCGTTCTTCGCCGCCACGACTTGAGCTTCGCGGAAATTCAGGCTGGGCCGATGCGCATGAAAATCCCGCTCGCCGATATTCTCGGAATTGAAAGCGAAGCCGCCGGTTCGTCTGGCGCAGCGCCGCAGCGCCACGTCACCGTGCACTCCACCCGCGCGGACGAGCCTTCCGCCATGGAAATCAACGTCATCGGCAGCACGGTCGAGGAAGCCTCGCGCCGCGTCGATAAATTTCTCGATGCTGCGGTACTCGAAGGTATCCCGAATGTCCGCATCATTCACGG
>DATEHB010000211.1:0-12667 GCA_035279805.1 Candidatus Acidiferrales bacterium
CTTCCGGCTCGAATACTACTCTGGCCCGAGAGGCAAAAAATACTGCGTGCCTTTAACTGGCTGGCGGAGGCGGCGCAGCAGTTCCTGCAAATCCTGATTGCGCTCGACGAAATCGATGTCCGAAGTATCCACGACGAGCAAATTCGAAGCGGAGTAACGGAAGAAAAAGTGCTCGTACGCCTGCGCGACTGTCTCCAGATACTCCGCAGAGATGTTCGATTCGCCGCGCGCAGCTTTTTTCGAGATGCGCTGCCGTAAGACTTCCGGCTTGGCCTGCAAATAAATCACCAGATCGGGAGTGGCCACGGACGCGGCCAGCATCTCGTAATACCTTTCGTAGATCTTCAGCTCTTCGTTTTCGAGGTTGATATACGCAAAAATTTTGTCCTTCTCGAACAAAAAATCGCTGACTAGGGGTCCGGGTTTCTGCTCACGGTCAATTTCCATGAGCCGCTGGTGGCGCTCCATCAGAAAATACATCTGCGCGCGAAAGGCGGCTCCGGGCTTCTCGTCATAAAATTGACCCAGGAAGGGATTCTCTTCGCAGTCGAAAACGCGCCGCGCGTGCAAGCGTTCAGCGAGTATTTTTGCCAGCGTGGATTTACCAACCCGGATGGGGCCTTCGATGACGAAATAGCGTGGCGGCTTGAATTTCGGTTCGGGCATGGGACCGGCATTATAGCAAGGCTGCAGAGTGCCCTGCGCGGTTTGTGAAGTGCCGCAGTGCCGAGATTTGAGTCGCAACGTGGAAGCTAAGGGCAGGTTCTGAATTCGGACGGGCCATTTTTGAAGGGATTCTGATTTAAGTACCTTAATATGCGTATTTTGCGACGAGCAGAGTCGCCTATACTTCCGGGCGATTCCGCGCTATAATCAGTGCATGGCTATAAGCGTGCTACGCATACCAGGACTGACCTATGACCGCGTCCACGAATATCGCGTGGGCCCGAGCGGCGTGATTGAGCATCGCTGGACCCTGCAAGAGGGCGGCCAGCGCGGTGATGGTACCAGCGAATGGATCGTCGCCACCAATGACTTCATCCGCACCGCAGTGTGCCACGCGCAATCCCACGTGAGGGACTGGTTCCAGGCTCGCGGCATCTCCTGCGAGCGCATTTCCGCGCTGATCGAAGAAGAGCGCCGCAGCAAGAAGCCCGCACGCGGCAAGACGGCGCCAGTGCAGGTTACGGCGTCTCGCAAGAAGTAAACCCAAGATTCCCGGCTAGGATTCCATTGCTGTGACGTTACGGCGGCGGCAGGTTGTCATAACCTCGCGCGAAGACGCACGTCGAAGACGTTCGTCGTTGGACTCTTACCAGCTACGCGCGATGGCGCCGAGGATATGCGCTAGGGAATCCAAGTCCCGCAGGTCAATCACTTCGCCCGGAGAATGTGAGTAACGCAAGGGCCAGCCGAGCGCGATATCAATCGAGCCGTATCGCAGGAACGCCGAACCATCGTTGCCTCCGCCGGTGATTCCGTATTGGACGGGAATGCGATTTGCATGCGCGAGAGCGACGACTTTTTCCTCGAGCTTACGCGGCACCACGTTTGAATTGTCGATGGCGCGTATCACAAAACCCTGGCCGAGCTTCGCGTCACCGAATCGCTTCGACTCAAGCGGTGAATCCGAGCTGACGAAGGTATCGACAGCGAAAATGTAGTCCGGCTCCTTGCCCTCCGCCGCGAGCTGTGCCGCCAGTTTTCCCGCCCCGACGAGTCCCAGTTCTTCGCCCGTTGACCACACGAACGTCACATCGCGGTCTTTCAGATTCGGGCCGAGCGCCCAGACCGCAGAAATCAGCGCCGCGTCACCCATGCGATCGTCGAAGCTGCGCGAATTTGCCCGTGTCCCCGCGAGCCTGCGATATTTTTTCGGAATCGTGATGAAATCCCCAATGGCGATGCCCAGTTTTTTCGATACTTCATCGGGCGAACGCGCACCCACGTCGACATGCGACAACAGTGCGCGGCCGACCGGCCATTTGAATCCGGGCTCATCCCATCCGGCCGGCAATTCCATGATGCCCGGCACGGATGCACCGCTTTTCGTATGCACGAGTGCCGCATGTCCCAAAAAGAAATCGGAGATCCCGCCAGCGCCGCTCACCGCGAGCTTGCCATTCGGCATTACTTCTTCAACGATGTAGCCGATCTCGTCCGTGTGCGCAATCACCATGATTTTCGCTGTGTGAGCGTTTGATGGCGCGCTGGCTACCTGAAGAATCAAGTTGCCTGCGTCGTCCGTTTCCGTTTTCGCCCATTTCGGAAGAAGTTCCTTGACTGCGTCGCGCACAAGACCTTCGTGACCGCTAACGCCATATGTTTCGACGAGGCGAGAAAGAATTTGCTCGTTTGTCGGCGGAATGCTACGTGGACCTCTATCGTGATTCGCCTCGACCTCACTTCCTTCGGTGGGTTTCGTGATCGACCCTTGCAAGTATGCCTGTAACAAGTCCGTCAAATCCCCCAGGTCTTTGGTACTGATCATTTCCGCCGGAGTTTCGGGCCATGCCGTGGCAATCGCGAGATGCGCCGTGCGTTCGGGCGTTTTAGGGCTCGCCAAATAGCTGCGAGGCATCAGCGACGCCGAATAATCTTCGGTAAAAGGGATTTTATTTTCCTCCGCAAGTTTTTTGAGGTCGATTCCCAAGTCAGACAATTTTGCGTTCGCATCCTGTTCGGCAATAAGGACGCCGCTGCCCATATCGCGGCGTGGCCCGCGGTGCAAAGTCGGCTCCGAGAGAATAGGAGGGCTTGCCGTTAGTCGCCCGACATAAATCAATTCATCCGGCTGCACTGCGTCGAGCAGGCGTTCGAGACCACGCGCTCCGGCCCACTGCTGCGCCACGAATGCGACTACAAGAGTGCCGCTCAATTTCGAGGCGTCCAACCGACGCAACAATTCCACAAGCGCCACGTCGCCAAACCGATCGCCAATCGCTGGGGAAGTTTCAAAATCTGAGCCCAAGTGATAGAGCGTGCGATCCATCACAACAGGGCTCAATAAGTCGGCGCCGATTCGCTTGACATCCGCTGCTGAGCTCGCGCCAACGTCAACCCACATATTTTCAATGTCTGCGGGATCCGGTGGATGAAGACGCCCCGGCTGCAAGTGAACAGACAGGCCGGCAACCACGCCGGTCAGCCATTTTCCCGAAGCTATCTGAATTTCCACGGGCTGTGCAGAATAGAGCTCGTTGAACATGGGCAGCGCACCAAACTGCGGAAGACGCTGAAGCTGAAGATATCCATCGGCGGTGATGTTACTAACAACGTATCCGGGCTCGTCCATCGGCGCGACAAGCAAGCGCTTCGGGCTGCCGCTGCCGAGTGTTACGATCACGTCACCCAGATTGTCGGTCTTTGGTGAGAATACCTTCAGGCGCGTGCGAATCTTCGCGGCGAGATCTGTTTCGTAACCAGGGATTGCCGGGGTCTCGACGAATTCCTGCATGTCCTGCGCGATTGAGCCGGGGACTTTGCCTGGTGGCGTCGAATCGTTTGCGGCCGGCGCTTGCGCAAATGCCGGTAATGCCGTAGCTGCAACTAAAATGCAAAATATCAGATATATACGCCTCATCATGACCGGACCTTCTCTCCCCCTCTTGGTTTTGCACTTCGTTTGGGGCCGACAAATTGGTTCACCGAGATATTCACGCGAATGAAGCGGCGAATGTAACGCACGCGCGCCTGCGCTGCAACTTTTTCGGTTCCGCCGCCCGTTGTCTTTGGACGTACAATTCGCGAGCAGGAGGCTGCCATGCGGAAATTTCTTGTGTCGTGCGCAATTAGTGCAACGGTATTGCCGTCGATCCTCTTGCTCGGCGCGACGTTGTTTGCCCAATCGCCGCAGACGGTCTCGAATGATTCTGCGCGTCCTCGGGCGCGGGATCTGGGAATACGCCCCGGGATTTACGAGCCTGGTCCGCTCAACGCAATCACGGATGTTTCCGGTGTGCGCGTTGGCCAAGTCGCCATCATTCAAGGCAGCGACGTACGCACGGGCATCACGGCAATCTTTCCGCACGCGGGCAACATGTTTCAGGACAAAGTGGCCGGCGCCGTTTACGTGTATAACGCGTTCGGCAAACTGGTCGGCTCGACCCAGGTCAACGAACTTGGCCAGATTGAAACGCCTATCCTGCTCACGAATACACTGAGCGTGTGGGACGCTGCAGCCGCGCTGACCGATTGGATGCTCGCGCTTCCCGGAAACGAAACTGTGCGCTCCATCAATCCCGTAGTGGGAGAAACAAACGACGGCTGGCTGAACGACATTCGCGGGCGCCACGTCAGAGCTGAAGACGTTCGACGTGCACTCGATTCCGCACACGACGGCCCCGTGGAAGAGGGCACAGTGGGTGCCGGCACGGGAACCGTGGCGTTTGGATGGAAAGGTGGAATCGGGACAAGTTCGCGCCGTCTACCGGCGGAGACTGGCGGTTACATGGTGGGAGTATTGGTACAAACGAATTTCGGAGGGCATCTTACGATCGCCGGCGTACCTGTTTATCGCGAGCTCCAGCCGCCGAGACCCACATCAGCGGAAGGCAAAGAAAAGCGCGACTCCGCAGATGGCTCCTGCATGATCGTCGTTGCCACGGATGCGCTACTCGATGCCCGCCAATTGCAGCGGCTCGCCAAGCGCGCGATTTTGGGTCTGGCGCTCTCCGGTTCTTCTGGTAGTAATGGCAGCGGAGATTTCGTGATTGCGTTCTCAACCACGAATCGAATGAGAGCCGATGTAAAAGCCCTGCCGCCCGTGCAACTGTTGTCCGAAGACTCTTTGTCTCCTCTCTTCGAAGCTGCAGGAGAAGCTGCAGAAGAGGCTATCGATAACTCGCTGCTGCGCGCGACGACGGTGCATGGGCGCGATGGCCACGTCATCGAAGCATTGCCAATTGAGAGGCTAAGGGAAATTCTGGCCAGTCGCGGTATCCGTCCATAGGATTTGCTGTTGATGAAGCAAGGCTCACGCAGCCGGCGCTTATTCCGCGCGACAGAGTTCGGTTATGAGCGTTTCGCGGTGTGTAAGCGCCAAGTGGTCGATTTTTGTGAGGCTGAACCAATACACTGTCGTGGCAACAGCCGCGAATGCGAGAAAAATTGGCGTCGCCAGAGCTAGCCGGTCAAAATGCTTTGTCAGTAGGAAAACTCCGGCTCCCAACCCGATCAGAACGCCCTGCATGACCATCCCTATCAACATCGTGATGCCAGACAGCTTCTTTTTCCGAAACGCGTGAAAATCGAGCCTGCGCGGATAGCAGACCGACAAAACATTGCCGACAGCGAAATTCGCCAGCGTGGCGTACAGAAGTCCGGCAAACGTCGCCGTGACGATAACCAGCGGAGGAGGAGAAAAAATCCAGGCGACAACGGCCCAAACGGCCAGCGCTTCAATCAAGGCGGCTACGCCTTGAAATAGATTCTTGCCGGCCATCACGTCGCGAAACCGGACCGGAGAGACCAGCAGAAATTGAATGCCGGTAGCCTCAAATGCAAAACTATTGAACACCATGTTCATCTGAATGAGAAAGGTGTAGGCAATCGCAATGGGAAAGGCCATATCCGGCGTCCAAGCGAAGAAATCGCCGTTTCTTCCTTGCTGGTGGAAGGTAATCCCTAAAAAGATTACGAGAATCACGGGAACCACAAAGTTTAAGAGCATCGGCCCGCTGCGAAACGCATAGCGCACTTCTTTCTCGAACATGGTGCCCGATGCTCCGGAAACCCAAGGGATATTCCAGGACGAACTGACTGCCTTCTCACCAGCCCGCAGCGTCCTCGTTGGAAGCGCAACGGCCCGTGCTTCGCTCAAGTTTTCACCGCGATATTGTGCAACGAGCCTGGTTCGCAGCAATACAAAGAACGCCGCGCCGTACAGAGACAAAAAAAGAAACCAGAGTGCAGCGACGACGAAGTTGCCGCCGAGCGCATTGGTCAGTGACTGGCCCGCAACTCCGGGGGGAAGGAGCCGCGCCACAGGCAGCAAAGTTACCACCCAACTGGATTGAATCCTCGTGGGATGGTGCTGCAAGTGATTCATGACGGGACCGATGAACTGAAACGACAGCATCCCCAAAATGAAAATGAATCCCAATACTTCGCGCGTCCGGCGACGCGCCAGCCACTTCTCGGTCCACAACAAAATCATTCGCCCCAGCAGCAGATTCATCGCCGCAAACACAAAAAAGAGGAGCAATCCCCACGCCAACATTTCTGGCCGTGCGATTCCGAGCGCGATCCACATGCAAGAAAGCCAGAAAAGCGAGGCGACGGCTCCGGGGTCGAACAGCCCGTAGATCAAACTCAGGACAACGAAGCTGCCCAACCGCAAGGGAAAGCGCAGCAGGTTAGAAAAATCGAATTGGGCGCCGACCGACGCGGCAGTTAGCGGGTACAACTGCCAGAACAGAAAAACAATCCACAGCAAGCCTGCGAGCCATGGCCAATCGTTTCGGGTTACGAGAAAATACGTGGCTATGCCCAGCAAAATGCCGCCGCCAAAGACGAGACCAGTCATCATCAGCGCGACCAAAACGGTGGATAGAGCTTCGAGGCGGCCTTTCAGTGTTCGGAGCGAATTGCTGAAAAGCTGCCAGCGGAGCTGAGCGACCAGCGCGATCTGTTCACGCGTGCCCGGAATTGCGTCTACGCCAGCCACGTCAGTTCCTGTTCCGTTTGTCGGCTGCCGCCGACGATGTCGAGGAAAATCTGTTCGAGCGTAAGTTTGCCACCGACGGACGCGCCTGCCGCTGCGTTGCCTCCGATTCCCTGGCGCGCCTCGATGCCCGCTCGCAATTCTTCGAGTGATCCCTGAGCGACCAATTTGCCGCGCGAAATAATGGCGACGTGGCTGCACAGCCGCTCGACAATCTCGAGTACATGAGAGGTCAAGAATATCGTTGCGCCTCGTGCAATCATGCGCTGCAGCATGGACTTCAGTGTGCCCGCCGCGATGGCGTCTACTCCTTCAAAAGGTTCATCGAGAAATAAGATCTTTGGTCCGTGAATTACCGCTGCTGCCATGGCCAATTTCTTTTGCATCCCGTGGGAATAATCGGTGATCAACGATTTTGGCCGGTCGGCAAGCTGCATGAATTCGAGGAGTTCCCTGGTGCGTTGCGCCGCCGTCTGGCGATCCAGCCCGTACATGCGACCCGCAAAATTCAAATACTCCGCGCCCGTAAGCCGCCCAAAAAGTGCGAGGCCTTCGGGCACGACTCCAATTTGCCGCTTCACTTCGACGGGATTGTCGGCGAGATCGATATTCAGAATTCGCATCGTGCCCGCCGACGCGGCAAGCAATCCTGTCAGCATCTTGATCATCGTCGATTTGCCGGCGCCGTTCGGTCCAAGGAAGCCGAAGAATTGGCCACCATCGACGCGCAGATTTACCTGATCCACGGCGACCAGACCGCCGAAGCGCCGCGTCAACCCTTCCGTCACGATTGCAGCTTCATCCCACATGGCACACGAATCTAACATACAGGCGTGAAGGGACGAAGTGGAGTGGGGTGAAGGTCTAACGAGTATTGAGTTGAGTGGTGGCGGTGAGCTGTGGGAAGAGCGCGAGCACAGCCGGCAGAATAACGCGGAAGGTGCATCCACCATCAGGTCGATTGAATCCGAAGATTTGACCGCCGTGCTCTTGCACAATGCCGTAACAAATGCTCAAGCCGAGACCCGTTCCTTTTCCGACGGGTTTCGTAGTGTAAAAGGGATCGAAAACCCGTTCCGGTTCGCGCAATCCGGGGCCCGAATCGGAGAAGTCCAGGACAACGCTGCCGCGTTCAGTGCGCATACATACCACCAGCACGCCGCCTCCAATAGACTCCATTGCATCGACAGAGTTATTAATCAGATTGTAGAAAACTTGCAGCAGTTGATTGGGATCGCCGCGCACGGCAGGAAGAACGGCAGGGTTCTCCACGTTGATGCGGATCTTCTTATCGCGCAAATCGAGCTGGCGCAGCTCAATGGCGCTCGTGAGGACGGATTTCAAATCGAGCAATTGCTTTTCGGTGGGCACCTGGCGCGCGAAACTCAGCAAATTCGTGACCAGCACTTTTGTCCGGCGCGCTTGCTCGCGGATTTTCTCGCCGAGGGTGCGCGAACGTTCGCTGGCCGTAGCGTCGGTCTGAATCAACTCCGCATAGCCGAGAATTGCGGTAAGAGGGTTATTGATCTCATGCGCAGCGCCCGCGGCCAATTGGCCGAGCGAGGCAAGTTTCTCCGCCTGCACGAACTGCATTTGCAATCGCTTCAGTTGTTCGAGCGAATCCTGCAGACCCTTCATCAGAGTCAACCGTTCGCGGTCCACCATGTGCTGGCGCAAGAAGACAAGGCTTGCGCCAACCATGATTGCGATCAGGGTTAGCATCAACCGGAAATTCCTGACCGGCGCGGGCGCGTGACTGAAGAAAGCGCTCCATAACACCATAACCGGCATCGACAGAATGCAGAGGATGGCAAACTGGGCAGGCCATTGCGATTCGTGGCGTGGTGCATCTTCCGCCACCTCCGGCGCCGGTGAAATACGATGCGCTACGATTCCGGCTGTCCCGAACCATACAAACGCGGCAATGATGGGCAACGTGGTCAGCTCGCCGAAATCGATCTTGCCCTGCATGGCTAAAGTCACCACAATCGTGATTCCCACGATATACGTCGCGGCCGCGCCAAACAGGTTTGCGTAGACCTTGCGCCAGCCTTGTTTCGTGCGAATGGCCAGGATGCCGGTTCCGGCAAGAAACACAAGGTTAGCCAGGGCGTAGATTTGCATGTCGCGGATGCGATCCAGATTTGTGTGTGCTGGGTCTTGCGTCCAAGCAACCGCCATAAATAAATACAGAAACGTCCACCACACTGAGAGCAGCAACAAATCCAGATAGCCATAACGCAATGTCTCGCGCATCTTCCGGGCGTGAGGCAGCAGGGCCAGCGCCGCCATCAGTGGAACAGTGTGCAGGAAGAAAATGATGTCTACGAAAGAAAGGCTGTGCGGTCTGATGTGCAATACCAGTCCCTGGTAGGTGTCGATGAGGCGACCGGCGAGCCAAAGGGTGCAACCGAAAGCGAGCAGCATCCAGAAGTTATTTTGCCGCCGGTAAGCCGAAGAAGCGTTCCAAAGCAGGCAGGCATTGGCGAAAAGCGGAACAATGCATAGGACGATGTCGCCGACTGCCTTCCGCGTGTCACTTGGTGGCATGGCGAGAGACACGGCAGCGAATCCGCCGACGAACACAACCCAAGCCGCAATGATTACCCAAGTGGATTTCGCTAGCTTCATGTTTACCTTGGAAAGGGAGCGTCCCCAGACTAGCACGGCTGGGAGCGCAGCGGCGGGCGCAGAAGCTAATGAATTAACAGGCTTTTTAAGAATGTCCACAGCCTGGCACGTCAGAGCGGTCGTCCAATTGCGCTACCTGAGAAGGATTTGCGGGATAGCGCATTACAGGAGGGGAATTTGGCGCTCGGACCTAATTCTTCTTCGATGCGAAGGAGTTGATTGTACTTGGCGATGCGGTCAGTGCGCGACGCGGAGCCGGTCTTGATTTGGCCGGTGCCCATGGCGACAACGAAATCAGCGATGAAAGTGTCTTCAGTTTCGCCGGAGCGGTGCGAAACGATGGATGCGTAGCCGGCCTTGCGCGCCATTTCGATGGCCTGGATGGTTTCCGTGACGCTGCCGATTTGATTCAGCTTGATCAGAATTGCGTTTGCAATTTTCTTCTCGATGCCGCGCGCGAAAATTTCCGGATTGGTGACGAAAATATCGTCGCCGACTAGTTGGAGTTTATTGCCAAGGGTTCTTGTCAGCAGTTGCCATCCCTCCCAATCCTGCTCTGCCATGCCGTCTTCGAGCGACACGATGGGATACTGGCGCGCCCAGTTCGCCCAGAATTCGACCATCTGTTCGGACGTACGCTCCGATTTATCGGATTTCTTGAAGATATATTTCTTCCCGCCCTGGTCGTAGAACTCGCTCGCGGCTGGGTCAAGGGCGATGGCGATCTGCTCACCGGGCTTGTAGCCGGCGGCGGCGATGGCTTCGAGAACGCGCTCCAGCGCCTCCTCGTTGGACTTCAAATTCGGAGCGAAGCCGCCTTCGTCGCCCACGGCGGTCGAGTAACCATTTTTCTTCAGCACGGATTTCAAGCAATGGAAGACTTCGACACCCCAACGCAGCGCTTCGCGAAAATCCGGTGCGCCGATGGGCATCACCATGAATTCCTGCACGTCAACGGAATTATCGGCGTGCGCGCCGCCGTTGAGGATATTCATCATCGGGACGGGAAGCGTGTTGGCGGAATTGACGCTCGAGAAGCGCGCGAGATATTTGTAAAGAGGGAGGCCGCTTTCGTTTGCGGCGGCGCGCGCGGCAGCCATGGAGACCGCGAGAATCGCGTTGGCGCCGAGTTTCGATTTGTTCAGCGTGCCGTCGGCGTCGAGCATTTTGCGATCAAGAGCTTCTTGGTCGCATGGATCCATGCCCGTGACGGCTTTCGCGATGGGGCCGTTGATGTTTTCCGCGGCTTTGCGAGTGCCTTTGCCGAGGTAACGCGATTTGTCAGCATCGCGCAACTCGATGGCTTCGTGCTCACCGGTCGACGCGCCGGAAGGAACGGCAGCTCGTCCTCGTTGGTTGCTCGCCAGGATCACGTCCGCTTCGACTGTCGGATTGCCGCGCGAGTCGAGAATTTCGCGGCCGATGATGTGAGCGATTCTTGCGGCGTTGCGCATGAAAACATTTTCTCCTCAATTTATTTACCGATGGAAGGCCTGCGAGTTCTCGCTATAGCTTCTGCGCCAGTACCAATGTTGGAGTCAAATCCACGGGAATCATAGCGCCAGCCGCAGCCGTGGCGAAACGCGATTCGAGGCCACTCCAGTAAGGCTCAGCGTCGGTCAGTGTGCGCGCGTAGGCGCTGCCGTAGGACGTGGAGCGCCAGAAGCCTGCGTAATCGGCCGGACTCATCGGAATGATATTCGGGAATTTCGCTTCATCGACAATACGGAAGCCGGGCGCGGCGCGAACTTGATTCTGCCAAATCAAGTCTCGTTTCAAGCGCGGATCGCGATGGCGCCGCCAAGGACCGCGAAGTTCCCCGAGGACTATTGCGTCCACACTCGAGATGGTTTTCGGGAGCGGACGGTCGAAGACGGCGAGTACGCCGGTGCCGCGAAGCCAGAAATGCACGTTGGCGAAGACGCGCTCGGCTTCCATCCAGTGCAACGCGTTGCCGATGGTGACCAGGTCAACACTTTCCAGCGGCTGGGTGCATTCTTCTGCCGTGACGTTGCGAATAACGGCGTTCGGAAAGCGTTCGGCGATTTTGGCGGTCATCTGCGCGTCGGGCTCGACGGAGATTACTTCGGCAAAATGCGAAAGGAGAGCACCAGTGACTTTGCCGGTGCCTGCGCCTAAATCCATAGCGCGTTCCCGTCGGGACTGATGCACGGCAGCAAGGATGCGGTCGAAAAGCTTCGGCGGGTAATTCGGTCGATATCGCTCGAATTCACCGGCGGCGTG
Organism: Candidatus Acidiferrales bacterium; assembly: GCA_035279805.1. Taxonomy (GTDB): domain Bacteria; phylum Acidobacteriota; class Terriglobia; order Acidiferrales; family UBA7541; genus DAHUXN01. The sequence continues at coordinate 11,540 of DATEHB010000211.1, forward strand.
ACCGAAGCGGGGCTGAAATGTAGAAGACACGGAACAGACTCACTCCGGTTCCTCGAGCATGGATTCTTCGCGGACTACGACTACGACGCCGTTGTCGCTGATATGGTAATGCTTGCGATCGTCATCCATGTTGTACCCGATTTCGGTGTGCTCCGGCAATTTGACGTGACGGTCAATGATGGCGCGCCGAATCCGCGAATGACGGCCGACGTTCACGTGATTGTAGATTATGGAATCCTCGATGTCGCAATAACTGTTAACGCGTACATCGTAGCCGATGACGGAGCGAGCAACGCGGCCTCCTGAGATGATGGAGCCGCCAGCGACAATGGAGTCGACGGCCGTTCCCGTGCGCCCGGGGTCGGCAAAGACGAATTTCACGGGCGGATATTGCTGTTCCCAGGTTTTGAGCGGCCAGCTCTTATCGTAGAGGTTGAAAACCGGCGAGACGTTGGTCAAATCCATGTTGGCTTCATAATAGGCGTCGATGGTTCCGGCGTCGCGCCAGTAAAGCTTTTCCTTTTTGTTTTCGTCGTAGAAATTGTAGGCAAATACGCGAAACTTGCCGATGATTTTAGGAAGGACATCGTGACCAAAGTCATGCGACGAATTCGGATCCTCGGCATCAGCCATCAAAGCGGGCAGCAGGAATTGCATATTAAAAATGTAAATGCCCATGGACGCATCGCATTTTCCGGGATGGCGCGGAGAGAGTTTTGGCGCGGCGGGTTTTTCCTCGAAGCCGAGGATGCGGCCTTCCTTGTCCGTCTCGATCACGCCGAACTGTTGCGCGGCCTCTGCGGGGTCCATCTCGACCGTGGCGACGGTGACTTCCGCGCCGCTATCCACATGCTGCTCCAGCATCTTCTGGTAATTCATCTTGTAGATATGGTCGCCGGACAAAATAAAGACGTAGCTCGATTGCTCGCTGCCAATGGAATAAATATTCTGATAGACGGCGTCGGCAGTGCCTTGATACCAATGCGCGGAAACGCGCATCTGCGGAGGAAGAATCTCGATGAAGTCGCCAATGCCCATCAATGAGGACCAGCCCTGGCGAATGTGCCGGTTCAGGCTAAGGGCTTTGTATTGCGTGAGCACAAAGACACGGCGCAGATCGCTATTGAG
>DATEHB010000212.1:0-4273 GCA_035279805.1 Candidatus Acidiferrales bacterium
GTGTGCGCATCGAACAAAATGGGCGTGTCGGCACTGCGGAACGAGGCGAATACGTGGCATCGGAGGGCAAATTCGTGCTTTCCGGAGGCAAACCGGCGCTTTCGGATGGTTCTGGAAACACGACAACGGGCCGTGAATTGACCTTCTTTTTAGCGAGTGATACGATTCTCGTGGATTCGCAAAAAGGCCCGCGAACCATTACCAAGCACCGGGTTGAGAAATGAACTGGCATGTTGAAGCTCCAAGCCGCGGAGTTGAGCAAGAGCTATCGAGGCCGGAAGGTTGTCGATAATGTCAGTTTGGAGATACAACGGGGCGAAGTGGTTGGGCTGCTGGGCCCCAACGGCGCAGGGAAGACCACGACGTTTTACATCCTGGTCGGCCTGGCGCGCCCGGATTTCGGGCGAGTTCTTCTGGACGGTGAGGACATCAGCGATCTTCCCATGTACCTGCGCGCTCGTAGCGGAATCAGCTACCTACCCCAGGAACCCTCTGTCTTTCGCAAACTGACCGTCGAAGAAAATTTACTCGCCGTGCTGGAAACGCTGCCGATCACGCCGGAGCAGCGGCGCGACCGCGTGGAAGAATTATTGTCGCAGATGGGACTGGAAGGCGTGCGGCACAGCAAGGGGTACGTGCTGTCGGGTGGCGAGCGCCGGAGGCTGGAAATCGCGCGCTCTCTGGTGATGCAGCCGTCATTTGTGCTGCTCGACGAGCCATTTTCGGGAATCGATCCGCTGACTGTGATGGACCTGCAAAAGATCATCGACGACTTGAGCGCTGCGGGAATCGGCGCGCTGGTGACCGATCACAACGTCCGCGAGACGCTGGCCGTGACGACGCGGGCCTACATTATTCATGGCGGAAAAATTTTGAGCGCCGGCACGCCGGAACAACTGAGCCAGGATCCCGAAGTGCGGCGATTGTACCTGGGAGAAAATTTCCGTTTGAATTAACGCTATGAATTGGCTCCAGCCCAAACTCAATCTCCGGCTCGCGCAAAAGCAAGTGCTCACGCCGGGCCTGGTGCAGATGGTGAGCGTGCTCGCGCTCAATCGGCTGGAGCTGCGTGAAATGATCAACCAGGAGATCATGGAAAATCCGATGCTCGAAGTTCTGGGCGACGATGGCGTGGTCAGCGAGAATTACACCGACGAAACATTCGTGAAGGAAGAAACGGAAAAAGTCCCTGAAACGGAAGCTTCGAATCCCTTCGATGAATTCGACATCAGCTCATTTTTCACGAAATATCTGGACACAGCCGCGGCCAGCGGCGTGGGAAGCGAACGCGAAGAAACGGAAAAGCCCGGTTTCGATAAGTTTCTATCCTCCCCGCAGAATCTGGCCGATCATTTACTGTGGCAGCTGAGCGTGAGCATTTGCAGCGAGCAGGTTCAAAAAGCCGCTGAAGTGATTATTGGCAACCTCGACGAGAACGGCTACCTGATGGCAACGCTCGAGGAAATTGCACAGTCAGGCGGTTACACGCCGGACGACGTGGAAGAAGCGCTCGCCGTGGTGCAGGAATTCGATCCGCCGGGAGTGGGCGCGCGCGACCTGAAAGAATGCCTCCTCCTGCAATTGAAATTGATCGATCCCCAGAATACGCTGGCGCAGCAAGTGATTTCCGATCACTTGAAAATGCTGCAAAACAATCAGCTCAAGGAAATCGCGCGGGCTCTGAACCGTCCCATCGAGGCCGTGAAGCGCGCGGTGGATACCGTGAAGAAACTCGATCCACGGCCGGGACTCAGGTACAACAAGATCGAGCCGCGGCTGGTGGAACCGGACGTTGCGTTTCGAAAAGTGGATGGCGAGTGGCAGGCATTTTTGAATGATGATGATTTGCCGCAACTCCGGCTAAGCCCCGTATACCGGCGTCTGCTGGCGCGCGACGCCGCGGATCGCGACGTGCGAAATTATGTGAAGGAACGGTTCACGGCGGCCGTGCAATTGATGAAAAATATCGAGCAGCGCAAGCACACCATCGTGCGCGTGTGCCAGTCAATTCTGCGCCGGCAAAAGGATTTCCTGGAATACGGGATTGATCACCTGAAACCGATGATGATCAAGGAAGTGGCCGAGGAGGTGGGCGTTCACCCATCGACCGTGAGCCGGGCCGTGGCCAATAAATACTCGCACACGCCGCAGGGCGTATACGAGCTGCGGTATTTTTTCTCCGAGTCTGTAAACGGCCCGCAGGGAGGCGACATGTCGTTGCTTTCCCTGAAGCGGCTGGTCAAAAAGATGATCGAGGAAGAAGACGCGACGCATCCGCTCACCGACGAGCAGATTGCCAAGCGTCTGGACCTCGAGGGCATCCACGTCACGCGCCGCACCGTGGCGAAATACCGGGAAGACCTGCGCATTCCCAGCACGCACCAGCGCCGGCAGAAGGGCTGACGGGCAGCCTCCCGTGGCGCCGCGCCATACTCATCAAAATCGCCAGTTAGTCATCCTCACGGGCCTTTCCGGCTCAGGAAAAGGGTCGGTTCTCCGCGCGTTCGAGGATTTGGGTTTCTACTGCGTCGATAATCTTCCTGTTTCCTTCATTCCGTCTTTTGCCGAGTTGTATATGGAGGGCGGCGGAGATTTTGAGCGCGCCGTCCTGCTGGTGGATGCGCGCGAAGGCGCGCAGCTGAAGCGCCTGCCGGATGTTTACCGCCGGTTGCGGCGCGAGTATCCGGCGACTCTGGTATTCATCGAGGCGAGCGACGCGGCGCTGGGACGGCGATTCAGCGAAACGCGGCGGCCGCATCCGATGGGCGGGGATTCTTCGATTCTGGAAGGGATCCGTCTCGAACGCAGGCAGATGGCCGCGATTCGCGCGCTCGCCGACGTGGTGATCGACACGACGAAATTCACGGTGCACGAGCTACGCGACTTCATCACGGAGCGTTTTCAAAAGGCCGGCCGCAAGCCGCTGCTTATATCCCTTGTCAGTTTCGGATACCGGTTTGGTTTGCCTTCGGATGCGGACCTGGTGTTCGACGTGCGCTTTTTGCCGAATCCGCATTTTGTTCCGAAGTTGCGCCCGTACAGCGGCAAGAATGCGCGTGTGGCGCGATACATCCGGTCATTCAAGCAAACGGGACAATTCCTGCGGCGGATTGAAGGGCTGCTTGAATATCTGATCCCGCATTACATCCGCGAAGGGAAAAGCTACCTGACCATTGCGTTCGGATGCACGGGCGGCCGCCACCGCTCCGTGATGATGGCGGAGGCGATCGGAAAGGCGCTGGCAAAACGCGGTTACACGGTGAAACTCGAGCACAGGGACCTGGAACGATCCGTCTCATGACTTTTCGGCGTCCATGCTCTGGCGCGGATATTTTTCGTCCTGTAAAGTGGAATGCATAAGGGTGTTCGACGAGTGAAAGTTCCCCCTGAGATTCACAGTCTTTTTCGCTTCGTGCGGCCATACCGGTGGCGGCTGATTCTGGGTGTGCTGCTGCTCGCGTTGGTGGGCCTCTGCGAAGGGCTGATCGCGCTGATGATCATTCCGGCGTGGGATACGGTGTTGGATCCGCACAGCGCCGCCACGAAAGTGAAATTGATTACTCTGCCGCACAGCGGCCGCGCGATCTATCTGAATTCATTCCTGCCCTCGAACATCCACTACGTGTGGACGGTCTTCGCGATCTGCCTGGTGGTGATTTTCTTTTCGAAAGCCGTTGGAGAGTTTTTTGGCAACACGATGATTCAATACGCCGGGCATGGGGCCGTGACCGATTTGCGCAATCAGGTGTACGACAAACTGGTGCGCCAGCCCATCGGATTTTTCCAGCACAACCCCACGGGCCGGGTGATGTCCGCCACGATCAGCGACGTTGACCAGGTGCGCAGCGCGCTTTCCGAGCATCTGGCGGATTTTTTCCAGCAGGTGTTCGCGCTGGCCGCGTTTGTCTGCGTGTTGCTGGTGCTGAACTGGAGGCTGGCTCTGGGTTCAGCTGTAATCATCCCGCTCGTTGTTTATCCCGTCGGCAGACTGGGACGAAGAATTCGCCGCTCTGTGCAGAACAGCCGGTCGCGCGTGGCGGACTTGAGCGAAATTGTGCAGGAAACCGTCAGCGGCAATCGGGTGGTAAAAGCTTTTGGCATGGAGAATTTCGAAGTTCGGAAATTCCGCGACACGGCGCGGCGCTTGTTGCGCGAAAACATGCGCTGGGTGAAGGCGTACGTTGTGACGTCGCCGATGATGGATTTGCTGGGCGCGATCGTTTTTGTGGTGCTTCTGCTCTACGCCCGCGCGGAAATCCTGCGCAATGTGATG
>DATEHB010000213.1:0-5449 GCA_035279805.1 Candidatus Acidiferrales bacterium
CAGCAAGAGACACGCTATTGTGATCGCAACTAGAACCACAAGGACCTTGCGAATTTTACTATCACGAAAATGTCTCCTGTGCTCCAGCCACAAGCGGGGAAAGTGCATCTCGATAAGATTTCGGAAATGCACCACGCGAACTACGCTGCGGATCATGTACGCATACACACAGACGTCTAGCACTGAAAGATAAATCGCAATCGAGAAAAAATCGACGTGTCTCGTCATGTTTATTGGCTAAATTCGCTTGAACGCCCGCTCAATCTCGCGCACTGAATATCGCAACACCACGGGCCTGCCGTGCGGACAACTCATCGGATACTCGGTTTTCGCCAACTCCGCGAGCAGCCATTCCATCTTCGTTTGGTCGAGCGGCATATTGACTTTGATCGCCGCCTGGCACGCCGTCGACGCCGCGATGCGCGATTGCAGCGACTCTAAAGAAATCGCCTGCGACTCGCGCGCCACGCCGTCCAGAATTTCCGCGAGTAGCTTTTCCGCGTTGCCGCTCGCGATTCCCGCCGGAGCCGCCGCAATCGCGACGCTCCGTGGCCCTATCAACTCCGCCTCGAATCCGTTCGCGCGCAACTCTTCCGCGATCTGTTCGAAAATCACGATTTGATGCGGCGATAGTTCCGCGACAATCGGCATCAACAACCTCTGGCCGCCCAATTCTCCCGCGCGGCGCGCCGCCAGATGTTTTTCGAACAGCACGCGCTCGTGCGCCACGTGCTGATCAACGATCCACAGCCCCTGCCCATTGACCGCCACAATGTAGCTCGCGCTGATTTGCCCGAGCGGCTTCAAGTCCCCAATGTGGGCCGCGCCTGGTAACGCGCCTGCCGATTCCGATTCGATCATCGATTCGGCCACGGCCGGCTCACGGCACGCATCCGCCGAAATCGCCACGCCGCGCGGCAAGACAATCTCCTCCCTGGTCTCGAAATTCAGCCGCTGCGGAATCGGACGCTCGGGCGCGCCGGTTAACTCAAAATCTCCAGGTAGCGTCTCGACCGCCGCACGTGACACAACTTCGTTCGGAATGATCGCTCGCGGCGGCCCGGGCAAACTTCCCGCCACGTCCGAACCATTTTCTGCGACGCTCGGTGAAAAACTCGCCGCGCCTGCCGCACCAATTGCGGCCGAAGGCGCATTCGCTCCCGCTCCAGCCGCAGCCGCGGAACTTGCCAAGGTCGCCCCCGCTGGAAAACTTGGCACGGGCCGCGCGTTCGCCAGCGCCATGCGAATCGCGTCGCGCACAAAATCGTGCACCACCTGCGAATGCCTGAACCGCACCTCGACTTTCGCCGGATGCACGTTCACGTCAACTTCCGCGCACGGCAAATCAATGAATAGCAGCACTGCCGCAAACGCGCCCGCCGGCATGATGTTGCGATACGCTTCGCCAATTGCGTGCAGCACCAGCCGGTCGCGAATCAATCGCCGGTTCACGAAAATATAAATTCCGTTGCGATTCGTGCGTTGCACTTCAGGACGAGAAACGAATCCCGACACGCGAATGCGCGACGTTTCGTCGCCCGCCTCCATTTCCGGTTCGGTGATTGCCGCGCGAATCGGAGCTTCCGCTGGCTGCATCTCCACCATTTCCGCCACGGCCTGGCGCCCGAAAACCTGGTACAACCGCTCCGCCATCGTCTCGACCGGCGTCGCGTTCAGAATTTCCTGCGTGGGAGTTTTCAGCAGAAAGTGCTTGTCGGGATGCGCCAGCGCGTAATGCGTCACGAGAGAAGCAATGTGGCCAAGCTCCGTGGTTTCTGACTTGAGGAATTTTCGTCGCGCCGGCACGCAGTAAAAAAGATCCGCCACACTGATCGCCGTTCCAGCCGGAACGCCCGCGGGTTTCACGCCAATCAATTTTCCGCCAGCGAATTCGATCCGCGTTCCCTGCTCTTCTTCCGCTGCGCGCGTCTCGAGCGTCAGCCTCGACACGGCCGCAATCGACGGCAGCGCCTCGCCGCGGAATCCCAGCGTCGCAACCGACAGCAAATCGTCAGCTGTGCGCAACTTCGATGTGGCGTGCCGCTCGAACGCCAGCAGCGCGTCGTCGTGCAGCATCCCGCTGCCGTCGTCCGTAATTCGAATCAGCCTCTTTCCGCCCGATTCCGCTTCCACGCGCACCGTCTTCGCGCCCGCGTCCAGCGAATTCTCCACCAGTTCCTTCACCACCGAAGCGGGCCGCTCGACAACTTCCCCCGCCGCAATTTTATTCGCAACATTCTCCGGCAGTATCCGTATCCGCGACACTTGTAGTCTCCAAATACCTCATCGCATTGTGCGAATTTTAGGTGGCAGAAATCGTCCGATTGTCCAAAATGTGACAACGAAAACAATGGCAACGCACGCGATGCAACTCGCAATGGCAATCGGCAACGGCCAGTGTCGAAATCCCCAATAAGAAGCCGAAACGGCAACCACGGACGCGAGAAACGTAACCACGCTCGCCACGTATCGGCGTTTCACGTCTTTCTCGGGCAACCCGCTTCCGAGTGATCCAACCAATAAAAACGCGTCCATCATGGCTTGTCAGCGAATTTCACTTGCATCCTCAGTCCCGTGCCTACGCGCCAGTGGCGGTGGGCTTTTCCTTCGGCTTCACCGTAATTCCCAATTCATCGAGCTGCTCGGGACCCACGTCGCTCGGCGACTCGGCCATCAAATCCTGCGCGGCGGTGGTCTTCGGGAACGCGATCACTTCGCGAATCGACTTCTCTCCTGCAAACAGCGCCACCATGCGGTCAATTCCCAACGCGATTCCGCCATGCGGCGGCGTACCATAAGTCAGCGCGTCGAGAAAAAATCCGAATCGTTGCCGCGCTTGCTCATCTGACAGCCCCAGCGCCTTAAATAAACGCGCCTGCACGTCCTGCCGGTGAATTCGGATGCTCCCCGACCCAAGTTCCACGCCATTCAACACCAAATCGTAGCCGCGCGAGCGCACTTCGCCCGGCGCGCTTTCAAGTTTCTCCAAATCTTCCTCGATAATTCCCGTGAACGGATGCTGCGCACTCACCCAGCGCTTGTCTGTCTCGCTCCACTCGAAAAGCGGAAAACCTGTGACCCACAAAAATTCCCAGCGGTCTTTGCTGATCAATCCCAATTGCTCGCCAAGCCGCAAACGCACCTGTCCCGCAACCAGCGCCGCCGAATCCGTTCCCTGGATTTGCTCTTTCGCCGCCAGCACGACAATCAAATCGCCGCGTTTCGCGCCGAGGCTTTTCGCCAGCTTCGTCACCGCCTCCGCACCCAACGTTTTATCGAGCGACGACATAACTCCCTCCGGCGTTACCTTGATCGTATACATCGCCTTCGCGCCCGCGTTTTTCGCCTGCTCGGTCAAGTCGTCAAGCTGCTTGCGCGACCACGCTCCCGCACCCGGCGCCACGAGCGCATAAATATTCCCTTCGAAGCCGAATGTTTCGCGTGCCGGCTCGAAGAATTTCGTCACGTCCTGCAATTCCATGCCGAAACGCAAATCGGGTTTGTCCGAACCGTAGCGCCGCAGCGCATCCTTATATTGCATATGGCGAAACGGCCGCCGCACGCTCGCGCCAATCACGCTGAGCGCGCGCTCCATCACGCGCTCAATCACCTCGAAAATATCCTGCTGCCGCGGAAACGCCATCTCCAAATCGAGTTGCGTGAATTCCGGCTGGCGGTCGGCGCGCAAATCCTCGTCGCGGAAGCAGCGCACAATCTGGAAATAGCGGTCCATCCCGCTGATCATCAAAATCTGCTTGAAGATTTGCGGCGACTGCGGCAACGCGTAGAACTGCCCGTGATGAATCCTGCTCGGCACCAGATAATCGCGCGCGCCTTCGGGAGTCGAACGCGTCAGCATCGGCGTCTCGATTTCGTAGAAGCCTAAATCGTCGAGCGCCTTGCGAATTTCGAACACCACGCGATGCCGCAGCGCGATATTGCGATGCGGTTTGCGCCGCCGCAAATCGAGATACCGGTAACGCAGCCGCGTCTCCTCGTTCGCGTTCGTGTCGTCTTCAATTTGAAACGGTGGCGTCTTCGCGTTGTTCAAAATGTAGACGCGCGTCGCCATCACTTCCACGTCGCCCGTCGCCAACTCCGGATTCGGCCGCTGCCTCCGGAACACGCGCCCCTCCACCGCCACCACATATTCCGGACGCACTTCGTCGGCTTTCGCGTGCGCCTCGGAATACTGATCGCGATTGCACACCACCTGGCAGATTCCCGCGCGATCGCGCAAGTCGAGAAAAATCAGCTGCCCCAAATCACGCCGCCGGTGCACCCATCCCATCAAAATCACATTGCGTCCCGCGTCCGCTACGCGCAACTCCCCGCAATATCCCGTCCGCTTCAGCTCACCCAACGAATCGAACAATTCGTTTCTCCTCCAGCGGCTTTCATGGCGTCCGCCGCAAATGCTCCAACAGCTCACTCTCCGGAATTTTCTCCTGCGCGCCGTCGGCCAGCCGCTTGATCGTCAGCATATCAGATGCAATTTCGTCGTCGCCGATAATCAAAACGTGCCGGACGCCCAGCTTATCCGCACGTTCGAGCGCTTTGCGAAATTTCATCTCCTCCGGCGGCAATTCCACTCTGTGCTTTTCGACGCGAAGCACGTGCGCCAACCGCACCGCCGTCGGATACGCGCGCTCGCCCATCCACGCGATGAAAACATCCAGCGGCCGCGTCGCGTGAGTTTTCTGCGCTTGCCGGCCGTGGCGGGCTTCCTCAATTGCGTCGATGAACCGATCCTCGCCCAGCGCAAATCCGATTCCCTTGATTCCCTTCGGTCCGCCGAGCATTTCCACCAGTCCGTCATAGCGCCCGCCACCACACAACGCGTTTTGCGCGCCTAGAATCGGACTCGTAATCTCAAACGTCGTCCGCATGTAGTAGTCGAGGCCGCGCACCAGTCGTGGCGATTCCGTGAACGCCACTTCGCGCAGCGCCAACTCGCGTTTCAGTTTTTCGTAATGCGTGCGGCACTCTTCGCACAGGTGCTCCGAGATTTTCGGCAGCTTCTCGATGATCGCCTGCTCTTCCGGCAGCTTCGAGTCCATCACGCGCAGCGGATTCGTCTCCACGCGCCTCTGGCTGTCCGCGCCGAGCTTGCTGAAAATTTCCGGCTTGCGCAATTCCGCGCGCAACAGCTCGACGTATTTCGGCCGGCACTCCGCGCAGCCAATCGAATTAATCAGCAGCGTGTATTTCTCGATTTGGCAGCGCTCCAGCAAATCCGTGAGCATCTGAATCAGCTCCGCATCAATCGCCGGCGCGTCCGAAGTCCCCAGCACCTCCGCGCCAATCTGATAGAACTGCCGGTAACGCCCCTTCTGCGGCCTCTCCCGCCGGAACATCGGCCCCATGTAGTAAAGCTTCGTGTTCCCCGGCAACGTCTGCATCCCATGCTCGATGTACGCCCGGCACACCGACGCCGTCGCCTCCGGCC
>DATEHB010000214.1:0-7464 GCA_035279805.1 Candidatus Acidiferrales bacterium
GCGAAGCTGATGGACTTCGGTTTGGCGAAAGGGGGTTTGGCAAAAGGGGGTTTGGCGAAAGCGGCGGGAGACAGTGCGGCTCCGGCGCTGGCGAGTCTGACGCAATCGCTGAACCCGTCGGCGCGCACCACGCCGTTAACGGCCGAGGGCACAATCGTAGGCACGTTTCAGTACATGGCCCCGGAGCAGATGGAAGGAAAAGATGCGGACGCGCGCAGCGATATTTTCTCTTTGGGCGCGGTGCTGTACGAGATGGCGACAGGGAAGCGGGCGTTCGAAGGGAAGACCACGGCGAGCGTGATTGCGGCAGTGCTCGAGCGCGAGCCGCCGGCGATTTCGAGCGTGCAGCCGATGTCGCCGCCGGCGCTGGATCGCACGGTGAAGATTTGTTTGGCGAAGGATGCGGATGAGCGGTTTCAGTCAGCGCACGACGTGAAGTTGCAACTGGAGTGGATTCGCGATGCCGGTTCGCAAGCGGGTGTGCCCGCGCCGGTTATTGCGCACCGCAAGAATCGCGAGCGCGTCGCGTGGGCTGTGGCGGCGATGGCGATAATCGCCGCAGCATTGTTCGTCACTGGATATTTTTTGCGCGCGCCGAAGCCAGTGCAGGCGGTGGTCGCGGAGATTGCTGCGCCAAAATCGGCAGATTATGCCCTATGGGGAATTTCTCCCGGCTTGCCTGCTCTTTCGTCTGATGGCACTCAGTTTGCGTTTGTCGCGGTGAGCAGTGATGGGAAACAATTGTTATGGGTGCGTCCGCTGAATTCACCGGACGCGCGGCCGCTGGAAGGAACGGACGAGGCCATGCATCCATTCTGGTCGCCGGATGGGCGTTCGATTGGCTACTTCGCCAAAGGCAAGCTGAACCGCATAGATGCTTCCGGCGGGCCGCCCATCACCATCGCTTCCGTTGCAGGGCCGCCGGGAGGGACATGGAGCTCCGATGGCACCATTCTCATCGGGTCCGGGACCAGCGGAATCGTCCGCGTGCCTGTTTCAGGCGGCGCCGCCCAGCAAGTGGTGAAGTTGAATTCGTCTCAAGTGCCGTCTGCCTGGCCGCAATTCTTGCCAGACGGGAAGCATTTCCTTTTCTACAAGGCAGCTGATGCCAGCGAGGATTCCGGCACCTATGCCGGCTCGCTCAATGGCGGTACGCCGACGCTGATTCTTCGCGGTAGCTCGGATGCGGTTTACGCTCCTCCGGGCTATCTGCTTTTCGTTCGCGATGGAACGCTGATGGCGCAGGCATTTGATGTAGGCAAATTGCGCTTATCTGGCGACGCGGCACCGATTGCCGAGAACGTCGCCATCAACGGGATCATCAGGAAAGGGATTTTCAGCGTTTCGGAAAATGGAACGCTCGTTTACGGGAATGCCATCGCTGGCGGCTCTCAAATTTCATGGCATGGTCGCAACGGCAAAATAATTTCGCAGACGGGAACGCCCAGTGACTTTGGCACACCGGCTATTTCGCCCGACGACGCCCGTGTGGCTGTGTCGTACACTGATCCGGGGACGGGCAAACCGGACATCTGGGTGTACGACCTCGCGCGGGGCATCAAAACGCGGATCACTTTTGCGCCAGGGATCAATGCCGACGCCTTTTGGTCGCCCGATGGTAAGGTCTGCTTCGTGTCGAATCGCAGCGGAAAGTTCCATCTTTACGAGAAAGCCGCTGACGGGACGGGGCAGGCGATTTCGTTGATCGCTCACGATGACGACGCAGAATTCTTTGGCAGTTGGTCCGGCGACGGGCGTTATTTGGTTTTCCAACGCAGCGGCACCTTCGCCCAGCGCATTGCGAACGAAGGCGCCGGAACCAATGGGCCGGCGAGCGGCGAAATCTGGGCAGCATCGATCACGGGAGACCGAAAGCTCTTCCCTGTGGTGCAGAACGGTCAGTTTGTGGCGATACAGCCAGCCCTTTCTCCCAACGGCAAATGGCTGGCTTATGTTTCCGATGAGTCCGGCAGCCGGGAGGTTTACGTCGTGCCGTTCCCACACGGAACCGGGAAATGGCAGATTTCGTCCGGAGGTGGAAACTGGCCGCGTTGGAGCCGGAGTGGAAATGAACTCTTTTATCGCGCCCCGGGCAATTTGATGTCGGTGCAGACTTCCGAGAAACAGGGGAGACTGATCCTCGGAAAGACACAGGAACTTTTCAAAGCCAATCTCGGGAAGGGAGGATTGGGACCGATGTACGACGTTTCAGCAGACGGAAAAAAGTTCGTCGTCGTTGAAGGAGTCGGGCAAGCAACCGCAACCCTTGCAGTCGTCGTAAACTGGCCAGCGCTGCTGAAGAAACAATGATGCTGACGGGATGATTTTGTTAGTCGAGGCAGGCTATTCGACGGTGACGGATTTGGCGAGATTGCGCGGCTGGTCAACGTCGCAACCGCGACGGATGGCGATGTGATACGCGAGCAATTGCAACGGGAGAATTTCGAGCACGGGCGTCAAAATTTCCGGGGCCGCGGGAATTTCGATCACATGGTCGGCGGCTTCGCGGGCCAAATGATCGCCCTCGGTTACAATCGCGATCACAATTCCGTCGCGCGCCTTCACTTCTTTGATATTTGAGACGGTTTTTTCGTAGCGGGTCATCGACGCGGCATCGTTCTCATCGCGCGTGGCGATAATCACCACGGGCAAATTTTCGTCGATCAACGCGTTCGGTCCGTGCTTCATTTCGCCCGCGGGATATCCTTCGGCGTGAATGTAGGAAATTTCCTTCAACTTCAGGGCGCCTTCGAGCGCAATCGGGTAATGTATGCCGCGCCCCAAATACAAAAAGTCAGAATGGCGGAAGAATTGGCGTCCCAGCGCTTCGTATTCCTCGTCGCGTTGCAGCACGGCTTCCATTTTGTGCGGCAGGCGAGACATTTCCTGCACAATTTTCTTTCCCGCGTCGGGCGACGTCTTGGAACGCAGTTCGCCGATGTGCAGAGCCAAAAGGGCCAGCGCGGTCAACTGGCCGGTAAACGCCTTCGTCGAAGCGACGCCAATTTCCGGGCCCGCGTGGGTCAAAATCGTGCCGTTGGCCTCGCGCGTGATCATCGAGCCGACGACGTTGCAAATCGCCAGTGTCTTCGCGCCTTTTTGACGCGCCTCGCGTTGCGCGGCCAGCGTGTCCGCCGTTTCGCCGGACTGGCTGATCACCACAACCAAACTATTCGCGTTCACAATCGGATCGCGATAGCGGAATTCGCTTCCGTAATCGACTTCGACGGGAATCTGCGCCAGCTTCTCCATCATGAATTTCCCGGCCAGCCCGGCATGCCAGCTTGTTCCGCACGCGACGATTTTTATGTTCTTAAAGTCGCGGAATTCTTTCTCGGTGATGTCCATCTCGTCCAGAAAGACTTTTCCGGAGTCGAGTGAAACGCGGCCCACCAGCGTGTCTCGCACGGCGCGGGGCTGCTCGAAAATTTCCTTCTGCATGAAATGCTTGAAGCCGCCCTTTTCGGCCATGATGGGGTCCCAGGTGATGTGCTGCACGGGACGCTCGATGGCCGCGCCATCAAAATCCACGAGCCGCACGCCTTCGGGAGTGAGCACCGCGATGTCGCCATCGACCAGAAAAACCACGTCGCGCGTGTGATGAAGCACGGCCGGAATATCGCTCGCGACGAAATATTCGTTTTGCCCGAGTCCGATTACCGCGGGAGGTCCCCAGCGCGCGGCGACGATTTTCTGCGGGTCACGCGTGGAGACCACGGCGAGCGCATAAACACCCGTCAATTGCTTTACCGTTTTTTGCACCGCGCTTTCGAGCGAGCCGTTGAAATTCTCTTCGACCAGGTGCGCGATCACTTCCGTATCCGTCTCGGTCAAAAACTTGTGTCCCTTTTGAATGAGCTGCTGCTTCAATTCGAGATAATTCTCGATGATTCCGTTGTGCACGACGACGATTTCGCCCTTGCAGTCGCGATGCGGATGCGCGTTTTCTTCCGTGGGACGTCCGTGCGTGGCCCAGCGCGTGTGTCCAATTCCGTAGAGTCCATCGAGCGGCGAGAGGCGAATCGCCTCTTCGAGATTCCGCAACTTTCCCGAAGCGCGCCGAATGTCGAGCTTGCCGTTCTGCTCGACCACGGCAATGCCCGCCGAGTCATAGCCGCGATATTCCAGCCGCTTGAGGCCGTCCAGAATCAGCGGCACAACTTTTTTCGGTCCGATGTACCCAACTATTCCGCACATAAAATTCCGCCGCTCTCTTTCTTTGCTCCCGCGCACGCGTCCAGCGTCGCAGCGTGGTTTGTTCAGGTTAGCATATTCCGCGCCGGGGCAAAGAGCCCGGAAAAAACGGTAATGAGTCAGTTTGAATTTTAACTCCCGTGTCACGATAAAGAAAATTCAAACTGGCCCACTACCGAAAAAACGCCAATACAAATCAGTGAATGCCGCAGGAATAAGCCAACTCTGCAACGGGACGAGTCAGTTTTGCAAGGCGGAGTGAAAGTCGCGGGAGGATATTACAAAGCGCGCCAGAACTCACGCCACAATTTCGTAGCGGAACTCCTCGATGACGGGATTGGTGAGCACTTCGCGGGCGATTTTTTCCACCTGCGCCTTGGCTTCCTCCGCGCTCACGCCATCCAGCTCAAGCACGAAGAATTTTCCTTGCCGCACGCGTTGCACTTTCGAATAGCCCAAGGAAGACAATGCATGGTGGATCGTCTGTCCCTGGGGGTCAAGCACCGTCGATTTCGGCATCACCCAAACATGCGCTTTCATGCGCGGCATTATAGCAGGCCCAGGCTTGCCGCCTCGGCGCGAAAATTTGCAACCATTTTCTGTTTCTCGTCACCGGCCAAGAAAGCGTAGCGGAAACTCGCCTCCGCCAAATCCACTAACTGCGCTTTATTCAACCCGCATTTTTCCAGCGCCGTTCGATAACTGCCGTTCAGGCTGGTGTGAAACATCGCAGGATCGTCCGTTGAGAGCGTCACCGGAATGCCTCGCGTAAGGAATCTTCGCAGCGGATGCTCTTCGATACGCGCATTTTTCACGCCAAGCAATTTTGCGAGCGCGCCCGTGCGCACGTTGCTCTGCGGACAAATCTCGAGCGGGATTTGCCGCTCGACAAGCAGCTCCATCAGTTCTTCATCGCGAATGCTCGCAATTCCGTGCCCGATCCGTTCCGCTCCGAGTACCTCAATCGCGTCGCGCACGGCCTGCGGCCCGCCGATTTCGCCGGCATGAACAACGCGATGCAGTCCTTTGCTCGCCGCGTAAGTGTACGCTTGCCGAAAATCCGCAGCGGGCAGTGATTCTTCATCGCCGCCCATGCCAAACGCGACTACGCCCTCGGATTTCATTCCGGCCGCGATTCGCGCCACGTCCATCGCCTTTTCGGCTCCGAATTGACGCACCGCGTCAAAAATCCACTGGACTCGCAAATGCGTTTGCCGCGCCGCCCTTGCCACAGCGTCCCGAATTGCGGCGAAATTTCTCTCCACATTTTGCTTTCGCAGCAGCATCACTCCGATCGACAAGGTGATTTCGGCGTACCGGCAATTTTCCTCGTTCATGCGTAAGGCTGTAGACTCCGCCAGCCGCGCATAATCCTCCGGTTCGCGCAAGTACGACGTGGCCCATTTGAATAATTCCAGAAACTGCGAAAAAGTGTTCGTCTTGTATTTTTGTTCGACGCCCGGCAACTCCAGTTTCTCGCCATGCTTCCGCGCCAATTCAACAAGCAGCGCCGGCATCATGCAGCCTTCGAGATGCACGTGCAGCTCGGCCTTTGGCAGTTGACGGATTGCCTTCGAGAGCGATCCTGGAGCAGGCATGGGCGTTGTGGCCGTCAACCAGAAACTCGAGTCTGCGCTTCGATCCAGAGGCTGTCGGCGACATGCGTGAAAATCGGAAAGAGGTCCGCGGCTTTGCGGGCGGCGGAGGACGTACGGACAAGCAGCCTTCCCGCGGGCGAAAGCAGATCGAGATCGCTCAGCTGAGGATTCTGCGAGAAGAAGCCGTCCGCGTGTATTGCGATTTTCGAAAAGCCGGCCTGCTCCAACGCGCGGCGAATTGTTGCATGCGCCCAATAGCGCATTTCAAAAGTGCCCGATTTGGCTTCGCGGAAACCGCGCCTGATTTGTTGCGCGGCACTGAGCAATCCGAACGCGTTGGGAAGCTGAATCACGCAAAATCCTGACGGTTTCAAGACGCGCACAATTTCCTGGAAAATTCTCCGCACCTTTGATTTGTCGAGATGCTGCAGGACGCTATAGGAGAAAACACAATCAACGCTGGCAGGTTGGAACGGCAAATGTTCGGCGTCGCTGCAAACGAAATCGGCGCGGACGCCGAGCTGCCGCGAAACACGCGTAGCGGCCGCCAGCGCGTCGATGTGCACGTCAGTGCCAATCGGAACGAAGCCTGCGCGCGCAGACGCGATGCACCAGCGTCCCCAACTGCAGCCGATATCAATCAACACTTTTCCCTTACCGGGGCCGGTTGGCCAAGCCGGAATTGGATAACGAGGAAGTCTTCCGCGCGCGCGCCAGTAAAGGTTTCCATTTGTGTTTACGATCCAATCGTTCACGAAGGAATCGATTTGCTGTTCCGGTTGGGCAAAGGCTCCGCCGTTGACGGGAGGCGAACACGGACCCATGTTGAGGGGAATGGGTTCGCGACGCGGAGTTTCAGCAAAAATCGGAATGCCGTTTTCGCAAGCGAACCGGTGAGCGCGTCCGCAGACGAGCGCGCCATGCTCGACACGGAGTTTCGTCTGGTCGTGAGGACACGCGAGCAGTTGCAGAAGGGCGTCGTTGAAGAGGGTGGGCATTTGCGACGGGTTCAGTTTACGCGATAGCACGAGCATTTGCGAAGCCGCACGAAAGCGACGTGCGGCGCAAAGGTGTCCGATTTTGCGACACGGCGTCCCGCGAGCGGGCGTTCGTGGCCGGTTGACGCTATTCCTGCCAGTCCTTAAAAGCCTTTGATCCAGAGCGTTAGGAACACCGCCAGGTCGGTATGAAATTTGCTTGCTTTCGTGGGCGTAGACAGTCTACATGCCAGGGATGGAGACATACTACCCCCTGGGGAGAATCGATGAAAAGCCACTATCAGAATCGAATTGAGCTGTTGCAAGGGACGCTGGACCTGTTGATTTTGCAAACGCTCCAGTGGGGAGCGCAGCACGGGTACGGGATCAGCCAGGCAATTCGGGCACGGTCGGGCGAGGCGCTACAGGTGGATACAGGCTCGCTCTATCCCGCTCTGCACCGGCTGGAGCGACAAAAATGGATCGCGGCGGCCTGGAAAGTTTCAGAGAACAAGCAGCGAGTGCGCGTCTACCGGCTAACCCCAGCGGGCAAGAAACAGTTACTGTCTGAGCGCTCGCGCTGGGAGCAGCTCTCCGAGGCGATTGCAGGCATTTTGAGCCCGGGGGCGGAGAACCAGGCATGAGGTTTCCGTTCTGGCTTCGCCGGCGGCAAGAAGAGCTCGACGAAGAAGTTG
>DATEHB010000215.1:0-23025 GCA_035279805.1 Candidatus Acidiferrales bacterium
CACAACGTTACCGTGCTCACTGCTGATTTTGGGTTCAACCCATCCCTGGCGCCTACGATGAAAGCAGAAGAGTGCCGTTGGGGGTGGTGCGCGCACGAGCAAGGCGTCGAAACGGTCTTCCTTCGGAGCCGGTGGCATTATCGAGCGCTCACACTCAATCCGGGCGTGATAAAGTATTGCCGGGTGTCTCTCGCGAAGTTCGACGCCGTGCATATTTATGGCTTGTATGATCTGTTTGGACCGCCAGTGGCATTTTTCTGTCGCAGACATCGTATTCCGTACGTGGTGGAACCCATGGGGATGTTTCGCCCCATTGTCCGGAATGTTCGAGTAAAGAGAATTTATCACGCTGTTTTTGGAGAACGCCTTTTGCGGAGCGCGTATCGAGTGATTGCGACGTCCGAGCAGGAAAAACAGGAACTCGTCACAGGAGGAATCGATTCCGTCCGGATTGTCGTGCGTCGAAACGGCATCAATGTCCCTGTTTCGTTGCCCCCGCGGGGCAGCTTCCGCCAAAAGTGGGCGATTCCCCAGCAAGCAAAATTAGTCCTCTATTTGGGGCGGATGGTTTCAAAGAAGAGTCCCGATCTTCTTATCGAAGCCTTTGCGCTCTGGCGCCGCCAAACGTCGGCCGTGCCGAATGCTGTGCTTGTGCTTGCCGGTCCTGAGGAAAACAATGGATATTCGGCGCGCCTCAAGTCTCTCGCCGCGACATCGGATATTGCTGATCGCGTCTTATTTACAGGGCCTCTTTATGATGCTGCAAAATGGGCGGCATATCAGGATGCCGACGTCTTTGTATTGCCCTCACAGAACGAGAATTTTGGCAATTCCGCCGCCGAGGCAATGGCTTGCGGGACGCCCGTAATCGTTACGGACCAATGCGGCATCGCGCCAGTGATCAGTGGCCGCGCCGGTCTGGTGGTGCGGCACGATTCGCATGCGCTCGCAGGAGCGCTGAAAACATTGCTTCAGGACGGCCAGATCGCGGCCGAATTCCGTGACGCGTGCCCAGGTATCGTGCGCGGCCTCTCGTGGGAGCAGCCGTTATCCGAAATGGAGGAAATCTATCGGCACGGGGCGCGGATGGCATGAAAGGTCATTCCGTATTTCGTTCAGTTTGGGTTCTCGGAAATCTGCTGCTCGTCGCGTCCGCACTTTGCCTGCTCGTCGCGCTGTGTTGGGAATATTCCACACGTCAGTATTTGAAGGGCTTTTCGGATGCTGTTGTGCCCGCGACCGGTCTCACTTTGGGCGGGTCGTTTTTTTTGAGCCTCTCTTTAAGAAAATTGCGACTGCCATTTTTCCTCGAGTGGAGGCGTCACCGTTTATGACACTCCTCGTCGAACGCGAATCTCTCACTGCGTGTGTCGCTGCTGCAATTTTGTTTCTCTTCTTCTGTATCGTTACGCTCACACTGGGCTGGGTCGCTGACACCCGGCTGGGAATAAAACGCCTCCGCCTGACGGAACGGTTGCGCAGGAGCAGTGTCGCGTTCTTGAAGCAGCCGAGCTAAGTACATGTGCGGCATCTGTGGAGTAATCGGCCTCGACAACCAGTCAGAAGCTGCCGTCGCGCTTCAGCGCATGATGCATGTAATGGAGCACCGCGGGCCTGATGGCAATGGCACGTTCATCGCTCGGGGCGCCGCCGTTGGTATGCAGCGCCTGAGCATTATCGATCTTCCTGGCGGCGGACAGCCAATCTGGAACGAAAACGCCACGGTCGGACTCGTCTTCAATGGCGAGATCTATAACTTCCACGAATTACGGCAATCACTCGAATCAGTCGGCCACGTTTTCCGCACACAATCGGATTCGGAAATCATTGTCCACGCGTATGAAACCTGGGGTGAGGCTTGTGTGCGGCGCTTGCGCGGTATGTTCGCGTTCGCAATTGTCGAGATACCTGAAGGCACAGCCGAACGTCCACGCCGCATTTTTCTCGCCCGCGACCGTATGGGAATCAAACCCCTCTATTACGCGGTGGTCGAAGGTAAGTTCTTGTTCGCCTCGGAAGTCCGCGGACTTCTTGCCAGCAATTACCCGCCACGCCGCGTTTCCGCAACCGCTTTGTCGAGTTATTTGCTCTTCGGTTCGCTTGGGGAGCCTATGACGCTCGTCGATGGGATTTATTCCCTTCCGCCAGGTCACTGCGGCTACGTTTCCTGTGATGAGCCGTCGGCGTTATTTCGGCCTCACCCTTATTGGAGCGTCACCGATGGCAGAATATCCCGTGAGCGCGAGCCGCTAGGAGCTTCACCGGCCGCACAGGTGCGGTCGGCGCTGGAAGACTCCGTCCGCTGCCATTTACTTGCGGATGTACCTCTCGGAATTTTCTTGAGTAGTGGCATGGACTCCACGGCACTCGCCGCTCTGGCCAGCCGTCTGCGTTCCGGCATAAAAACATTCACCGTAGTTTTTCCTGAGCAGGAATTCAGCGAAGCCACGCTTGCCCGGCGCGCGGCCAATCTTCTCGGTACCGAACATTCAGAGTTGCTTCTAAGTGGCGACGAAATGCAGTCGCGTCTCGACGAGGCTGTTGCTGCCTTCGACCAACCGAGTGTTGACGGAATAAATACATATTTCGTTTCCTGGGCGGCGCGCCAGGCCGGCCTCAAAGTCGCGCTTTCCGGCCTTGGCAGTGATGAAATTTTCGGCGGCTATTCGACTTTCAAGTCCGCTCCGCAAATAGCGCGCATGATGTCCTTTTCGCGCTCCCTCCCATCTCCCCTGCGAGTAGCCGGAGCCGCTCCTTTTGGCGCTTGGGCGAGAAGGAGTGGGCATCCCGATGCCTTTCTCAAGCTTGCCAGCGCATTTTCGAGTCCTGCCGATTTTCCGCACCCGTATTTCTTCACACGAACGCTTTTCCCGCCGCAAACTGTTTTTCAACTTCTTCACGCGGATCGCGCTGACTCGGCAAATTCGCCGTGGTGCGATTGGATGACCACTGCGGCCGGCGAAGCCACGCAATTTGATACTTTCACTGCCGTTTCCTGGCTGGAAATTCGTTCGTACCTCGTCAACATGCTTCTTCGAGACACCGATGCTCTCAGCATGCGACATTCGCTCGAGGTTCGTGTTCCATTTTTGGATCATCCCCTCGTCGAATTGGTGCTGGGTTATTCCGCGAGGGTCAAGAATCGGAATGGGTTGCGCAAGGCCCTGCTGATTGAGGCCATCGGCGATTTACTCCCCAAGGAAATCGTGACACAGACCAAACGCACGTTTACATTGCCCTGGGAGCATTGGTTGCGAGGCCCCCTTCGGAGTCGCGTCGAGTCAGAGCTCGCGAATTGTGACCAAACCCTCAGCAATATCATCGACAAGAGAGCAGTTACCAGTATCTGGCAAAGCTTCCTGGCTGGGCGCACCAGTTGGTCGCGGCCTTGGAGCTTGTTTGTCCTTTGTGAGTGGGCCCGCCGCAATCTGGGCGGCGTTACCGAGCTTCCCATGGACGGCGACAAGAAGGCAGCTTCCGCGCTATCCTGATTAGGGAACGCAGCAGCATTCCGGACTTCCGCAACAGGGAATTGACAGGCGCATGATTATCTTGGGAATTAACGCGTACCACGCGAACGCGTCGGCGGCCATTATCGCGGACGGGCGTCTGCTTGCCGCGGTGGAAGAGGAGCGCCTGAATCGCGTGAAATACGCTGCGGGATTGCCTGTCAAGGCTATTCAGTACTGTCTGGAAAGTGCTGGCGTAAAGCTTTCTGAAGTCGATCACATCGCGATCCCACGCAATCCGTGGGCGCGACTTGGCACAAAACTGCGTTTCGCTGTGCGCATGCCGCGCTTTGCTCTGGAACGCATTAAAGTTCTGTCGCGCTTTGCGGGACTGAAAGAAGAACTCGCCGTTGCATTCGATGTTGACCCGCGAAGCATTCGCGCGCAATTTCATCGCGTTGAACACCACCAGGCCCATCTGGCCAGCGCATTTTTTGTCTCACCTTTCGACCGCGCCGCGGTGCTTTCTGCCGACGGCCTGGGCGATTTCGCCAGCACCATGTGGGGAGTAGGCGAAGGCTCGCAAATTCGTGTGGATGGCTCCATCGCATTTCCTCATTCCCTCGGAATGTTTTACACGGCAATGACGCAATATCTGGGCTTTTGGAAATTTGGCGATGAATACAAAGTGATGGGCCTCGCAGCGTATGGTTCGCCGGCGTATCTAAACGATCTCCGCGACGTCGTTCGCGCACAGAATCCCTTCGGTTTCCGTCTCAACCTTCGTTATTTCACGCATCACAAGAGCGGCCCGGAAATGACGTGGAAGAAGGCGAACGAAACGCCAATTCTAGGGCGCCTCTTCTCGCCCCTTCTTGAAGAGCGGCTCGGCCATACTCGTGCGCCCGAGCAGCCCCTTGAACAACGCCACAAGGATCTCGCCGCAACTATGCAGGCACATCTCGAAGAAATCCTGTTAGCCAGCGTGAATACCCTTCACGCGCAAACCAAAGCGAAGACTCTCTGCCTGGCAGGCGGGGTCGCTTTCAATTGCGTCGCGAACGGGAAAATTCTCGAACGTACGCCTTTCGAGCGCGTCTACGTCCAACCGGCCGCCGGCGACGGAGGTCTTTCGCTCGGCGCCGCCTTTGCCGTATATCATCAAGTTCTCGGAAAGCCCCGCAGCTTTGAAATGGCTCATGCCTTCTGGGGTCCCGGTTTTACGTCTGAGGAGATTCGCAAAGTTGTTTCCAGGCGCGACTCCGATTTTGAGCACGTTCATGTCACCGAACTTGAGGAAGACGCGCTCGTGCGAGCTACAGCCAAGCACATTGCCCAGGGAAAAATTGTCGGCTGGTATCAGGGTCGTGCCGAATGGGGTCCGCGCGCGTTGGGGAATCGCAGTATTCTCGCGGATCCGCGCCGCGCTCAAATGAAGGAAACACTTAATCGCCGCATTAAACATCGCGAGACCTTCCGGCCCTTTGCTCCTTCGATCCTCGAGGAAGCGACCGGAGAATATTTCGAATGCGCGCATCCCTCGCCGTTCATGACGTTTGCGTATCCTGTGCGCCCGGTGAAGCGCGCGGTAATTCCCGCGCCCACTCATATCGACGGCACCGCGCGTCTGCAGACCGTAAGCCAAAAGACTCATCCACTCTACTGGCGGCTGATCCGTGCGTTTGGGGACTTCACGGGCGTCCCTGTTTTGCTGAATACATCGTTTAACGACAACGAGCCGATCGTCTGCCGGCCCGAAGAAGCCCTGGCCTGTTTCGAACGCACTAAAATGGACGTTCTGGTCTTGGGAAATTTTCTACTGGAGAAGAAATCGCAAGAGATCTCGCGTGAAGAATCGTCTGCCGCTGTCCTTGACACGAGGTAGGTCCTGAACGCAATAGCAGCCACGGCTTGATCTGGCCGCCGCTGTACACGTTGATGAAAATTAGGAAAAAATGTGAAGATTTTATTATTAAATGAGTACTTTCCCCCGGACACTTCCGCGACGGCGAAAATCGCCGCAGTCGTCGCCGATGCTTTGTCGAAACGCCATCAGGTCGCCGTTCTCGCCGGCCGCCCCTCATACGATCCGGATGAGCACTATCCTTTTGCTTTCCTTCGACGCCGCGTCACGGGCAATCTGACCGTGGAGCGTGTCGGCTCGACTACGTATTCTCGTCACCAAATGCGTGGCCGCGTAGCAAACTATCTTTCCTTCGCCGCGCTGGCGGTCCCTCGCGCTGTGACAATTAAAGCCGACCTCGTCCTCGCCATGACTGATCCGCCCTTTAACGGAATTGTTGCCGCGACCATCGCTCGAATGAAGCGCATTCCATTTGTTTATAACATCCGTGATCTTTATCCGGACATGGCGCTTGGCGGCGACATTGTCCGCCCGCGAAGCTGGGTTGCGCTTTGGGAACGTCTCCACAGGGCGGCCCTGCGCCAGGCCGCGCGGGTCATCGTGCTAGGCGACGACATGCGCGACCGCATCCTGGCGAAGGGCGTGGATCCAGCGAGGGTTGTTGTGGTTCGCGACGGTACCTCGCTTCCTGCCGCGCCCGCGCCTCTCGGGCATCCTGCAATCAACGAGATCCGCGGCGCTGCCGATTTTGTCGTCCTTCATGCGGGCAACCTCGGATTTTACGGTGCCTGGGACACGCTGCTCGAAGCCTCGAAGCTGCTTCCTGTGAATGGCACCCGGATGATTTTTGTCGGAGACGGGGCAAATCGCGCTCGGCTCGAGGAAGCCAGTCGCGGCTCGGCAATTGTGCGTTTTCTGCCGTTTCGGCCATCGGAGGAGATTCCCTGCGTAATGGCTGCGGGAGACATCCACGTTATCACTGTACGGCATGGACTTGGCGGCGTCGTCGTACCCAGCAAGCTCTATTCGATTCTCGCGGCAGGCCGTCCAATCCTCGCCGTGGCGCCGGAAGATACTGATGTTGCACGGATTGTGCGTGCGAGTGATTGTGGTTTGGTTGCCGATCCCGACAGGCCGGCGGAGGTTGCGACCGCCATTCAGACACTCAAAAGCAATCCCGTCCGGCTGGCGGCTATGGGTGAACGAGCCCGTAAAGCAGCGGAGAATTATGCTAGAGTTAAAGAGTTAGAAAAGTTCGTCGCAATCATGGAAGAAGTTCACCCTCCAGCTCACGGGAGCACTCGTACATGATGTGGAAAAACAAGAGGGTACTTGTCACCGGAGGCGCATCTTTCATCGGCTCGAACCTCGTGGACCAGTTGCTTGAACGCGGGGCGCAAGTTCGCGTCGTGGACGACCTCTCGAGTGGCAAACTGGAGAACATCCAGAATCACGTCAAAGCCGGAAGAGTCAGCTTTATCGAAGCGGATTTGCGCGAACCCGGGGTCACCCGCAGCGCCATGAAGGACATCCAGGTGGTTTTTCATCTCGCCGCCGACCATGGCGGGCGAGGCTATGTGGATTTGCACCAGGCGGGACCTGCTTCCAATCTTTTCCTCGACGGACTTGTTTTCTGGGAAGCGGTGAAGGCTGGCGTGGAAAAAGTTTGCTATGCCTCGTCCGGCTGCGTTTATCCGAATTACATGCAGACCGACACCACCAAGGAACTCTACCTCAAGGAAGCGGATGTCAAGGCCCCGTACGACGCGGACAACATGTATGGCTGGGCAAAATTGATGGCGGAAATGACACTGCAGGCCTATCACCGCGAATACAAACTCGGCGCGGCGTCGTGCCGTTACTTCACGGTGTATGGTCCGCGCGGCGTCGAAAACCACGCTGTGATCGCAATGATTGGCCGCGCGTTTGTAGGACAGAATCCGTTTGAAATCTGGGGCGATGGCCAGCAAATTCGCAACTGGACGTATGTGGACGATATCGTCAACGGCACCATTCTCGCGGCGGAGAAAATCAATGACGGCACGGCTGTAAATCTCGGCACCATGGAACGTGTCCGGGTCATTGATGCTGCCCAACTGGCGCTTGAATACGCCGGAAAGAAAGCCGACTTCAAGTTTCTGCGCAACATGCCCACAGGTCCCGCGAACCGCGTCGCGGATAACTTACTGGCCAGGCAGCTCCTCGGTTTCGAGCCGAAAGTGATGTTCCGTGACGGCTTGCGCCGGACCATGGATTGGTATTTCGCTGACAGAAAACCAGAACAGGTAAAAGAACGCCTCGAAAAAATGCTCACAGCACGCTAGCTATCGGAGTCGTCGCTCATGTCGACCGTTTGGATTGCCTTCGTCATCGCCCTTCTCGCCTCGCTCAGCTTGACAGCGCCCGTGCGACGCTTCGCCTTGCACATCGGCATGGTGGATAAGCCGAATGCGCGTAAGGTTCACGTCAGGCCAATACCGCTGCTTGGCGGTGTGGCAATTTACGTCAGCTTTGTTCTGGCCATGGTCGTGACCATGCACAACAATACGCGTGCAGAGATCCTCGCGATTCTCGCAGGCGCCACGCTTCTCGCCATCACGGGCATACTCGACGACAGCGGCATGCTTCATCATCAAGTGAAATTGTTCGTGAGCATGCCTTTGGCCGCATGCGTCTTGCTTGCTTCTGGAATTCACGCCCAGGTTTTCGCTGGTTTTCTGCCGGGTACGCTGGGCACAGCACTGGATATGGTGCTAACGCTTTTTGGGGTTGTCGGAATCACTGCGGCGTTCAGCATTCTCGACCACATGGACGGTCTTTGTGCCGGTGTCGCCGCCGTGGCCGCAGCTTTTTTTACTATTGCGGCACTTCTTAACGGGCAAATTCTCGTCTGTACGCTTGGAGCAGCAACCCTAGGCGCGGCTTTGGGGTTCTTGCGGTGGAATTTTTCTCCCGCGAAAATTTTCATGGGTGATGGTGGCGCCATGTTTCTTGGATTTTTGATGGCAATTCTCGGGTTGAAACTGCGGCCCGAAAGTGCGCATCTCGGCGCAAACTGGCTTGTTCCCGTTTTGATTCTTGGCGTGCCGATTTTCGACACCACACTGATCACGATTTCTCGTTTTCGTCGTGGTTTGCTGCCGTTCACGTCGCCCGGTAAGGACCACACAGCTCACCGCCTGTCGAATCTGGGTTTTGGCCATAGGGGCGCTGTTCTTTTCCTCTACGGCTTGGGTTGTTTTTTCGGGATGCTCGCCCTAGTGACGATGCACCTGCCATCCTTTCAACTTTACGGCCTCTGCAGTATTCTCGTGCTCTCGGGCGCCGCAGCCGTAGTTGCTCTGGAGCGCTCTCCCTACGAGCGCCAGCCGAAGGTCTTTGAGCTATTGAATCCAACTGGCTCTCACTAGCCCGCGCAGTCCTATTGTGCGATTATTCAGGTACGCTATACTCATTCGCCTCACGTTGCCGGGTGGCGCGGTGGTCCGCAACGAGGCATTCTGAACGTAATTTTAGGACCTGCCGCATGACGATCTCCAGCTTAGGCAGAGCAATGAACCGGACAGCAAAATCGAATGGAAGAGGATGCCGTTGCCAGCGCCTGATCAACCGTCGAAGAGTCACCCTATCCTCAAGCCCGGCGATCCTGTCGCTGTAGTCGGCGGATCTGCCGCCGGCTTTTTTACCGCCTACTTGCTCGCTCGCGCGGGCGTTCCGGTTCGGGTACTCGAACAATCTCCCAGCATTGACCCCGCCGCGCGCACCCTGATTGTTACCCGGCGTATGAATGAGCTCCTGGGCGATGTTGGCTCCGCAAGCGTCGTCAACGAAATCCGCAGATTCGAGCTTTTCACCGACGGGCGCGCCGCTACCATTGCTCTCGACCAGCCGGATTTGATCATTGAGCGCTCCACGCTCATTCGCTCGCTCGCGGCACAGGCGCAAAGGGCAGGAGCGCAAATCGCTCTGGGGAGAAATTTCCGCGGTCTTAACGCAAAGGCGGGCAAAATTACCCTGGAGTTAGAGAATTCGGCGGAGAACACCGCCGAGCAATTTTCCGCGCAAACAGTTGTTGCTGCAGATGGAGCTTCGAGCCGCGTCGCCCAATCAGCGGGATGGCCCAAGTCAAAAACGGTCCCGCTCGTTCAGGCTATTGTACCGCTTCCCAAGGGCATGTCGCCCGACACGGTTCGCGTCTGGTTTGTTCCCGCCGACACGCCGTATTTTTACTGGCTGATACCCGAATCCGCCGAACGCGGCGCGCTTGGATTGATCGGCGAGGTGGGTTCGGAAGCGCGAAAGCACCTGCAAGCATTTCTCGTGAAGCGGAATCTTGAGCCGTTAGCCTTCCAGGGCGCGCGCATCCCGGTCTACACTCGTTGGGTTCCCGTGCGCAAGAAACTTGCCGGTGGGGAAGTTTTTCTAGTCGGTGACGCCGCTGACCAGGTCAAAGTAAGCACGGTGGGTGGCATCGTCACCGGTTTGCGCGGGGCAGCCGGAGTCGCGGAAGCCATTTTGAGCGGGGGCGCAAGCCGCGAGCTGCGAGAATTGCGGCGCGAACTCGATATGCACCTTTTGGTTCGGCGCGCGATGCACCATTTCACGCAGGATGATTACAGCCGCCTTGTCGATTCGCTCAATGCGCCCGCCAGGCGCTCCCTCAGCCAGTATTCGCGTGACGAAGCGCTGAAGGTTCTCTGGCGCGTTTGCGTCAGCCAGCCTCGTCTGATTTTGATGGGACTCCGAGGCATCCTGACTCATGGCCGCTTATTCGGACGCACCAATAATCCGTAGTATCTCTCCCGTGAATGTATTTCCTCGGATTATCCGCGCTGGAGCACGACACGGCGGCCGCCATTCTTGGCGACCAGGGATTCTTCGCAGCCATTGAAGAATCCAAATTCGAGCGCGCGCGCACCGCGTCTGGAATCCCGCGCGCCGCAATTCGATTTTGCTTGGAACATGCACAGATCAGTTGGCGTGACGTCGATGCCATCGCTGTCGCCAGCCGCTCCTGGCATTCCTGGGCGCGCGGCTCCGCTTTCCGTGCCCGCTCCCTCCCTCTCGCGCCGATTTCCAGTGTTTATTACGAAAGTAAGATACTCGGTGAACTTGCCCGCGACCTGAATAACCAGCGAATCCTCCGTTTGCTTTCCGGAGAGGCTCGCGTTCCCATTCTAAGTTTCGATCATCATCTTTGCCATGCTGCCAGCGCGTTTTACGCCTCGCCGTTCGACCGCGCGTTGATTCTCACTTGCGATGAACATGGAGATGGCCGCTCCGGAAC
Organism: Candidatus Acidiferrales bacterium; assembly: GCA_035279805.1. Taxonomy (GTDB): domain Bacteria; phylum Acidobacteriota; class Terriglobia; order Acidiferrales; family UBA7541; genus DAHUXN01. The sequence continues at coordinate 10,601 of DATEHB010000215.1, forward strand.
CATCGCGATCGGCCAAGGCGAACAAATTCGCATCGAGCGGGCCATCACCTTCCCGCATTCCCTCGCATGGGTCTATTCGCAAGTCACTGAGTTGATCGGCTATCGACCCCATGAGCATGAACACAAGATGCAATGGCTCAGCCTCACTGCAAAGCCCGATTTCTTGGACATATTTCTAGAAATGCTTCGCCGCAAGTCGAGTCTGTTCCCCAAACTCGATTCGAGCTTCTTCACCGTAGGATTTTCCGGCCGCCTGGCGTTCTCGAAGAACTTCTACGACAGAGTTGGTATATTACGCGAGCCAAATGCCGAAATCAGCGAGGCCAAACGCGCAGCGTTGGCAGCAAGCCTGCAACGAGCGTGCGAAACCGTTATCACCGATTTAGCACAATCTCTTCGAAAGCGTCACGGCATACAGCATCTCTGTTTGGCTGGCGGCCTTTTCCTGAATCCGCTTCTCGTCTCCGCGCTCGAACAGAAGGCCGGCTTCGACGAAATCTTCGTGCAGCCCGCGGCGGGAAATGAAGGAACAGCTCTTGGCGCCGCCTCGCTCGCCCGTGGGCAAAAAACGAAACACCCAAGAACCGGCCCTCTCTACCATTTGTATCTTGGTCCAAGCTATTCGAACGAGGACATCAAGGAAGTTCTCGACAATTGCAAAGCCACATATCGTTGGCTGGATTCCGACGCGAAGAGAATCAGCGAAACGGTGAAGCTGCTTCTTGCCGGGAAAATCGTCGGATGGTTTCAAGGTGCAGCCGAATTCGGGGCGCGCGCTCTTGGGAATCGAAGTATGCTCGCTTCGCCCTGGGCGCCCTATGTGAGGGAGAATCTAAACGATTACGTAAAACACCGCGAGCCTTTCCGCCCGTTCGCGCTCTCCGTTCCTGAAGAAGATGCCGGCACATATTTCGAGTTCACGCCGCCTGCGCATTTCATGGCGACGATGGGCCGGCTTCGGCCCGAATACCGCAGCTTGCTCGCGATACACACGTTGCCCGAGGATATGGTACGCCTCCACGTCGTTTCGCGCGAAGCCAATGCGCCATATTGGAATTTGCTTAAGGCGTTTGGTTCGCAAGCGCCCGCGCCGGTCTTACTCAATACGTCGTTCAACCTATTCGGCGAGCCGCTGGTGCTTTCCCCGCGCCACGCCGTTCGCAGTTATTTCTGCTCTGGCGCCGACGCGCTCGTTATAGGAAGTTTCCTCCTCGCGAAATCCTGATCACTTACCGGCCGTATTTGTCGAGCCATTTCAGCTCCTCGCGGACTTTTATTTTTCCGTGCCACGGATTGTTCGCCAGCGAATGCCCTTCGCCCGGGAAGACCAGCAGCGCAGAGGGCACGCCCATCGTGTGCAAAGCGCGTTCGAGCAAATAATCTTCGCCTACGTACACACGGATGTCGTCTGCTCCGGCCACCATGTGCGTTGGTGTTCGCACCTTCCCAATTTGCCAAATTGCCGCTTCATCGTTGTAATTTTCTTCCGTCTTCCATGGCAGTCCGCCCAGGAAATAGGCGTCATCGAACGTCGTGTCGTCGTTGCCCCAGTTCGCAACGTGCTCCACGGCCCCCGCTCCGGTCACCGCCGCTTTGAATCGCGTTGTCTGCGTGATCAGCCAATTTGTCAAGTAGCCGCCATAGCTGTATCCGCCGATCGTCAAATGATTCGCATCGGCAATTCCGCCGCTCACCAGCGCGTCGACTCCTGCCAGAATATCCTTGCCCGGCCGCGACACGATGTGCGGGATGATTCCCAGCGCGAACGCATCTCCATATCCAACTGATCCGCGATAATTCGGTTCAAACACAAGCCATCCATCCGTCGCGGCTAAATCCGCCCACTGATACCAATCTGCCTCAAAGTGATTTCCGTCCGCATCTTCGGGCCCGCCATGAATCAGTGTCAGCATCGGCAAATTCTTTTCGTTGAATTTCCCCGGAGGGTAAATCAACATTCCCTCCACAGTCGTCCCGTCTTCGGTCTTCCATTGAAACGGCTTTCCTTGCGGCAGGGCGTAATGGGCGAACTGCTCGTTAAACGAAGTGATGCGCCGCGCCTTAGTCATCTTGTCGGGGCTCTCCGCCAGATAAATTTCCGCCGGAGTTTCCTGCGAGGAATAAACGAACGCCATTCGCGACGAATGTGCCGCGGCGGAAAGCTCGCCATAGGCGCCCGCAAGTCCTGGCTGTTTGACGAATCCAGACGCGGAATCGCGCTGCAAATATGGCTGCACCTCCGTGCCCACTAATCCCGCCGCGAGCAGGTCGCCATCGCTCAACGCAGCAAACCCGTTGATCGAGCCGGTAAACTTGCTTCCCCATCTCTCGCAAGCGAGGCTCGTTCCCGGCTCGCCGCATCGCTCCGCAGTTGTCCCGTCAACGTTCACCCGGTAGATGCGTGCTTGCGCGTCCTGATACGTGCCTTCAACGCCGCCATTCAGAAACGAAAAGAAAATATGCTTGCTGTCTGACGCCCACTCAATGCCGCTGAAAAATGCTTGCGGATGATTCAGCAACGGAATTGCCGCAGCGTGTTGTTGTTCACCGGCGCTCAGATCGATCGCGTAAATACCGTCATCACCGAGCGATTCCTCGCGCTCCGAAATCGATTCCGTTACGAATGCAAGCCACCGCCCATCCGGCGAACTCGCCAGTTGCTGCACCCGATAGGGCGTCGAAGCGATTTCGGTTTCTTCGACATTCTTGCTGACCCCTTCCGCGAGGGTTGCATTCCGCTGTATCGCTGCCGAGAAATCAATTGCGAAAATCCGGTCGCCCCGTTCCGCCGCGCGATATTGAAAGGTATCTTTCCAGGTCTTCTGATAATCGTCCTCTCGCTCTTTGGTCCACGGCTCGCGCGTCGCAAAAACTATCTTTTTTGAATCCGCCGACCACGAAAACGAATGCACATCCTCTCGCGCAGTGGTCACCAAAAAAGATTCGCCGCCCCGCGCCGGAATTACGTGGACTTGCACCTCTGCTATTTTTTCACCCTTCTCCGGCTCGTTGTTTTGCTCTTTGGGGCGCCCCGAGAGAAATGCAATCCAGCGTCCATCCGGCGACCACTGTGGATCAGAATCCTTTCCTGAGTGCGTAAGCGGACTCAGCGTGCCGTCGCTCGTCCTGTACTGCCACAGGTCCTTGCGAAATCGGTTCGCGGTCCAATCGGCTCGCTCCGTCTCAATCACCACATCTTGGCCATTCGGAGAAATCCGGACCGATGGAAATGAAACCGAATTGAAAAACACATCGAGCGTTAGAGACGGCTTCTGATTTTCCGTGGCAAAAACTGCACTCGCACCCAAGATTACGACAGAAATAAAAATCAGCGACAAGAGTCTTTTTGACATCATTCCTCCGAGCGTGGAGGTATACAACTCCGTGTGGACGGGGTCAAGGACCTCGGAAAGGACTGTTTTGGGAGCAAATCGTTCCACCGCAGAGATAGCGCGTTTCGCGCTTGGAAGTCGCTGTGCAAATCATTGCATACTGCAATTCCGGTATTGGCGCGACTGGCCAGTTATACGAAAATACTGCGCACGAATGTGAGTCTCAGGTACTATCTCAAGATGCTAATCAAGAGGAGAAGTCCGTGCGAATATCGGTCATAGGCGCAGGTTACGTCGGGCTGGTCACAGGCGCATGCCTGGCAGAACTCGGTCATCGCGTTCTTTGCACTGATAACGATAAGTCGAAGATCGACACTCTCGATGCCGGCAAGCTTCCGATCTTCGAGCCCGGCCTCGACAGCGTCGTGGTAAGAAATCGCAAAGAGGGCCGGTTGTGTTTTTCTGCCGATCCCCGCGCGGCTGCCAAAGGCGACGCAATTTTCATTTGTGTCGGAACTCCGCCGCTCCCGACTGGCGACGCTGATCTCAGCGCGATAGATCACGTTGCGCAGATGATCGCCGCCGAGGCAAAGTCCGACAAGCTCGTCGTTGAGAAAAGCACTGTTCCCGCGCAGACAGGCCAACAATTGAAACGCGTTCTGGAAATTTATGGCCGCGGCAGCGGCGTGCGATTCCGTGTGGCTTCCAACCCGGAATTTCTTCGCGAAGGCACGGCCGTTGGCGATTTCCTTCATCCGGATCGCATTGTCATTGGAGTCGACGACGAAGTTGCCGAAAAGCAGCTTCACGAAATTTACCGCCCCGTTCTCGAACAAAACTTTAAGTGTCCGGTACACGGCGATACCTGCCCGCCCGTGCGGCCACCATCCTGGGTGGTTACGACGATTAATAGCGCGGAGTTGATCAAGCACGCCTCAAATTCCTTCCTCGCGCTTAAGATTTCCTACGCTAACATGGTGTCCGATCTTGCTGAGAGACTGGGCGCGAATATCGAAGAAGTCATGCACGGCGTCGGCCTTGATCCGCGTATCGGGCCGCATTTTCTTCGTCCCGGCCTCGGATTTGGTGGTTTCTGCCTTCCCAAGGATGTGCAGGCCTTTATGCGTCTGGCCGAACGCAACGGCATAGACTTTGCCATGCTCCGCGAGGCCGAACGCATCAACCACCAACGCGTCGCCCGCTTCGTGGAAAACCTTCGGCATTCGCTCTGGGTTCTCAAGGGCAAACAAATTGGCATTCTCGGCCTGGCATTCAAGGCCAATACCGACGACATTCGCTTTGCGCCATCCATCGAATTGATCAAGAAATTGCGAGCAGAAGGTGTCCGGTTGACTGCTTACGATCCTCAAGCCATGGAAAAAATTAACGAGCAATTCCCGGATCTCACCTGCGCGTCGGATGCATATGAAGTGGCTCGCGGCGCCGATGCATTGCTCCTCGTTACCGAGTGGGAAGAGTTCCGCAAGCTCGATTGGAAGCGCGTCCATCAGAGCATGGCAAGACCTCTGGTGCTCGACGGGCGCAATTTGCTGTCGCCACAGGAAATGAGCTCACTTGGCTTTGAGTATCACTCAGTCGGCAGGCCTGAGCTTCCGGCTCACGTGGCCAGCGGGGTGCTTGCCTAAGTCCGTGCGCTCTCGGCAACTTTCTTCTGAAAATATTCCAGCGTGAGTTTCAGTCCGTCTCCGAGGCTTACTTTGGGTTCCCAACGCAAGATCGTTTGCGCCTTGCGTATATCCGGGCAGCGCCTTTTCGGATCGTCCTGCGGCAACGGCTTGAATACCAGTGCGGCCTTATTGCCCGTGATGGCGCGGACATGCTCCGCGAATTCCAGGATTGTAATTTCGTGCGGATTTCCGACGTTCGTTGGCAAATGATCTTCCGAATCGAGCAGCGCCAGAATTCCCGCGATTAAATCGGACACATAACAGAAACTTCGCGTCTGACGCCCGTCGCCATAGACCGTGATTGCCTGGCCGGAAAGCGCTTGGTAGAGGAAATTCGGGAGCGCCCGCCCGTCATTGAGCCGCATGCGGGGTCCATACGTATTAAAAATTCGCACAATGCGGGTATCGAGGCCGTGTGCGCGATGGTAGGCCATCGTCATCGCTTCAGAAAAGCGCTTTGCCTCATCATAAACGCCGCGCGGTCCAATCGGATTTACGTGGCCCCAATATGTCTCCGGTTGCGGGCTCACGTCCGGATCTCCGTAACACTCAGACGTGGACGCCAAAAGAAATCTCGATTTTTTCGCGAGCGCCAGCCCCAGCGCGTTATGCGTTCCTAGCGAACCGACTTTCAGCGTTTGAATCGGCAGCCTCAAATAATCGTCGGGACTCGCGGGCGACGCGAAATGCATCACCGCATCCACTGGCCCGGGAACGTCGATATAGCGCGTCACATCGTGCCGTACAAATCGAAATCGCGAATTCGCCATCAGATGCTGAATGTTTGCTTCCGCGCCTGTGCATAGATTGTCCAGGCACACTACTTCCCATCCGCGCTCAATGAATTTGTCGCACAGATGTGATCCTAGAAATCCAGCTCCCCCCGTTATGACCGCGCGCAAATGACTTCTCCTTTACAACATCATGCCATACACACGAACAGATTTACGTCGATCCGCAAGCATCGGATCAAGCAGGCTGTCGTGCAGGCTGCGCGGGCAGCGGGCTCAGTGGCTAGTCCCGCGTGTTGTTCAAATCTGCCAGGCTTGGTTCACCCGGCCCAAGGCGATGATTCACGTAAACCGACTTGCCGCCGATTTGCGCCAATAGGAACGTCGCGTTTGGAGGCATGCGCACCAATGCCGCTTGCGCTTCTTGCGGCGGAACAATCAAAAACACGCGTGCGTCCCCGTTCCACACCGGCCAGAAAGTGTGATCGTTCAAAAAAATATTCGGCGCGTCCGGATAATACGAGCCGAACTCGAGCCCATTGTAACGCCCATTGAAGATCCAAATTCGCTTGCCCGTGTAGAAACCGATAGTCGTGCCCGCGTCATATTCGCCATAAAGGGCGATCTTATCGCCCGGCTGATAGTACTTCATGATGATTCTCGCGAGGGGCTCGGAAGAAAGGCGCGGGGTGAAAACGCCCAGCGCCCAATTCGCGCAGAAGAAAAACGCACCCATCATGCAAGCCAGTGTGATGGTGGCGGCGAGTTGGCGCTTGCGATGCCGCAACAGCCATGCCCCGAAAAATCCGACAAGCACAACTATCGATGCCGCGAGCGCCTGGTGGCGCAAATCAGCGAATGCTTGGGGAGTCAGGTCCATGAAATCGGCCAGCGCTACGCGATAAAACCCCGTTGAATGCGTTTGCATAAAGGAAGAAATATCCGTCGTCGAGGAAATATCCCGCGAGGCCCATAACATCGCACCGAGAATCGCCGCGATCGCTAGGCCGAAACCGGCGAGCGCGCCTTGCACGCGGGGCAACCACTTTGCGGCGCGTTCCTCGGCTCGCGCCAATCCCAAACCGAGCAGAATCGCAATCGCCGGCCACGCGCTGAAGCTGTAATACTCCATGCGGCTTTTCGTCCACGAAAAGAAAAGCAAAATAAACAGCGCCCACACGCTCAAGAATACGAGGGCTTGTTTTCGTTCGTCGAGATTACTTCGCCATTCGCGGAGCGACGGAATTTCACGGATCGCGGAAGGTAGAAATACAATCCAGGGGAAAAACCACACGACGTGCTCCGCAACCCAAAGCCATAACGGCACAGCTTCATAATCGGCGGGATAGCGCCAGCCAATCGCGCGGAAAATCTGCTCATTGACGAAGTAAAACCAGAAAAATCCACCGAAGGTTCCGCGCCCGCTGAAGAGCGCAGCGATGTGCCACGGCAGCGCCACAATCAAAAAAACGATTACGGACGAAATCAGCGGCAGTTTGCGCCAATCCTTCAATCGTCCGGTAGCCAGCATGAAAAAGAAAAGGATTGCAACCGGAAACACGATGCCAATGAGCGAGCGCGTAAGCACGCACAGCGCGACCAGCGCCGCCGCACCCCAATAACCCTGTCGAGCCGCAAGAGTTCCTTGCCATGCGCGCAAAAATAAATAAAACGCCGCCGTAAAGAAAAACGCATAAATGGCCTCAGGAATCATGATGCGTGTGAACAAAAACACGCCGGGCGATGTGCACATGACCAAGCCAGCATAAAATCCTGCGCGTTCGCCAAACCATCTTCGTCCAAAAAAGTAAACCATCAGCACGAGGCCGACCACGGCAAGCGCCAGCGGCAATCGCGTGGCAAACGCGCTAACCCCAAGCACTGCATAGCTTGCCGCGACCAGCCAGTAATGCAGCGGCGGTTTTTCCAGATAACGGATGCCGTCGATGTGAAGGATCACCCAGTTGTGGCTCTGCAACATTTCGCGCGCCGCTTCCGCATGGCCGGCATCCGAACTATCGAGCAGCGCCGGCCAGCCCGAAGTGCCGACGTAAATGCCGACGGAAAGCGCGAGCAGAACGAGAATGGAGACCCGTTGAGTCATTTTTGAACACACCATTATCATTGAATCGTGAGAACAGCGAAAGTGCGAGACGAGACTGACGTCTTTACGCTGGTTTCTTGGCTGCCACAGGCGCGGAGAATTGGGTAGTGTGGTCGTTGATAATTTTCCAGCCTGCTGAAGACTTGCGAAAAATCAACGTGAAAACACCCTCCGGATGATCTTCCCGCCCGTCTTTTTCCCGATCGAGCCTGAAGTGGCCGACGACGAGGCCGGCGTCCGGGCACAGCAGACGAATCTCGACCTTCGAAAACGTCAAATGACCCATCGCGGCGCGGTCGGGATAAGAGTGCTGATAGCGCTTCAGTACGTCCTGCCAGCCCTGAAAAATGCCCGACGCGCCGACGAATTCAAGATCATCGGACTTGGAATAACCGTCCATAAAACTGGGAATGTCTCCCCGATTCCATGCTGCCACTTGCTGTTGCAGGACATTCCTGATCCCCTGGATATCGGGCGACGAACTCGCTTTGGGCAAACCCTGGGCCGAAGCAAATGGTCCCGGTGACATAAGAATGCACGCCGTAAGAAGAACGGCGAGTGATGTGACCCAAATCCGTAAAGCATATTCGTACATCGCAGCTCCTTTTTCCAGGATGATGTCGGTGACCTAGCTGCTTCCTGCGAAAAGCGAATGCAGAGTCGCCCTCGTTTCGCGAACCTTACGGTACGGCCTAAGAGCCCGAGTTGCAACCCGCGAATACCGTCGTTTCGAATGCTGGGATATGCTTGGTTAGGCTCGCCGGCCGAGAACGTGGGCATCTCAAGGTGAGACGGCTCTATGTGTGAGATGGCCTTCGTGGGCTAAAGCCCCTGTCGCCTACCAACCCTAGTTCTATCGAAACGGTACTTCAGTCCCATAGGAGGAAGTTCCTAATAGGTGGCAGAATGTCTTTGGAAGAACAGCAAATGATCGCAGCCCTCATTCTCGTGCTTTCCGGCGCCATGCTGACGCAGTTCGTGGTCTTCTTCTGGCGCGCGAACATGCTGGCGCTTGCGGCGCAGCCGGTTTCTGACCGCCTGCGAGCCGCGGAATCGAGCTTCTCTAAAGCATTGAATCAGAACGGGTTCTCAACCATCACCGCGATGAGTAAAATCTGCCCGAACATGGGTTCGCCCAACCTGAAATTGTGGCCTGTGCGCTCCTACCACCTCGCCATGCGTTCCGTGGCTTACGTGTGTAATGCCGCGCTGCCTCAGGCGAGCGCCTGGGCGCGCCAGGAAATGGCCGTCTGCACGCAATACGTCGCCGTTAAGATGGACCTGCGGATTCGGTCGAATCAGGACTTCGTCGCTGAGCTCCGCTCCTATTAAGTGCAGCAAGCGGTTGAACGAGTGACGACATCGGTTTCGAGTGACCGCCACTGGATTTCTGAGGACTCTCTTGTGCGAAAGGGAATCTTCAGTAGGCCCAGCGCAGTAGCATTCCGCCTGTCGTGAACCCCGCGCCCACGGATACAATCATCACCAGATCCCCTCTCTTCAGGCGTTTTTCATCGACCGCATCGCGCAGGCCCAGCGGAATGGTCGCTGCCGTCGTGTTGCCATAACGGTCGATATTTACCATCACCTTGGAGTCTTCAATTCCGAGGCGCTCCTGCGTTGCTCGAATAATTCGGAGATTGGCTTGGTGCGGCACCAGCAGCGCCAGATCGCGATTCGTGAATCCATTGCGCTCGAGCAGCACTGACGACACCTCGCACATCCGCCGGACCGCATATTTGAATACCTGTTGGCCTTCCTGATGAACGTAATGCATGCGCTTGTCAACTGTTTGGTGTGAGGAGGGATGAAGCGACCCGCCCGCTGGCATGTACAGGCTGCATCCGCCGGAGCCATCCACGTCATTCATAAAGTCGATGATGCCCTCCGCCTTCGATTGTGCCGGTTCGAGCAGCACCGCGCCGGCGCCATCGCCAAAAAGCACGCACGTCGCACGGTCCTGAAAATCCAGGATCGAAGTCATCACGTCCGAGCCGATCACCAGTACTTTGCGATGCGTTCCCGCGCCCACGAACTGCGCGCCAACCGTCAGCGCGTAAACGAAGCCGGAACACGCCGCCGACAAATCAAATCCCCACGCATTCTTCGCACCGAGCTTGTCCTGCACCAGACACGCCGTCGCCGGAAACATCATGTCTGGCGTTACCGACGCCACAATAATCATCTCGATTTCTTCAGGATTGACGTTCTTGTTTTTCAGAAGTTCCGCCGCGGCGGCTGTCGCCATATGCGATGCAGCCATGCCGGGATCGACGTAATGCCGCTCGCGAATTCCAGTGCGGGTGCGGATCCATTCATCCGACGTTTCGACGATCTTTTCGAGGTCTGCGTTCGTCGCCACGCGCGGCGGCAAAAATCCTGTCACACCCGTAATTTTCGCCGCGATGGACTTGCCCACAGTTGTCTCCTCGTTCAGACAGCTCGCGATTGTACGCAATCGTTGTAATCGATGACAAGGAAAACGCACTGAAATGAATCAGGGAAGCCAATAGAGTGTTGCGCGTTGATTGGGAAACAGAGAAAACCACGGCACTGCCAGGGTGGGAAACGGGCGACTTCAGCTTGTGTGACAGGAGCGGTTCGAACCGGTCGTTTCGGGTCCTTGCGAGAGCAGCTCGCGCACCGCTTTGATTAATGGCTTCCCGCTAGCTGTCTTCGATAAAACACGGGCCACTCCTGCTTCTTTGGCCGCCAGAGTGGTTTCCGGGGAATCATAAAGCGTGAAAAGGAGAATCGGCACCGTAGGTAACACCTTGATGATTTGCCGCGCCGCATCCAATCCATCCATCTCGGGCATAGCGAGGTCAAGAATCACAGCATCGGGCTTGTCTTCTTGCGCTTTCAGGATTGCCTCGGGACCATCGGAAGCGGCGGTGACTTCCCATCCCCCTTCGCGTTCCAGCATGATTCTCAACAGCTTTCGTACAAGCTCGTTATCATCCGCTATTAAGATCTTATGCGACACTTTTCTCCCAACTTCTTCATCGTGGCCCTTCCACGCGTTTTTCCACTGTCGTACAGACTACACAAGCTGGGAGCCCCTGTAAATACAGTATATTCCGTAGCCTCAATCCCACGTGAAACCCCGCCTTTTCAGCTTTATGCAGAGGGTTGTCGGTATAAAAACCTACGCAAATAGGGTCTCTGCCCGACCACGTAGCCCTCTTTGCCGCGTAAGATAGCGATGTAGCATAGGCCACATACAATGCACGGCGGAAATGCCGCGCGAGTTCAAGTTCCTGAAGCGGAGGTTCTTGTGGCGACGAGAGAGCTTCAAGTCATTCGTTCGGGTGAGCGGACAAATGCAACCGGCAAGGCCGTCAGCAACAAAATTCTCTTGTCAATTCCCAATCGCGAGTATTCGTCGGTTCGCCCGCACCTGAACTTTGTGGACCTGCTTAATCATCACAACCTGTATGAGCCTGGACAGACTCTGAAGCATGTGCATTTCCTGAACAAAGGAATGATTTCGCTTGTTGTTCCAACCGAAGACGGCAAGACCGTCGAAGCAGGTGTTGTAGGACACGAAGGAATGGCGGGAATGGCTGCAACTGTCGGGCTGATGCGCAGCCCATTGCGTGAAATTGTTCAGGTTTCGGGGGATGGTTTCCGCGTGACTACGACTGCATTCCAGGGCGCTCTGGCATCCTCCCCGAAGTTTCGAACCGCATTGAATCGCTACGCAGTGTTGCAGGGATTGCAGGTGGCGCAAACAGCGGCGTGCAATCGGCTCCACGAAATCGAGCAACGCCTGGCGCGATGGCTGCTGATGGTCCAGGACAGAATCGACGAGGGCAAGCTTCTCGTCACGCACGATTTTCTGGCCACGATGCTCGGAACAGACCGTCCAAGCGTCACGGTCGCGGCGGGCACGCTGCAGAAACGCGGTTTGATCGAGTACACGCGCGCAGCGGTAAAGATTGTCAATCGCAAGAAATTGGAAAGCTTCGTTTGCGAATGCTACGGAATTATCCAGCAATTCAACGGTGAGCTTGGCCTCAGATAGCCTTCCGGCAGTGTTCGACAGCCTACAGACATTCGTATTTTGCACAGTTACAGTCCCGGTTTTCCGCCAAGGCACAATGCGACGACTCGTGGATGTAAATGCTCGCGCTCAAGCCCTACGGCCCGGCGAACGGACGAATTCTTCCGGAAAGCCCGTGGGCAGTCGCATCCTTCTATCAATTCCGGACCTGGAATTTCGCGCGATTCGACCGCATCTCGAATTCTATATCCTCGTTCACCACCGGATCCTTCACGAACCGAGCCAGAAATTGGAATTCGCTTATTTCCCGAACGGCGGATTAGTGTCGCTGGTCGTAGCTACGGAAGATGGAAAGACGGTTGAGGCGGGTGTGGTCGGCAACGAGGGAATGACGGGAGTGCCGTCCGCAGTGGGCCTCAGGCGAAACCCGTTACGCGAAGTCGTGCAAGTGAGCGGCGACAGTTTCCGAATCAAGGTTCGAAATCTTCAGAGCATATTGGAAACGGCGCCGCAGCTTCGAATGATCCTGAGCCGCTACGCCGTGCTGCAATGGATGCAAATCGC
>DATEHB010000216.1:0-2878 GCA_035279805.1 Candidatus Acidiferrales bacterium
AGTTCATCCCAGACTTTCGGCGCTTCATTCCACGGCATCCAGATTTCGTAGCCTAAATCGCCCGTATATCCCGTCCGCGAAATATCGACAACGACGCCCGCGATTTTTCCCTGCGTCACGCGAAAATATTTCAAATTTGCAATGTCCGCGTCGGCGATTTCCCGCAGCAGCCGCGCGGAGGTCGGCCCTTGCAGCGCCAGCGCCGCCACGTTTTCAGAGATGTCCTCGATTTTCACATCGAGCCCCAGCGCATTTTGTTCGAACCAGCGCAGGCTCGGATCCGCCGCCGTCCAGCGGTAAACATTTTCCTCCAGCCGCGAAATTGTGCCGTCGTCGATCACTTTGCCTTGCTCGTCGCACCAGCAGCAGTAAATCACCTGGCCGACGGCCACTTTTCGAATGTCGCGCGTAATCACGCGATTCACAAACGTCGTCGCATCCTTTCCGGTCACCCAATATTTATAGAGCGGCGTCACGTCGATCAGCGCCGCCGCGTTGCGTATCGCGTTGTATTCGTGCTCGTGATGCGCTTCATACGCGCTCACCGTGTAATAGCCCGACCACTCGCGATAGTTCAGGCTCTCGCAAAGTTTGAACGTCCTCTCATGCACCGCCGTCCCTATTGGCACTTATTTATCTCCGTCTCGCATCGTGAATTGCGATGTAGAATGAAATCCATGCCCAAGAAAACGATCTCCTCCGGCGCGGTTCACAGTGTACCAGCGGATTTGCGAAAAGTTCTCATTTCTGATCCGGAAGCACTGGCAAAGTGTGAGGATATTACGCCTCTCGCGCGCAACGAGTAGATCTGCTGGACGATCTCGGTCAAGAAACCGGAAACCCGAAGGCAGCACGTCGAGCGCGTTCGCACGGAACTCAAAGAAGGAATGCGCCGCCCTTGTTGCTGGCCCGGCTGCCCTCACCGCTGAAACATTCAGAACCTCACTTCAAATGCTCCACCATCCATCCCGACCAATCCTTGTACACTTGTATCTGATGCACCGGGTCCGGCGGAAAATGACCCACCACCGGAAACGCGATGAACTTTACCGGCTGCCCGCGATCCCGCAACGCATGAAAAAACTCGAATGAATTGGTAATCGACACGCGCGGGTCGCGCACGTCGTGCAACAGCAGTAGCGGAGTCGTCACGTCGCCCACATACGTAATCGGCGACGCCTCCCGATACTTCGCCATGTTGCCGCCGGTCCACGGCGAGCCGCTGTAAATGTACTTGCGTCCCACGTTGTTATCCGCCCAGTCGTACTGGTTCACAAAATCCGTCACCGGCGCGCCGGCAACCGCCGTCTTCCAGATGTGGTAGTGCCCGATCAGCCACGTCGTCATGTATCCGCCGTACGACCAGCCCGACACGCCGATGCGCGACTCATCAATCGAAGCGTGCTTTTCCAGCGCCGCAATTCCCGCCATCACATCGCGCCCCGGCCCATCTCCCGAATCGCCGAAGATCGCCTTCGCATACGCGTTCCCAAGGTTCGTGCTGCCGCGATAGTTCGGCTCGAACACGATGAATCCCTGCGCCGCAAGGTACTGCGTGAAGGCGGAGAAGTTGACCGTCGAAGCGCCGCGAGGCCCTCCGTGAATTTCTAAAACCAGTGGATACTTCTTGCTTGCATCATATCCGGGCGGATACGTCACCGCGCCATCTTCGTGAAAATTGTTTGGTCCTTGCCAATCAAAATCTTCCGTCCGCCCAAGCGCAAGGTCGCTCATCCACGAATTCAGATCCGTCAAACGGCGCGGCTGAACTTCGGCGGATGCGAGATAGTACAATTCGCTCGCTCTGCCGGCGGTGCTTGCAGTGAACGCAATTTCACCCTGCGGCCCAATCGAAAACGCGCCCGGCTCCAACTCGCCCAGCGACAGTTTCTTCGCGCCGCCATCCAGGTTTTGAATCCACAAATACCGCCGGGTGCCTTCGTTCGCTTCCAGCACCAGCGATTTCCCGTCCGGCGTCCACTTCGCTTGCCCAGTGTCGAGATCGAGCCCCGTCGTCACGTCGCGTCCATCGCCGCCAGCAGCCGGAGCGACGAACACGTCCGTCAACATGCTCGGCTCGCCGTTGCGCGGAAATTCGTAGCTCACTTCGCTGCCGTCCGGCGAAAACAGCGGATCGTTCTCGAATCTTTCGTGCGCCGTGACCTTCCGCAGTTGTCCGTTCGCAACATCCACCGCCCAAACCGTGCTCTCGTCCGCATCGCCGATGCTCGGATTCGCGCGCTTCGGGAAAACGATCCAGCGCCCGTCGCGCGACCACGAAAGCGGCGGCGGCCCTCCCACATTCGGCGCCGACGCCGGCAGGCTCCACGTCCCCGAAGTAAGCCGCCGATTCCCGGTGCCGTCCGCCTTCACGATCCAAATATGCTGCGGGCGCGGCGCAGCCGACGTGAACAATCCATCGTCGCCCATCTCAAACGAATCCTCTTTCTTATCGAGCGCCTTCTGATCCGGAGGATCGGGCGAAGCGTAAGCGATGCTCGCGCCGTCCGGACTCCACGCGAACTGCTCCACGCCCTGCGACGCATCCGTAATCTTGCGCGCCTCGCCGCCGGCCATTGAAATCACGAACACCTGCCCTTTCTTCGCCTTGTCTTTTCCCGTTTCCGCCTCAGCGAGAAATGCGAGCCGCCCATCGTCAGGAGACCATTGCGGATCGCCGACTCCCAGCCGGTCAAACGTCAGCGCCTGCTGCGCGCCCGTCTTCACATCGATCAGCACAAGCTGCGTGTCGTGCCGGTCGTCCTTCATATTCACGCGCGAAATCACCGCCGCGATGCGCGCGCCGTCGTGCGAAATCGCCGGACTCGAGATCGTCACAATTTTCGCGAAATCGTCCAGCGTGATCGCCCGCTTCTGC
>DATEHB010000217.1:0-3681 GCA_035279805.1 Candidatus Acidiferrales bacterium
CCTGGCCGACGGCTATCGCGTCACGCTCCGCGATCTTCGTTTTCCCGAAGACGCCGACACGCCCGACAATCTGATCGCCGTCATCGAACTGAACGCCAACTTCACCGTGCGCGCGCAAGCGATCGAATTTGCCTCCGAGCAGCAAAGCAGCTCGCGCTGAAATTATCGTAATTGGTTGTTAGTGGTTCTGTCCGTCAGCCCGCGCGGTTCCCAAGAGCCAGCGGCTGACAAAATAAATCACGAAGATTAGAACGAGCGGTATCGCCAGTGCCGCTACTTTGTGCTGCAGCATGGTGCGCTCCACGTTTTCGCCGTAACGCATCGCAAACAGCCCTTCCAGTGTGTAGCGCAGCCCGCGGCCGCACAAGATGCCCAGTACAAACGTCGAACGCGGCACCTCCGCGATTCCCTCCGCAATCACGAACAGCTTGAATTGCATCGGCGGCGGCAGAATCGCGGGCACGAACGCGCTCAGGAACGCGTTCTCGTTTACCCATCTGCGAATTCGTCCTCCAGGTTTTGGTCCACGCTTGCGCCGCCAGACCTCGCCTCCTTTTTTCGCCAGCAAATAAAGCCAGATGCACCCCGCGAGCGACCCAAAAGTCGCCATCACCGCGTAATACGCCATTCTCCCCGGCCGTTGAATCACAAAATCCATGAACAACAGATCCGTGACGAGCGGAAACGACAGCACGGATGAATCCAGAAACGCGATGACGAACAGCCCGCCGCCGCCGAGCAGCACGACGATCCTCGTCAGCCACGCCGGTATCTTGGGGATTTTCACCACGCCGCATTTCCCTTCGCGCGCAAACGAACGGCGCATTGTAGCAGAGATGCTTCAGCATCCCTTATCAGCTACGCATGTGCTGCGAATCGCGAAGAGCCCTCTGGTTATGCGTTGCCGGATGTGCGATGCTCTCTCTGAGATGGCAAAGCTCACGCCTTCCATACCAGAAGCGCTGCCGACCAGCCCCATGAGTTTGGCTTGCCCTTTCTGCAAAGCAAAACCGTCTCACGACTGCGCCACGGCTTCACGAACGTTCTCGGCCGTTCATGTTGAGAGGATCAAGGCTGCCGCCGCAGTCGACAAAGCAAGCCATCGCGCGAAAAGCCGAAGTCGCGCGTCAAAGTAAACCCCTTGCCACAGATGCAGTCGTGGCAGAGAAGGAAAAGACTAGGGTATACTGCGTCCCTGGATTTCCCATTGAGGAGACGACGATGAAGAAACATGTCGCGACATTTGGATCGCTGTTTGTAGCCCTTGCCGTTCTGGCCGTTCCCGGGTTTGCTCAGCAGGACAAAAGCAAGCGGCCGAGCCCGCCCGCGAACGCCCAGTGCAAATTCTCCGATGGAAACACAATCGCTGTGGACTACTCGAGCCCGCGAATGAAGGGACGCAAGATCTATGGCGGACTTGTGCCGTGGGGACAAGTCTGGCGCGCGGGCGCGAATGAGGCGACCACATTCGTTCCCAGCATCGATGTCACTGTGGGCGACAAAGATGTTCCCGCCGGCGCTTACACACTCGACGTGATTCCTAACGCTGACAAATGGACGCTGATCGTCAGCAAGAAAACCAAAAACGATAAGGGCGGCCCTGTGTGGGGGATTCCGTATCCCGGCGAGCAGTTCGATTTCACGCGCACCGACGACGTGCAAGTCACGCAGCTCAGCGCCCCTGTCGAAGACTTCGCCATCTCGTTCGACAATTCGGGCGACACCTGCACCCTGCACATGGATTGGGAAACGACGCGCGCCTCCGTCACCATCAAGGAAAAAAAGTAGTCTAAGGCGTGCACACTTCCTGCCCGCGAATAGGTAGCTTGACCTTTGCGTTTCGGCGTCACGGAACCGTATCCAGCCGCACTTCCCGTGGGGAATGGGCGTCTACGCGGGCATTGGAAACATCAAGAAATGCGGGTCTCAATTGAATTCGGCACTTCGTTGGATTAGTATCCGGCGAATCAATGATTTCCGAGAGGAGAAGGAACTATGAAACGGAGAATATATCTCAGTGTCATGCTTGCCGGATTGGTATGCGGTGTGGGCGCGCTTTTCACGATTGGCGCGCAGGGCACTGCTCCTCAAAAGAACATCTTCACCCCCGACGCTATTCCGTACGGTCCGGCGCCGGCATTCCTGCAACAAGGCGCGCAGCTTGCGGTGCTTGAGGGCGACCCGAGCGCTACCAGTGGAGACTTTACGGTGCGTTTGAAGATGCCTGACGGATACCGCGTAGCGCCCCATTGGCATCCGAACAGGGAAAACGTCACAGTCATTACGGGAAGTCTCAAGGTAGGAATGGGCGACAGTTTTGACGAGAGCAAGATGGGGACTTTCGCGGCTGGCAGTTTCGCCTACCTGGATCCGAGCATGCATCACTACGTGATGGCGAGTGGAGAAACCGTAGTGCAAGTCCACGGCAGATCGCCGTTGCAATTCAACTACGTCAATCCTAAGGACGACCCCAGCCGGAAACCATAACCGATTGCAAGACGCCGATCCGGACGCTATTCGATGCGCAGCGCGGTCATCGGCGAAATGGAAGCGGCGCGAGTTGCGGGAATTATCGCCGCAAGAAATGAGCACAGCGCGAGCGCTCCGGCGGCCAGCGTAAGCGCGAGCGGATCCCAAGAAGTAACGCCGTATAGTTCTGACGAAATCAAACGGCCGGCGCCGACGGCGAGCGGCAATCCCACCGCCAGCCCAATCAGCACTCGCTCAAACGCGCCGCGCAGGATCAGCCGCACCACTTTGACGCGCCCGGCGCCCAGCGCCATGCGAATGCCGATTTCGTTGGTTCGCTGCGCTACGGTGTATGCCGTGACGCCGTAGAGTCCAACCGCCGCCAGCAAAAGAGCGACGATGCCGAACAGGCCGGCAAGGCTCGCGACCGCGCGCTCCTGATCGAACGAAAGGTCAACTTGCTGCTGCATCGTCCTGACGCTAATGACGGTCAAGTTCGGATCCAGTTCCGCCAGCGTGCGCCGGAGCACAGGCTCCAGCGTTCCCGGCGGCTCATTCGTGACCAGCATGATTCCACCGACGAAATGCGAGCCGAACTCAAGCTTCTGCATCAACTCGGTTTTGTAATTCACCGATTGCGCAAGCGGCACAAAGAATGTGGGCATTGCCGGCCTGTTTAACCCAAACCCTGCAAATTTCGCATCGCGCGCCACGCCGACGATACGAAACGTGCCGGCATTTTCGGGCATGTCCAGGCCGAAGTGCTGGCCGAGCGGATCTTCGCCGTTTTTGAAAAAGCGCTTCACGAAGGCCTGGTTGACAATCGCAACTGGCGCCGTGGTTTCATTGTCCGCTGTGGTGAAGTATCGTCCACGCAAGATCGGAATACCGAAATTCTGAAGATAGTTCGCGCTAACGCGATCCCATGAGGAGAAGGGTTGCGCGCTCGCTTCGGAAGGAGGATGGCCGGCGACCTCAATCATTTCGCCCCAGTTGTTGGTGAGCGGATTGTAGAGCGCGAGCCCGGAATCGCGCACTCCCGGGATACGATTGAGCCGATCTTCAATTTGGCGGTAGAGCGCAGCCAATTCGGCCTGCGCGTGGCCTGTTTCCGGATTGTGCAGCGCAACAACGACGCGGCCTTTAATCTGATATCCGAAGTCCTGGGCTTCGAGATTCCCCAGGCTCCGCGCGAGCATGGTTGAACCGGCG
>DATEHB010000218.1:0-8171 GCA_035279805.1 Candidatus Acidiferrales bacterium
ACCACGTCATTGCCGTCGACGATGGCGCTCGCAATGCCGTAGGCTTTGGCGCGATCGGCGAGATCGTGAATCGGCACTTGTTTCGCCACAGGAGTTGAATAGGCCCATTGATTGTTTTCGACAACGAGCACAAGCGGCGCGTGCTGCGTCGCCGCGAAGTTCATACCCTCGTGAAACGCGCCCGTTGACGTGGCGCCATCGCCGACCCACGTCATCGCTACAATATTCTGCCCAAGGTAGCGGCCCGCGATGGCCACTCCCGCCATCACGGGAACAAGATCGCCAAGCATGGAAATCGGCGAAACTACGTGCCGGACTTTGATATCGCCAAAATGGCTGGTGCCGTCCTTGCCCATGGTGGGCGAATCGACGCGCGCCATGTACTGCATCAAAATGTCACGAGGCTTGTAGCCCTTGACGAGCAGGCCGCCGACGTTGCGGATCATTGGCGCGATCCAGTCGCGCTTTTCGAGCGCATATGCCGTGCCAACCGACGTCGCTTCCTGGCCAAGATTCGAATAGAGGCCGCCCACAACCACATTCTGGCGAAACAACCGCACCAGCTGCTCGTCGAGCATGCGGTTCAGCTTCATGTAGTAATACAAATCGAGGTGCTGCTCCCGCGTGAGCGGATAGTTCATTTTCTGCTCCCTGCGCGACGCCCCATTATCCTACGGTGAATCGTCCTGCGAAACTGGCGAGTTTTTTGCCTCGCCGGCATACATTTTACGCTGTCGCGTGCACCGCAGGCTCTTCGTGTTCCTGCAAAGCGCATTCCAGAATTTCTCGCGAAACGGGTCGCATGTCGCGCTCGAGCACTTCCGCGAGATGCCCGACGATTCGTGGCGCAACATCTTCGCGGCGCACGATGCGGCCGAGCAAGCATTCCAGCGACGTGGCGCGTTTATCTCGAATTCCGCACGGAACAATCAGATCGAAGTAGCGCAAGTCTGTCGACACATTGTACGCGAATCCGTGCGACGTGACCCATCGGCTTAAATGCACTCCAATGGCGGCGAGCTTTTCCGGGGCGGCATCATTCACCCCGGCACTCACCGCGTTGGTCTCGGCTTCGCGAAAATTATCCACCCACACACCAGTCATCCCACTTTTGCGGACCGCGACGATTCCGAATTCCGCAGTCGCGCGGATCATGGCTTCTTCGAGCTGGCGCACGTACCACGCAACGTCGCGACGAATACCAGCAAGATTCAAAATCGGATAGCCGACAATTTGACCGGGCCCGTGATAGGTGATGTCTCCGCCACGATCGCTGGGATGAAACTCAACGCCCATCTGCCTGAGGGAATGCGCGGATGCGAGCAAATGCTCTTGCTTGCCGTTGCGGCCCAACGTGATTACAGGAGCATGCTCGCACAGCAACAGCACGTCCGGCACGGCGCCGGATTTGCGCGCGGCGACGAGTTGCCGTTGCAGATCGAATGCGGGCTGATAGGCGATGAGCCCGAGATCAACCACCCAGCACGTTTTTTCGCTTGTATTCAAAACTGCGCTTCCCTTTTCGCTTCGTTGCGGTGGCTACGCGTTGATTGTCAGGCCCATGACGGAATTGAATCCGTCGCCCATGGCCTCCCAGACCGTTGGGTGCGCGTGAATCATGGCCATCATGTCGTCAACCGTGCCCTCAAGCTGCAACGCCGTTGTCGCCTCAGCGATAATTTCGGTCGAGAGCGAGCCGATCGAATGAACGCCAAGGACTTCGTTGTACTTCTCATCGGAGACCACTTTAATGAAACCTTCGTGATATCCCAGGATTGACGATTTGCTATTGCCGGCGAACGGGAATTTCCCCGTCTTCACTTTGTGACCGGCGTCGCGCGCCTGTTTTTCCGTCAGGCCGACGGAGCCGATCTGCGGCTCGCAAAAAGTGCAATTCGGGCAGCGGTTGCGGTCAAACGGCTGCATGGACTTTCCGGCCATGCGTCCGACAGCAATGATTCCCTCCATCGACGCAGCATGCGCGAGCTGCGGCTGTCCGGCAACGATGTCGCCGATGGCGTAAAGATGCGGCTCGGCCGTCTCCATGAAGGGCGAAGTGTGAACGAAGCCGCGCTCCACTTTGGCCTTGGTCTTTTCGATGCCGACATTTTCCGTCATTGGCCTGCGCCCAACGGCGATGAGAACTTTTTCGGCGGAAATGGTTTGCGACTTGCCGGATTTATCCTTGAAAGTGACCGTCGCACCGTTCGCATCCTTCTTCACGGACTCGACGGCGGCTTCTAGCTCGAAGCGAATGCCCTTTTTTCGGAAGGCCTTCCCAAGCTCCGCGGAAATTTCCTCGTCTTCAAGAGGCACGAGCCGGGGCAGCATTTCGAGAATCGTCACATCGCTCCTGAAACTCTTATAAATCGAGGCGAACTCGACGCCCACCGCGCCCGCCCCCACCACGACGAGAGACTTCGGAATCGTGGGCATGTCGAGCATGCCGCGATTGTCCATAATCACCTTATTGTCGATTTCGACGCCGGACAGCGAGCGCGCATCCGAGCCGGTCGCAAGCATGACGTTCGTCGCTTCAATTTCGGTCTTCTTGCCGTTCTGCTCCACGGAAATGCGACCCGGGGCGGCAATGCGTCCCCAGCCCTGCATGGATTCAACTTTGTTCTTCTTAAACAAGAATTCAATGCCCTTGGCGTGTTTGTTGACGATCTTCGTCTTCCGCTCGATCATCGCCGGCCAATTCACTTTCACTTCTTTGACTTCGAAGCCAAATTCCGCGGCGCGCTTGAAGTTTTCGTAGAGATCTGCGTGGTGCAGCAGGACTTTCGTGGGGATGCAGCCGACATGAAGGCACGTTCCGCCGAGGAACGGGTCCTTCTCGATGACTACGGTCTTCAGGCCCCACTGCCCCGCGCGAATCGCCGCAACGTAGCCGCCCGGGCCGCTTCCAATGATGGCTAAATCGTATTTGGCCAACCTGATCCTCCTGCGGGCTTCACGCCCCGCGTCATTCCAAGTCAACAGGAATTCAAAGCTGCCGCCCACAGCGCGGCTTAATTCGACTCGCGCAAATTGTCAATTCTATCAGCCGCGCCGAACCGCCGCAACCGCGCAAACGCGGGCTGCGAAGCTCGAGTTAAAAACGCGGGGAGGCGAAAGGGTTCCGCATCTGATGTTCCACAAAACGTACCGCTGTTTACCTGCGCGAACGCGATTTAGGCGAATTAACGACAGAGCGCAACCGTTTCAAACCACCTGTCATCTAAGAAACGCCCGTGCAACCTCAACGTGCCTGTGCTCGGGCATGGAATTGACACGATGGTGGAAGGTCAGTACAATCGCTTGATTTAGTCGAGGGCAAACAGCCCTCTGAGGGCCCCAACTGTGGATAAGAAGCGCCTGGATTACTACAAGAAAAAACTGCAAACGCGCCGCGAAGAACTACTCAATACAATAGCGCGTACCGGACAGGAAGGCCGCGAGGCGGATGAGGATCCCACGGTGGACCTTGCCGACAAGGCCGCTAACTCCTACACAAAGGAATTCCTCTTCGGCCAAACGCACAACGACCGCGTCCTGCTGCAACTGGTCGATGACGCGATGGCACGCATTCGCACAGGAACCTTTGGCATGTGCACGCAATGCCAGACGGAACTCCAGCAGAAGCGTCTGGAAGCCGTGCCGTGGACGCGCTACTGCCTCGTCTGCCAGGAAAAGCAGGAACAAGGGCTGCTGTAGCTGCCGCGTTCAATTCGCGCCAAACACAAACATAAAGGGCGTTGCTCCCCGTTGCCGGCTCGAAACTTTCAGGTCCCTCGGCCGCTGGCCGGCGATTGTGTTCTTCCCTTCACGCCCGCAAAGTGGTATAGAATCGATACGTTACTCGCCGATAAATATCTGTGGCGATCTTTCGCGAGACGCTCGAAGCGCTTACGTCGGTGCTGTTTCCCGCACCCTGCCAGATTTGCGGCCACATTCTGACGAACGCCACTCTGCTTCCCATTTGCAATGAATGTCTCGCGTCGCTCGCACCCTTCCGAGGGCTCTGTTGCGCGACGTGCGGGCGCCCGTTTCTGTCGGTAGTTGCGACGGATGCGGCCGAGCCCTTGTGTTTCGCGTGCCGGCGCAGCACCTACGCTTTTGATAACGCGCGGAGCTACGGCGAATACAACGACCAAATGTCGCGCGCCATTAGCCTGCTGAAATATGAAAAACTGACGCGACTCGGAGGCTGGTTTGCCGCCCGGCTGGAGGAAAGAGTCCGCGCTGAACCGATACTCTTCGCTGCCGATGTCGCCGTTCCCGTCCCCCTGCATCCGGCGCGCCAGCGCGAGCGCGGATATAACCAGGCCGAGCTGATTGCACGTCCCCTTGCGAAAAAACTGAAGTTGCCATTGGGTGCGTACCTGCTGGTGAGAACAAAGCCGCGTCCACCGCGATTGCTGCTCTCGCGGCGGGAGCGTTGGCAAACGGTGCGTGGCGCATACGAACTCCGAAAAGGCGCCCGAGTTGACAACCTCCGCGTCTTGCTGATAGATGATGTATTTACCACGGGCGCGACGCTCGACGCATGCGCACGGGCCCTTAAGCGGGCCGGTGCAAAGAGCGTGGCTGGAATTACGGTCGCGAGAGTGGTTTCGCGCGGCAGCGCCTTCTCCGGCAGGACCGGTGAATTAACCAAGAACCAGAGCCTGACCGGCGGCATCTAATTACCGGAAGTGAGAGACAGTTCGAGCTGAAAATGGACTACCGCTTCAAACCGAAGAATGTGCTCAGGCCCAGACCGAAGATTCTGATTTCGGCGGGCAATGCGGCGGCCGCGCGACGCCCAGCGCTGATGCAAGCCCCGGTGCTGGTTCTGAACGCAACGTTCGAGCCGATCAACGTTACCGCGGTGCGGCGCGCCCTGGTGCTAATGCTCAAAGGCGTCGCCCAGGCCGAGGAAACGCAAACCGCTGAAGTTCATTCAACGAGCAAGTCCGTCTCCGTGCCTTCCGTAATCCGGCTGCTCAGCTACCGGCACATTCCGCAGCAGAGCCGCGCGCTTTCGCGAAAAAACATTCTGCTGCGAGACCGCAATACGTGCCAATTTTGCGGTCAAATGCTCTCAGCATCCGATTTGACCCTGGACCACGTGATGCCGCGTTCGCGTGGCGGACGCTCGTCGTGGGAAAATCTGGTGGCCTGCTGCTACCAATGCAATAACCGCAAGGGAGACCGCACTCCCGAGGAAGCTGGTTTGACTCTGGCCCGCCGCCCGCGTCCATTCACGCTGCACACTTCCCGGCAGCTCATGCGCCTGATCGGACACAAAGACGAGAAGTGGCGGAAGTACCTCTTCTACTGAAAATCCCCTTTTCTGCGAACAATTCCGTTTCGTATTCGACGGACGTGTACAGTTTTCTCCCGACAATGCGTGTCCAGACTTCTCCTGTTTCGTGCAACCTTTCAAATCGACTGGCATCTATCTAAGTAATTCACTTCTAGGACACACCCCGGGAAGTGGCTTGGGGCAACCTAAGGCGCTTCCCTAAATTTTTCCCGCCACACTTCGAAAAAAATCATTGCCGGAAAGTGACACGCACACCACGCCGCCAATTCTCATTCAGGCCGATGCGACTCACTTGCACAGCAGGCAGGAGGTAGCGCGCGACGATTTCATTGGCAGGATGAAAACGCAGACTCGGAGCGACCAGCCAGACAAGCGGCGGGTCGGGCTGAAACTCGACTCCCGGGAAATATCCATAAGCGCGAAAATCACCTTCAACCAAGTGGCGGCGAACCCGCAGCCAATAATCGACAGCCTGAAGCGGAAGATGCAAATCTTCAGATGCCTTCAATTCGATGACGACGAGGCGGCCTTGGCGCGTCACTCCCAAAAGATCAATCACGCCGCGCTCTCCGGCCGCAAGCGCCGGCACTTGCGAATAAAAATACCGCGGATCGAGACGTGCATCGAGCCGCGCGGGGTCAGCACGGATCACCGATTCCAGCCATCGCTCAGGAGCGCCTCGATACAGCGGATCGCGCGTGTCGGATGCGATCGGACTGCGCCTGTGCGAAAGCTCGCGCAAAAGATTCTTCAATGGTTTTGCATTCCCATTGGCAAGGAGCAGGCGATCGTCGCCCAAGCCGAAATAAATGCGGCCGTCAATCCAACGGGCAAATTCGAGGCCGCGAAAGCGAAAAGAAACTTCGCGAGTTGCGGGCGGAACAGACGTCTCGATGGCCTCAGGCTCGTCTGGGAGTAACGACCGGATGTGTTCCACCGCATCGCGCGCCGCGGCCAGGGTCAGCTCGATTTCCTTTCGCGGCGTAAGCCAACTCTCCACGTTTCCGCGACCAGACGCTTCTTTCAGCCGAACGCGCCAGTCCCGCTCGCTGAACTCGTAAACTTCAAGCCCCACATTGGGCCGCAGCGCGTATGAACGTTCGAGCGTTACGCGGGACTGCCCTTCGGGCAAAAATAATCGCAGACCTTCGATGGCACGGCGTTCCGCACGCTGGCGGGTCGAATCCAGCCACAGCAGCCCGAAGCTCAAAATTCCTTCAACCGCCGCGGCGCTTTCGGCAGGCCCGACGCCCATGATGGCCCAGGACAATCGTCCCTCCGTCATCACGCCGCGCGTATGCAGCGCGGAAAATGAGCGCTTCAGATCAGCGGCCGTCGTAAGCGACTCGACCCGGGCGTCGGGAAACTGTTCGGCGAGCATGCGGGCGAACCGCGCGCGGAACTGCTCGCGCCCAACGCGTGCCGCCGGTCGCCGCGTAGCTGCGCTCAAAAATTCCAAACGACCAGGCTTTGCGCGGCCGAAACGCTGCACTTCGAGTTGAATGCGCGCAGGCTCGCATACGGAAATGCGCGTGATTGTGCGGACCAGGTTGCTCTCAGAAGACCACAAATGGATCAACGCCTGCTTGCCCTTGCGGCGGACCTCGCTGCGGAATCCGCCGAGACTCGCCAGCCACTCGCCGTCCTCGTGAACTTCAACGGCGCCGGAAGCGGTGAGCTGCTCGATAGCTTGCTCGAGATTGCTCCATTCATCCATGGAAGGGACAAACAAATTCGCAATACGAAATCGCAAAACTCATTCGAGATCGAGGCCGGTCACGTGGATCGCCGGGAACTTGTGATCCCAGCCATCGGGCAGCGTCTCAAACCCAATCTGGAAATCACGCGTTTCGCCGCTTTCCAGCGGACGCGTGCCGTTGCCGACAATCCTCCGCGTCTCGCGCAGCAGAGCTTTGTGCGTGGAATCGTAGAACTCGATCGTGACGTCGGCGGCGCGAATCGTCCGCGTGCCTTTGTTCGAAATGTCGCCATTCAAGTAGGTCACTTTCTGGTGCAGCATATTCTCGAAGGCCGACATTTCGAGATTCTCAAAATCAAGGTCCGCGACATACGCCTGTTCGGCGGGGCCAAACGCAAGCGGCTGCTCTGCCACTGGCTTCGACTGGCTGGAGAACCGAATGGCGAAATAGAAGGCGCCGAAGATCAGCAGGACAATAACAAGCCCCACTCCGAAAGAAACGCCGAGCCGGGTCTTGTCTTCCTGTTCCAACGGCCTCCTTCGGCCACACGACATTCGTCCGCGAACAGATCGCTCTAGCGCCCGAACGAAAGCCGCAAGATCAGCTGTTCGGGAAGGCCGGCTTTCTCCATGCGCTGCTGCACGGATTCTACTTCATAGGGCACGCGCCAGAATTCGACTTCGCGGCGCCCTATATCCGCGATCGCGAAACCGGCGCGCGGATCGCCATCGCGCGGCTGGCCCACCGAACCGGGATTCAACAGGTAGCTTGTTCCTTTTTTTAGCTCCAATTTCGCAAATGGTTCTCCATCGGCCGGCTTAAAGCGCAACGCGTGAATGGAGTTGTCTTCCGCGAGTGAAAATCCTCCCTGCAAATGCGTGTGGCCGAAAAAAGTCAGCGGTGAAGGCGCTTCGAGCAACGAATCGAGCGCCTGGGCCGGCGCGACGACGTATTCGTCCTCATCGCGCAGCGCGCCGTGAACCAGCGAAAAACCGTCGATTGAAACGGGGCCGACCGGAAGGTTCTCGATGTACTCTCGATTTTCCGGCCGAAGCTGCTCGCGCGTCCAAAGGACGGCGGCGCGTGCGATGGGATTGAAATCCTCGGCGCTGGTGAGCCCGCAGGCGACTTTGTCGTGATTGCCGCGAATCGTCACGGCGGAGAGTTCGCGAATGCGG
>DATEHB010000219.1:0-10140 GCA_035279805.1 Candidatus Acidiferrales bacterium
TCGGACATTTTCAAGATTCGCGCCGACAAGACAGCCTTCGTGAAGGGCGACGATGACGCGGAGTTCACTTATGTAGCGCGCGCCATCGATATCATGCGCGGTTCGGGCATCACTAACGTGGGACTGATTACGGCTAAGATGGAAGCGAGTCAGTAGTTAGGGGGCATTGCAATGGGAATGGCAGTCGGAACACGGGGCACGTCCATGTCGGAGCCGAATATCGTTCCGCTGATTGACGTGCTGCTTGTGCTTATCATTATTTTCATGGCCATAACGCCCACCACGCCAACGGGCATGGACACCCGTGTCCCACAGCCAGCGAGTCAAAAAGTACTTCCGTCCAATCCGCTTGGAACAATCGTTGTCGTCGTCGGTGCGGACGGCAACGTAATGATCAACCAAACGCCGACGACGTGGAATGATCTCGGTTCGCGGCTATCCGATATTTTCAAGATTCGCGCCGACAAAACAGCCTTCGTCAAGGGCGACGATGACGCGGAGTTCACTTATGTAGCGCGCGCCATCGATATCATGCGCGGTTCGGGCATCACTAACGTGGGACTGATTACGGCTAAGATGGAAGCGGGCCAGTAGCGGCTTCGGTTTTCGCTATGCAGGCGGGCTTTAGCCGTCGAGGCTCGTGTATTGAGTTGTCGCACAGACTCTGAAGTTCGTCGCAAGACACGCAAATTTGATGAGTATAGGGAGGAAACCAGGGATGGCACGGAAATCCCCCGCCAGTCCATTTTTTGTCGTGTTGGCGGTAGCGACTGCTTTCGCGGCGTCCGGCTGCGCGAAGCTCAAGGCCCGCGACGACCTCAACAAAGGCGTCGAGGCCTATAAGAACGCACAGTTCGACCGCGCCATCGAGTATTTTAAGGATGCCCGGGCCAACGATCCGAAATTGATGAACGCCCGGCTCTATTTGGGTACGGCATACGCCAGCCAGTACATTCCGGGCGCTCCCTCCGATGAGAACAAGCGCAACGGCGAGTCGGCTATCCAGGTATTCAAGGAAGTCCTCCAGGACGATCCCAATAATCTCACCGCAATCGATGGCATTGGCTCCATGCTTTACAACATGGCCGGCACGCCCTTCAATCGCCAGATGATGGAGGAAGCGAAGACCTACCATGAGCAGCACATCAAGATAAAGCCGAGCGACCCCACGCCGTACTACTGGGTGGGCGTCATTGACTATTGGATCGCCTTCCGCGCCAACGCGCAGTTGCGTTCGGACTACAACCTAAAGGCCAAAAAGCCTCTGCGGGAACTCGACCCGCTGCCGCAGGCCATCCGCGACCAATTTATTAAAGAAGCAGGGCCCACCATCGACGACGGTATGCAGAATCTTCAGCACGCGATCCAGCTCAATCCGGACTATGCCAACGCCATGGCCTACTTGAATCTTCTGCTTCGGGAGAAGGCCGACACGGAAACGACTCCTGACGCGCGCCAGGCCGATGAAAAACAGGCCGATGACCTCCTCGAAAAGGTCAAAGAAATTAACCAAAAACAAATGACCGCCCCGCCCAATTCAGGCGTCTCGCAATAACGATCCTTTTTGTAGGGGCGGCTTTACGCCGCCCGTCGTTCTTGATCTAGGGGTGCCTCCACTTTTGCCTGTGCCTTATCCTTCGCGCCTGCTCGTCTCGCCTTTGTAGGGCCCATCTGAAGATGGGCCGTCGGCCGCAGGCCGAAGCTTCCCTCCGTGGCGGCCTGCCGCAAGAAACACCAATTTCTCTTGCATCCTTTTCGCCCTTCGCGTAATTGCTGACTTCCGGCGTTCCGTCGTACAATGCCCTAACCGTGAGTCCGGAAAGCAAACCTGCCGCGAATCCAGCCGCCCAGCGTGTCCTCGATTTGCGTTTCGTCGAGCTGATGGACAAGGTGCGCCACAATCGGCCCGGCGACGACATGGATCTCCTCCGTCGCGCCTACGACTTCGCTTCCGAGCAACATCGTCTCCAACGCCGCGAGTCAGGCGAACCCTATCTGTCTCACCCCCTCGCGGTCGCCAACATCCTCGTCGACATGAAACTCGACGTCACCACCCTCTGCGCCGCTCTGCTTCACGATGTCGTCGAAGACACTCGAATTCCCGTCGAGCAAATTTCGGAGATGTTCGGTCCGGATGTGGCTCGTGTCGTCGAAGGCGCCACGAAAATCAGCCGCATTGACCTTCTCGCCCCTGAGGCCCGCCAGGCTGAAAACGTTCGCAAGATGCTCCTCGCCATGGTCAATGACGTTCGCGTCATTCTCGTGAAGCTCGCCGACCGTCTTCACAACATGCGCACGCTCGAGTATCTTGCCCCCGACCGCCAGGAACGCATCGCCCGCGAAACGCTCGATATCTATGCGCCCGTCGCCAACCGTCTCGGCATGGGTTTGATACGCAGCGAACTGGAAAATCTTGCCTTCCGTTATCTTGAACCTTCCGCTTTTCTCGAATTGCAAAAGAAAGTCGCCGCAAAAACAAAAGTACAGGAAAGATTCCTCAATGAAGTTCAGGACGCCATCCGCAAAAAAATGGTCGAGAACGGCCTTCCCGCCGAAGTCGAGGGCCGCACAAAAGGCCTGTACTCGCTGCACCAGAAAATGCAGCGCCAGCAGCGCTCTCTCGATCAGGTCTACGATCTGATGGCCGTCCGCGTAATCACGGACACGGTCAAAAACTGCTACGCCGCTCTCGGCGTTGTGCATCAGATTTGGCGTCCGGTCCCGGGCCGCTTCAAGGATTACATCGCCATGCCGCGCCCCAATCTTTACCAGTCGCTTCACACCACAGTCATTCACTCCGGCCAGCCATTCGAAATCCAGATTCGCACCCAGGAAATGCACCGCATCGCCGAACAGGGCGTCGCTGCCCACTGGAAGTACAAGGACGGCCGCGCCGCATCGGACTCCGACGATCACCGCGTTGTCTGGATGCGCCAGTTAATCGAGTGGGTGCAGGAGATGGAAGAACCCAGCGAATTCCTGTCCACGCTCAAAGTTGACCTCAACACGGAGGAGGTCTACACGTTTTCGCCCAAGGGACGCGTCGTCGTCCTGCCGCGCGGTTCAACTGCAGTCGATTTTGCGTATTTGATTCACACCGAAGTCGGCCACCAGTGCGTTGGGGCAAGAGTGAACGGCCAGATGGTTCCGCTGCGTCATGTGCTCGCGAATGGCGACGTCGTCGAAATCATGACGCAGAAAAATCACGGGCCCAGCCGCGATTGGCTCAAGTTCGTGCAAACCTCCCGTGGACGCAGCAAGATCCGCCACTGGATTAATCTCCACGAACGCCAGGAAGCCACCACCGTCGGCCGCCGCCTGCTCGAACGTGAGGCGCGCAACTGCGGTTTGAGCCTCAAGAAAATCTCCGATGAAGACTGGCAGCGCGTCGCCTCCGAATACGGCTGCGGACGCATTGAAGATCTGCACGCCGATTTGGGCTACGGAAAATGGTCCGCGCGCCAGGTTTTGGCGAAAGCATCCGGCCAGCCGCTCGCGGAATCAACCGAGGAGAAATCCCCGAAACTCGTTTCCACCGTCAAACGCATCCTGGGAATGCAGAATGCGCCCATTCAGGTTCGCGGTCACGACGATCTGATGGTCTATCGCGCCAAGTGCTGCAATCCGATTCCTGGTGACGACATCGTCGGCTACGTCACGCGCGGCCGGGGAGTCGCCGTGCATTCCACTTCCTGTCCCAACGTCCAGAACCTTCTTTACGAGACAGAACGCCGAATCGCCGCTGAGTGGGCCGGTCCAACCGAGGCGGCTACGTTCCCCGTCCGCCTCCGAATCCTCACCGAAGATCGCCCCGGAATGCTCGCCGAAATCACCGCCGCCATCAGCGCCACCGACGCCAACATCCGGAACCTCGAAAGCGTCGGCGAGCATTTGCACGCGAAGATTGAGATAGCTCTCGATGTGCGCGACCGCAAGCAGCTCGAAAAAATCCTCGTCCAAATCAAGAAAATTCCCGGCATCTTCGACATCGAACGCATCTACAACACTTGAACATTTGAAATTCACGCCGCGACTTTTTTTTCGCACGTGTCCCGGCGTTGTCGCTTCCGACATTCGCTGTCCCGCTTCGGCTTGTCCGCGTTTACAATTGGCTTGCGATGCTACGCCCCTTCTCTCCGCGCTGTCGCTTCGCGCGAACGTTGACGTTCGTCTTGCCTGTGTGCGCTGCCGCGCTTCTCTTTGTCGCGGGATGCCATCATGTGATGCCGACAGACACAATTCCTCTCGACGGTGTCGGCCTGAGCTTCTCCGCGATCCAATCCCTGAAATCGCTCGGAATCACCGACGCCGAAGTCGCGGAAATCGTTACAGCCAAGCAGGGCGGACTTTCCGATGATGGTTGCGTCGCGCTCGTCCGCCTCGCGCATTCTCGCAACCAGAAGTTCCGCATCGGAGACGATGTCACTCAATTGCTTCGCGCGAACATAAAGGAGTCCACGATTATCGAGCTGGCGCAACTCAATCAGATCGGCCTCTGGACCGGCGAAGCGCAGGCCATGCGTCTCGCGGGCCTCTCGGACGAAATTATTTTGGAGGCTGCCCATCGCCGCGCCGTCGGCGAATCGGTGCTCTCCGGCGCTTCTCTCGCAAATTTCAAGAACGCCGGAATGCGGGAGGGAACTTTGCTGCAACTCGTTCGTCGCGGCGTTGCCGATAGCGAAGCGCAGGAAATTATCAGGCTCCGCCGTCATGGTTGGTCTGACGCCCAAATTCTGCGCCGCTATCCGGGCCGCTGACTTCTCGCCGCCGTTTTATTCGTAGGTGGGCGTTACTTGCCGCTAGCCACCGGTTTTATTCATCGGTAGAATCTTCCTGCTTTGACTTTCTCTTTTCTACAACGCATCGGCAGAAACGTCGCCGCCGCCTTTGCACTTGTTTGTCTCTCAAGTTGCGCTGTTCCACTCGCACCCGGCTATCAGGTCGAGAAGCAATCCATCACAGTCCGTTTCGTTCCTGGCAATCCGCCGCATCTCGCGGTGCGGGCGGAATATCGCCTCGCGAACGTTGGCAAAACGCTTCTCAATGCGATCGACCTTGGGCTGCCAGGACAAAAGCAATTTGGCCTCGGCAATCTTCGCGTCGAAATCGACTCTCGCACAATCACGCCCGAACGCCAGCGCGCCGAAGCGCCGGAATCGGATGCTGGCGAAAGCGCCGTCGCCGGGACGTGGCCGGCCACTTGGCGCGTCCCTTTTGCAACGCCATGGCCACGCAATGCCCGGCGCACCCTCATCGTCAGCTATGACCTGGCCGCGACGGCGGCGACCGACCCGCGCATGTCCATTGGTCCGAACGCATTTTATTTAAATGATTCCGGGTGGTTTCCCGATCCGCTCGAGCCGAAAGCGCTTTTCGCGAAGGATATTGTGCGGCCGGATCCATCCGACCTCATCGTTCGGGTTCCTGCCGGTTTCATCGCCACAGCGAGCGGCGAATCGCGCGGCGCCCACAAATCAGCGAACGAAACGGAATTTCGTTTCCGCCTGCGAAAAAATGACCCGGATCCGTTTGTCGCGGCGGGCGCGTATCAACAGCAACAAATATCAGCCTCAGGAATCGCGATTTCGTTTTGGACATTTGAACGCATCCCGCCCGCGCTCGTTGAAAAAACATCGAATAGTCTCGCGTCAACCGGCAATTTCCTGGTTGCGGCTTTCGGCATGCGCCGCGCAGCAGACCGGTCCCTCGTCGTTTTGCAGGCGCCAGCGGCCGATCAGAATTCCGATGCCAGGCCGTTCGATAGATTCTCAACCACACTTCCTGGAATCGTTCTCTTCCGGCCTCCATCTCCGTCGCAGGACTTCTCGTCCGCTCTTTTGCCGGAAAAACTCGAACAGCGCATGGCCCTTTCGTGGTTTGCGCATGTGATAACGCCGCGGACTGAAGCGTGGCTCCTGGGCGATTCGCTCGCCTCCTATGCAGTGCTGTTGGCTGACGAAAAGTCCGGCGCGCCGCCCGCGCGTGACGCCATGATTCGCCAATCGCTGAAGCGGTTCGATCAGTTGGACGTCGGAACAACCGAGAAGCCGATTGCATTTCTAATTCCGGGTGATCCAGCGCAGCAGCGCGAAATCGGCGGCGCGAAGTCCATGCTCTTTCTTTTCGCACTGGAAGATCGCTGTGGCCGCGAAAATCTTGAACACGCGCTCGCACACATGGTCTATGCTTTGCGCGGGCAGGAATATGGCTACACGGACCTTCGCGCCGCACTCGAACAGGAATGTCATCAGGATTTGTCGAGCGTCTTCGCAACGTGGCTCGATCAGAAAGGTATTCCGCCGGAATTCCGCGCACGCTACGCAATCGAAAATAAATCTGCAAACTGACTTACGGG
The DNA here is from genome assembly GCA_035279805.1 of Candidatus Acidiferrales bacterium. Lineage (GTDB taxonomy): Bacteria > Acidobacteriota > Terriglobia > Acidiferrales > UBA7541 > DAHUXN01. The sequence continues at coordinate 6,356 of DATEHB010000219.1, forward strand.
AGGAAATGTGAAAGAAGTAATTTCAACGCAGCATGGCCCAAAAGCAATCGGCCCGTATTCGCAGGCGGTTCGCGCGAATGGATTTATTTTTATCTCCGGACAGGTGGCTTTCGATCCGGCGACGAGCCAGCTTGTGGAAGGTGACATTGCGGCGCAAACCGAGCGCGTGCTGCAAAATCTGAAGGGAATCGTCGAAGCCGCCGGCTCGATGCTCGACAAGGCCGTGAAGACCACGGTCTTTCTCAAGGACATGAACGATTTCGCGAAAATGAATGAAGTCTACGCGCGCTTTTTTCCCGCGAATGCGCCGGCGCGTTCCACCGTCGAAGTCGCGCGCCTTCCTCGCGATGTTCGCGTGGAAATCGATCTGATCGCTTTGGCCTGAGGATGAAGTCTGCAAAATTGTGAACGAGGGTATTGCTGCATGCAAATCCGCCATGACTGGACGCGCGGCGAAATTCGCACCGTTTTTAGTCTGCCTCTTCCTGAGTTGATTTTTCAGGCGCAGACAGTTCACCGCGAATTTCACAAGCCCGGGGAAGTGCAGCTCTGTCGTCTGCTTTCGATCAAAACGGGAGCGTGCCCTGAGGACTGCGCGTACTGCTCGCAGAGCGCACATTACAAGACAGGCGTCGCCCGTCAAAAATTGATGGAGTCGGCCGAAGTCCTCGAATCAGCAAGACGCGCAAAAGCTGACGGCGCAACGCGATTCTGCATGGGCGCTGCGTGGCGCGATGTTCCCGAAGGCAAGGAATTCGACAATGTTCTGGAAATGGTCCGCGGAGTAGCGGCGCTCGATCTGGAAGTTTGTTGCACGCTTGGCATGCTCACCGAACCGCAGGCCAATGCGCTGAAAGAAGCCGGATTAACGGCGTACAATCACAATCTCGACACTTCGCCGGAATTTTACGGCAGCATCATCACCACGCGCGTCTACGAAGATCGCCTGCAAACCATTGCGCGCGTGCGCAAGGCCGGAATCACTGTTTGTTGTGGCGGGATTCTCGGCATCGGCGAGTCGGACGAGGACCGCGTTGGGCTGCTGCATCAACTTTCGAATTTGAATCCGCATCCTGAGAGCGTGCCGATCAACGTGCTGGCGCGCGTCCCGGGAACTCCGCTCGCGAATTCGCCGGAACTTGATCCCATGATCATGGTTCGCGCCATTGCCACCGCGCGCATTTTGATGCCGGCATCGCGCGTCCGGCTTTCCGGCGGACGCCACAAACTCTCGCGCGAGGCGGTCGCGCTGTGTTTTCTTGCTGGCGCGAATTCTATTTTCACCGGCGAAAAACTTCTGACCACGCCGAATCCGTCCGTCGACAAAGATATGGAGCTCCTTGAGGATCTCGGCATGAAGGCAATGCAGCATGGCTGACGCGGAAAGAATTCAATTGCGGGAACGCATCGCCGTCGAACTCCACAACCTGCGCGAGCAATCGCAGCTTCGCTCGCTCGAAATTCTCAACGGTATCAATTTCTGTTCGAATGATTATCTGGGGCTCGCCACCGATCCGCGTCTCAAGCAGGCCGTCCTCGAATCGGTCGCATCGGCCACTCAAATGGGCGCGACAGGCTCGCGGTTGCTCTCCGGGAATTCGCGCGAATGGCAGGAATTGGAATCCGAGTTCGCGGAATTCGCGGGAACGGAAGCGGCTCTTTACTTCAGCTCGGGATACGCCGCCAACGTGGGACTTCTCAGCTCTATTTTGCGCTCGGGCGACATTGTTTTCTCCGACGCGCTGAATCACGCCAGCCTGATTGACGGCATGCGGCTTTCCGGCGCACAGAAAATTATTTACCCCCACGGCGACATCCACTTTCTCGAAAACGCGCTTCGGGAAAAGTCGCACTGTGCAGGCGCGAAAGTGATTGTCACCGAAAGCATTTTCAGCATGGAAGGCGACGTCGCAAACATCGAGGATCTGTTGCGCCTCGCGCGCGATTATGGCGCGGAATTGATTGTCGACGAAGCGCACGCGCTGGGCGTTCGCGGGCCCGAAGGCCGCGGCGTCGTTGCGGAGTTGAAACAGGAGCGCGAAGTCTTTGCCCGCATTTATCCTTGTGGCAAAGCTCTCGCGAGTGTGGGCGCATTCGTTTGCTGCGATGCGCGGCTCAAGGATTTCCTCATCAATCGTGCGCGAACTTTCCTTTTCAGCACGGCGACGCCTCCTTACATGGCGCGGCAAATTCACGCAGCACTCGCAATCGCACGCCACGAAGATTCACGCCGCAAGCATCTGAATGAAATTGCTGAGGCGTTGCACCAGGGATTATCCGTCGCCAGGCTTAACTGCGGGACCAGTTCCACCCAAATTGTTCCAGTGATCCTCGGTGGCAGTGAAGCCGCCGTGCGCGTTGCGGCTCAGTTGCAAAGTGAGGGTTTTGCGGTCAGAGCCATTCGCCCGCCGACGGTTCCCGCGGGAACCGCGCGCATCCGCCTTTCGCTCACCAGCCGCATCAGTCTTGAAAATATTCGCCGTCTCCTCAGTGCGATGGACGCCGCGGTGCATTCACTCGACGCTTCATCGCCCGCAACGGCCAGTCTCGCGCATGCCTAGCCGCATCATAAATACGAATTGTCAGGGCGCGGCTTCAGCCGTGCCGAAAAGCTACGAAACCTTGCGGGCTTTAGCCCCTGAGGGAGGTAGTGCGTGGTGTCAGTGCCGGCGTGAAGTCCATGCCTAGCCGCTTTTTTATCACCGGCACGGACACAAACGTCGGCAAGACTGTCGTCTCCGCGCTGCTTTGCGCCGCACTGGACGGAATTTACTGGAAGCCGATTCAAACCGGCGTGCGCGACGGCACGGATCGCGCGACAGTGATGCGCATCGCGCGGCTGCCGAAAAATCGCACGCTGCCGGAAGCATACCGCTTTGCGCCTCCGGTCTCGCCGCATCTGGCGGCGCGGTTAGCGGGAACGCGCATCGACCTGCGAAAAATCAAATTGCCGCGCCTCGCGCATTCGCAAAAGTTAATTGTCGAGGGCGCCGGCGGAGCGCTGGTGCCGGTCAACAGCACCGAGCTCATGACGAATCTGATGGCGCATCTCGATCTCCCTGTTCTTCTTGTCACGCGAACTTCACTGGGCACGATCAACCACACGCTGCTCTCGATCGCAGCGCTGCGCGCCGCGCGCCTCGATCTTCGCGGAGTAGTCATGGTGGGAAAGGCCAATCGAGAAAATCGCGCGGCGGTTGAACACTATGGCGAAATTGAAGTTGTTGGCGCGGTTCCCGTGCTCGCAAAAATAAATCGCGCTGCGCTCGTTCGTGTGTTTCGCGCAAAGTTCGACCTGAAGGTTTTTCTCACATGAGTTCGACCCTGCGCGTCTGGCATCCCTTCACGCAAGAGGGGCTCGACCCTCCTCCGCTGCGCATCACAAAAGCGCAGGGCGTCTACATTTATACCGCGGACGGCCGTCGATTCATTGACGCGGTTTCCTCGTGGTGGGTAAATCTCCACGGTCATTGTCATCCGGCAATCATGTCCGCAATCGCCGAGCAGACATCGAAGATCGATCACGTGCTGCTCGCCGGCTTCACGCACGACGGCGTTGAGGAGCTTTCGCTGCGCCTGCGAAAAATCCTGCCGCGCGAGCTGGAGCATATTTTCTTTTCTGATGACGGCTCGACCGCCGTTGAAGTCGCGCTGAAAATCGCCGTGCAGTACTGGCAGAATTCGGGACGTCCGAAAAAGCAATCCATCGTCGCGCTTGAGCACGCTTATCACGGCGACACCGCCGGTGCCATGTCCGTCAGCGCCGATTCGATTTTCAACGATCC
>DATEHB010000220.1:0-3820 GCA_035279805.1 Candidatus Acidiferrales bacterium
CCGCCTCCGCGCGCTCCCTCCGCGGCTGAATCGCCACCGCCCAATAAATAATCCCAACGAATATCACCACCACGCATCCCACCAGCACGCCCACGCCTACGATTCCCATTTGTTACCTCGATGCGGCCAGCCTTCTTGGAAAAAGCTAACACACACGGACGGAAGCATGACGGGACAGATGTGGAGTTTTAGCGCCGTAGTTAACTCAATGCAGAGAGCGCGCGGGACTCTGCTGTCGCGGAACGCCGCCGGGTGTCTCTCGATGCGAGCGAAGGCTTTGTCCAGCGACACTCCTGCCGTCAGTGCTGGGAGCACCGCGTGTGCGTCAGAGTGGCGGAGGGCCGAAGCTCTGAAACTTTCGCGGTGAATCAGCTTTCGGCGGCGCGCTTCACCCAATCGTTCCGCCAGCCAATGCTCCCATGCTCGCTTTTTGAGCGTGGGTGGGTGTTCGTAGGGGCGGGGCTTGTTTACCCTGAGAGACGAAGATTCCCGCTCGCTCCGCGCGAACGCCCTCACGTTGTCATTCCGAGTGGACCCGACGGAACGTTGGGTCTTCGAAGAATCTGCTGTTGCATTTTTCCTTTTTGGTCGCCATGCCGATTTCTGCGGGCGGCGCTCAGCCTTCGTAGCCACGCTGCTTGCGTCGCGCGAAACGTATCGTGGCAGCTTGCTCTTCGGCAACCTCAGCCTTCACATCATCAGCACCACGCTAAACGCGCGTCGCGCTCATCATCCGCGCGTACGCCTCTGCTGCCCTCTCGAGTGGATACGTTTCAATCATGGACGTCCGGCAATTCACAAAATCCTTGACACACCTAGCATTCTAGGCGTAATTGGTATCAGGCTGAGTTGTCTAGGGGTGCGCCCCCACGACGAGCCAACGTATGGCGAAAAACGATCTTCAGGGAAGTCTGGACCTGCTGACACTGAAAACTCTTTCGCAGATGGGGGAGCTGCACGGTTACGGAATCGTGCTGCACATCCAGCGAGCAGCCGACGAGCTGCTGTCCGTCGAGGAGGGTTCGCTCTATCCCGCGCTGCACCGGATGGAGCAGAGCGGATGGATTCGCTCGGAGTGGAAGCTAACGGACACGAATCGCAAAGCGAAATACTACCGGCTGACGGCTGCGGGCCAGAAGGAATTGCGCAAGGCCGAAGAGAGTTTCGAACAGGTAGTGAAAGGCGTGCGCGCGGTGTTGCGGTACGCGCAAGGGTGAGTTATGTCCATTCTTCGGCGAATCGCGAATCTGTTTCATCGTTCGAAGCTGGATCAAGAGATCGAGGCGGAACTGCGCTCGCACATCGAAATGCGCACGGCGGACAATATGGCGGCCGGGATGTCGCCGCAAGAGGCGCGACGGCAGGCAGTGCTGCGATTTGGCAGCCGTCCTGCGATGAAAGAGCGAGTAATTGCCGCCGACGCGCACATGTTTCTTGATTCTCTCTGGCAGGACTTGCATTACGGCCTGCGCCAATTGCGCCGCAGTCCCGGTTTCACGGCAGTGGCTATCCTCACTCTTGCCCTCGGCATCGGCGCGAACACCACGATTTTCAGCTTGGTCAATGGTGTTCTGCTGCGGCCGCTCCCGTACCGTAATCCGGATCGCCTCACGATCGTTTGGGAAAAAGACCGTGACGGATCCCCCGATAATGTCGGTTATGCTACGTACCTAGACTGGAAGACGCAGAGTAAGAGTTTCGAGCAGCTTGCTGTTTACAGTTCTTGGCAACCCGTCCTGCAAGTCGGCGGACCCGAGGAACTGAACGGCCTTCGCGTCACCAGTAATTATTTCCGCACGCTCGGCATCAAACCAGAAATCGGAAGCGATTTCATTCCTGAAGAGGATACTCCCAAGACCAATAAAGTGGTGATGCTCAGCCACTCCTTGTGGCACAACAAATTCAACTCGGACCCTACCATTATTGGCAAGCCCATCGAGATAGGCGGCGGCCAATACATTGTTGCGGGTGTCTTGCCCGCCAGCTATCAGTCCTTGATGACCCAGGGCCCGCCCGCTGGCACCGTGGAAATCTGGCGCGTGCTCGGTTACGACATTTCGCAGCCCTGGGCATGCCGCACTTGCCATCACCTAGTGGCGATCGGGCGCCTTAGGGATAGCGTCCCCCTCGCGCAGGCCACCGCTGAGATGGATACAATTTCTGCGGCGCTCTCCAAGGCATATCCGAAAGAATATGACGACAGCGGCGTGATTCTCACTCCCATTTACAACCAACTGCTCGGCCCGGCCAGCTCGCAGTTATACATTCTGTTTGTAGTCGTTTCATTCGTGTTGCTCGTGGCGTGCGCAAACCTTGCAAATCTGCTCCTTGCCCGCGCCACCAATCGTGAGCGAGAAGTTGCCATACGCGCCGCCATCGGCGCGACACGTGGCAGGATTATTCGTCAGCTTCTCGCGGAAAACTGTGTCCTCGGCCTGCTGGGCGCTGCGGCGGGGATCATCCCTGCGTTTTGGACACCCAAAGTGTTGGCTGTCATCGGCGCCGGGGATCTGCCCCGTCTCGACCAAGTGCATCTCGATTGGCGCGTCTTGTTGTTCACGGCTGCAGTCGGCCTATCCACTGTTATCGCCGCTGGCCTTGCACCGGCCCTACAGTTGTCGAGAACTGATGCACAAGAGTCGTTGAAGGACGGTGTACGCGTTGGAGGGAAAGTCGCCAGTCGCCGTTTGCGCGGTCTGCTGGTCATGTCGGAAGTCGCTCTGTCCCTCACTCTTCTGATCGGCACGGGACTTCTTGTGAGGAGCTTGAGCCGTTTGCTCGCTGTTTCTCCGGGATTCGAGCCCGTCAACGTTCTGACCATGCAAACTTCTGCTATCGGTCAACGTTTCAACGATAACAATATCGTGCGTCAGTATTTTGCTTATGCCGTCGACCGTCTTAGCGCACTTCCCGGCGTACAATCTGCTGCGGCGGCTAGCCAAATTCCCTTAGCGGGGAACGTCGATAAGTATGGCTTCCACGTCGAAGGTAAAATCCATCCCAACCCCGAAGAAGACCCTAGTGCCGAACGCTACTGCATTACCCCAGGATTCCTCGAAACCATGCATATTCCCTTGCTTCGTGGTCGCGATATTTCTGCGGCCGACACAGCAAAAGCGCCTCAAGTCCTGTTAGTCAGTGAAACCACAGCGCACCGCATGTGGCCCGGCGAAGATCCCATAGGCAAGCGCGTAAAGCTCGGCGGAGTGGATCAGCCGTGGTGGACGGTCGTGGGAATCACGGGAGATGTGCATCACATTGGCCTGGACGCGGCCCCCGACATGCAGGTGTATGTGCCTCATCAACAATGGCCATTTCCTGATACCCAGATGGTTTTTGTCATTCGCACTGTGGGGGCTCCACTCGGCATTTCGTCGGTAGCGCAACAAGCCATTCACTCCCTTGATTCATCGCAGCCAATCTCGCATATCGCGCCGCTGGAAAATTACGTCGAGCTTTCCGTGCAAGACCGGAGATTCGCATTGATCCTTATCGGAGCTTTTGCTGCAATTGCGCTGGCGCTCTCGCTTGTAGGAGTCTACGGCGTCACGGCGTATAGTGCTGCGCAACGCACCCGTGAGATTGGTATACGCGTTGCCCTCGGCGCTCAGCGTTATGAACTGCTCGGATTGTTGCTTCGTCAGGCCATGGTGTGGGTAGCATGCGGCGTAATTGCGGGTGTACTCGCGTCCGTAGTGCTGACGCGATTTTTGGCCAGCATGCTTTTTGACGTACGGCCCACTGATCCACTGACGTTTACGAGCGTGGTGCTTCTTGTGGTTGCGATCTCGGCCGCCGCTTGCTACATCCCTGCCCGCCG
>DATEHB010000221.1:0-9733 GCA_035279805.1 Candidatus Acidiferrales bacterium
TGCTCCGTCGTCTGACGAATGTGGTCAGCTTCTACCACGGAGATTCGATTCGTTCGCTCGAGCAAAACTTCACAAACAGCAGCAGTTACGGCGAGCTTCGTGTTGGACGATTCTATCTGTTCCGGCACCGCTGTACAGAGATTTGGCTTCAGGACCACCATGCCGTTGCGCGGCACCCAGCGCTGCCACTCGCAAAATTCCATGCACTCGCGCACGGCTTTGGAAATCCCGCCGGGCTGCGTCCCTCGAAGAATCACTCGGCTCTTTTTTCGTTCATTCATGTCGGATCTATTGTATATCGCCTTTCTGATATGAAATCGGACTACATCAAGCGCGCGTACCCAGCAGGAACTCCGAATAGTTCCACATAATATCTTCAACAATCTCGCGCCAGAGCAAAGCTTCCCTTGACCGGGAGCGTTGCACATGTTCCGGCAATAGCGCGTGAACGCTGCGCCAATCCACATCAAGGCGGGGTGGCTGGCCGGAGTGCTTTATCAGGCAGGGCAGCCGAAATGCAATTTCCGCCGCAGCCCTGTAGATCAGATATCGCGGCGTCGAGGTAAAGCTCAAACGCGCCCAACGAGGCCAACATCTCCAGGACCTAAGGAAGCCCCGTCGTTTTGCCACCGATAGCCATCCGCGCAGCCGCTGCTCGGGGGTCTGCTTTCTTGAAAGGCGTTCGGAAAGGGCTGCAATCGTCATTTCGCCTCGTGATCCTGTCAACTGAATCATCTCCCATCGCCAGAGGCGGCGCATGTAGTTGATTGCCTCATGCCAAAGTTCGGCGCGCCTATCGCGATCCCCCTCTTCGCCGGAGACTTTCCAGCGAGTGCACTCGGCAACGCGCGCGGCGAATTTCTTAAGAGGAAAAGGACCGTTGTCAGGCGACGGCTCGGCGAGCGCCGACAGCCTCTTCGAGCGCTCCCGAAAGCTTGGTGCATAATGTCCCGCAAAAACCAGATAAGACGTGGCCATGTCGAGAAACAATTTCACCGTGGCATAGTGCAATTTGGGCGGCAGCTCTGTGCTCGCGTTCGAAAGGTCACCGGCGAAAGCTAACTGTTCTATCATGCGGTTGCACAGCATTCGCCACGCGTCTTCTCGCGTTATCGCGCCTTCAGAAAAATCAGGTATCAGCGACAAGATATTGGCTTCGCCCCACAAGACCTGGCCGGTGTTTCGCAGCTCAAATGTGGAGATCAGCGCGGTAAGACTTTTTAAAAATCGAGGCGTGACGGCGGAGAGTCCAATCTTTCCACTCAAGCCTTTCTCCGCCAGACGTCCCTCGATCTTCTGTTCCAAGGAAGGTGTTTCCGAGTCGGAAGGTAGAGAGGCGTTGTCTTGAAAAACAAGAAAGCAGTCGGCATCCCCTAATAGCTTCAATCCCTTCCCGGCGCGAACAAAAGTCGCTTCGTTTCTTGCCAGGCTTCCCGCTAGCACAATTGCGCGAAGCCGGTTTCCATAGGTGGAGAGACATTGTTCTACGATCTGGCGGCCGATTGCTTGTTTTGCCGCATCGCTTTCCGAGCGGGCGCCTGAGGAATCGCGCGATAACGGAGTTGAAGACTCAGATTGAACGCCATTCAAGATGAGATCCTTTGCCGCCAAATTCTCTGTCTTTCAAGTCAGCGCCAGCGGCAGAACGGCGATGAGGTCAATTGTCGTAGAGCCGAGCGTTACGGCCGGTCTGCCAATTGCCCAGTCTCCTCGATCGTGGGAGCCACGGCGTGCCCGAGGCGGCGGTCCCAGGCGTCGAGGTAAAGTCGTGCGGTGTCCTGGACAAATCTCTGGGAACTAAAAGAGGTGAGAACGTGCCGGCGCCCTGTCTGAGCCAATGTTTGTCGCAAAGCCGGATTGCCTAGCAACGTGCAAATCGCTTCGGCCATTCGCCTGGAGTCGCCCGGCGGCACTGTTAATCCCGTTTCTCCGTTGATGATAACGTCAGGCGTTCCATCCACCGCTGTCGCTACCATTGTTCTGCCCGCCGCAAGTGATTCGATGGCGACGAGCGGAAGCCCTTCGTAATAGGAAGAGAGAACAGTGAAGTCGGCAAGCGCGAGCCAGTCGGGAACATTCGATTGATAGCCTACAAAGCGAACTGCCTCCCTAACACCCAACGAGTCCGTCTGTTTTTCGAGTGCCTCCCGCAGAACGCCGTCACCGACGCACACCAGACGGGCTGTTGAAAACTCTCGAAGCACCAAGGGCATGGCATCCAATAAAATATGGTGGCCCTTTTGTGGCTCTAAGCGTGCCAGGGCGACCAGAATGGGATCGTATTCCCCGAATCCGAGCGTCTGCCGCAGATTCGAGGGAACCGGCCGCACGGGGTCGTACTTGTCGAGGTTGCAGCCGTTCAGAATCACACGAATCTTGCTCGCTGAAAGCCTTTTCCGTTTGGCTAGAAAATCGCCGCACGCGTGAGACACTGCGATGTAATAATCCACGAAGTATTCCGCCAAACGGTCAACGATGTATTTCGACTTTAGCCAACCCTTCCTCCACCCCTCAGAGCTATGTGAAGTCTCAATGATCACAGGCACGCGGCAGAGCCACCCGATGGGCGATGCATAGAAACTTGCGTTGAACTGGTGCGAGTGAAGTATATCGATCTTATGACGCCGCAACATCCGCGCCAATTGCATAGCGCCGTGGAAGTCTGAGACGTGATCGACCATAATTGGAGCTGTTTGAACATCTTTCGGGATATCGTCTCCGTACTTCTGCAAGAGCTCGGCAGGGCACGCAAGATAAAGCCGAAAATTCTTCCGATCCAGGCCGCGAAGCAATTCCAGAATGTGCTCCTCCACGCCGGCGCGGACGGTCGAATTTGTGAAAAGTAACACCGCGATTGGCTTGGTTCTCATACCGGCTTGGGCTGGCTGGTTTCCCGCATCCATCGGTGAACGTCTTGCACTGAATGGATCGCGAAGTCCGGCTGCTTGTTGCTCAAAAACACTCCGTCGGAGTATGGATCCCCCGGATGGTATCCGTGCATTCCAACTGGTTTCCAACTGGAGCCATTGAAATCGCTCCGGGAGAATAACCATCCGGGATCGAGAAGAAAAACGACTTCCCCGAATCTTCGATCCGGGAACAAAACGCCAAACTGCTTGAGCTCGGCGTCGGACAGCACATGTCCGCAGGAAACTCGCTCAAGGATGCCGAGAACTTCCGTGCGCGCATGCTCATTGAAAAACCAGAATCGCGCCATCGTCGAGTCGAAAACCGCCAGATAATCCTCCGGCATGCGCAGCGTGGACTCTTCAAAGCGTTTTGCCAAGTCATAGTTTTGGCTTACCGGAGTCATTCCGTGATCAGAACTGATCGTGAAAGTAGCGTCAGCGTTCACTTGCCGCGCCGCGTCAAAAATCCTTCGCAGCCCCTCGTCATACCAGCGCAGCCGTTCTTCCACCTTTTGCGGATTGCCGCAATTCATATGGAGGAACATATCCATTTCGCTTAAGTACACAAAATAAAAGGAGGCACACCGCCCTCGAATATCTTCCTCTGCCTGGCGGAGAATCTCCGCGTCCGTCGAATGGTGATACGTGTAAACACGATATGGAGTACGGTTGTCGTGAAGCTGATCAAAAATGGAGGGAGCACCCGTGATCCCGCCTCGGTCATAGATATTTCGCCGTTCGACCCAATTGAAATAAGGCAGCAGTCGCGGCGACACACTGCAGTCAAACAATGGCCCCAGCCCCAGCAGGCGCTTTCCGGTCTCCTTCAGAATTTTTCGCGTGACTCTCTGATCCAACAGCCAGTCAGGAAGGAACAGGAAAGGACGGAACCACTTGAATGGTGAGTTCTTTGGATCGTAATAGAAAAGATTCCAGTGACCATTCACGGCCGGCGGCACTCCGGTGAGCATCGCGGGAATAGCGCCAGAGCTGAACCCGAGGACCGTCCTCAACGGCTGCCGAAACGGCAACGCGTCAGTCAGAAAATCCCGCCCTTCCACGTATTTCCATCCCAGAGCGTCAATCAGCACGAATACGCTCAACGGCTTCTGCTGCTGCATCTCCACATCCGGCAATACGGGTTGCGCCATCGGGCTCATATTTCGGCCACCTGCTTCAGAAAACTCACGGCCTTGCGAGCAGTTTCTTCCGTGGTTCGTTCGGTGAGCGGCAGATTGACAACCTCTTCCGCAGCTCGTTCGCCTTCCAAACAAAGACCGGAACGATATCCAAAAGCTTCCGCCTTCGCTTCACGCGGATGCAGCGGGTGATTGAACCAATCCCCCAGTTCGATACGCCGCTGCCGCGCTCTCTCGAGTACCTGCTCCTTATTCCTAACGCGCACCGGATAACGAAGCAGCACAGGATCGGCATTATCCATCACGCGAAGAACTGGAAGCCCGCTGGAGCCCAGCGCCTCGTCATACGCTAACTTCAGATTTCGCCGCCGCGCGACCAGGGCCTTCGTTGCCAATCGTTTCCTCAGCAGCCGTTCTTGAAGTCGGGACATCCGTTTCGCGTACCGTTCCGGCATTTTCCCTTCAAATTCCCCGCCGTCATTTGTGCCGACAAAGATTCCCATGTCGGCCAGCCGGCGAAACGCATTCGCAGCGGTCCAATAAAGACTTGGAGAAGAAAAAAGCTTTCGTAGCACGAGTTGCCCAGCCAGCAAGGAAAGCTCTCGAAACGACGCGTCGCAGCAGTCCTGGTCGCGAAACCGCGCAATCTTCTCGGCCAGGCTTTTGTCCTGTGTCACAAGCCACCCGCCCAATCCCGTCGAAATCGGTTTCGACCATTGCGAGCTGAAAATCGCCACATCTCCGGCGCTCCCGGCATCTTGCCAAACGCCGCGGTCATCGCAATAGCGCGTTCCAAGTGAGTGCGCGCAATCTTCGATAATCGCCATTTTTTGAGCGCGAGCCCACGCAGCGATCCGCAGCGTGTCCCCCGGTATTCCGTACGTATGTTGCAGGACCAAAGCTCTAATTCGGCTCCGGGAATTCGCCTCGTACGCATCTGAGTACGATCCGAGCGACGGACTGTATGTTTCCGGATCAATGTCCGCGTAGATTGGGTTGGCTCCGGCGAAAATCACGGCTCCCGGCACCATTGCGCACGTATAGCCGGGAACTAGCACGCTGTCACCTGGTCCGATGCCCAGCGTCTTAAGCGCTCCATAGATTGCAACTCTGCCCTTCCAGAATGTGAACATGTACTTCGCCGGCGCACCACTCATCGTCGCGTCTTGGGCGTCCACGAATTGTGAAACTTGAGCCATTACACTTTTCCTGAGGTCGCCGGCGTGAGCTCTGCATGCGACCGCACGGCCGGAATAGGAACCATTTCTCGCAATCCCCTTATGACCTCCGAACGCGTTCCGGCCCCTATCGTTTCATTCCGGATAAGATGTTCAAAGCTTGTCACTGGGAATTCGCTGAGGAGCCGCTCGATCTTCGGCATTGTCGATTCCAAATTCACGTAGGATTTGAACCTGCGTTGCCAGTTCATCCTCATCCGGGGATGGCTGGGATCAATTTCTCGGGGATGAACATAAAAAATCACCGGACGCGATTCTTTCAAGACTCTTCGCGTCATCATCCGAATCACTGGGTACGGGAAAAATCGGAGGTAGCCACCGCCAAAAAAACACCATGCTTTTCCGAAAACATCCGCCACACTTACGGGGAATTCGAAGAGTTCCCCTGATGGGCGCTCAATCCAATACGGTGACCTTTTCCCGCCGGACATTCCCCCGTGTCCGCGAGGCGCGGGAAACACCGACGAGTCATAGATGTACCCCGCCTCTATCAGCTTGTCGAAAAACCATTCGGTTTCATGCGTCACGGAAAATCCCGCCGATCGGTAGCCCCACACTGCCCGGCCCGATATGTCCTCAAGGATTTCCTTGGAACGCACCGCATCCTCATAAAATGATTCGGGTGTGGTCTGGTAAACCAGCCGGTGTGCGTAGCCATGCGATGCGATCTCGTGCCCCTGCCGCACAGCCTCCTTCACCAAATTAGGGAAGCGTTCACCTATCCACCCGAGAAAAAAACAGGTCACGCGCGTGTCGCGTTGCTCAAATATTTCGAGCAGTCGCATAAAATTCCGTTCGACGCACGAGGGCAGAGCGGCCCACTCGGCCACATCAGGAGTTGTCGGCAGGTCCAGGATGTGGAACCAATCTTCGACGTCGATGGAGAACACGCATTTCATGGCATGGACTTTGGTTACAGCCTCGAAATTGCCAAAATGGTGCCAGGTCTCCTGAAAAAAACTCAGTCCAGGCTGTCAGGCGTTTTCCTGGCCGCGCGACAACACCGCAACTTCCCAAACGGCAAAGCGCCGACCCGTGCAAGCCTGAAAAACTCCAATAACTGCGGCCAGGTTAACGAGCAGAAAGTAAAAGGGCATTGTCAGAATCGAGCTGCTCGTTCCCTTTGAACTGAGACGCCAGCCGATCAATGCCAGAGCATAAAAAACCATCTGAGCCAGCAGCAGCAGCGCAAAAAAGGGATGCCGCCAAAGAACGGCAGTCGACAGCAAGATTCCTGCCATTGGAACCAGCGTTAACCAGCGCAGCACCTTTCGCGACAAAAACTGCCACGCACGAATGCCTCGAAGGCACCGTCGCAGCCGCCAAAATCCCAGAACACCTTGCCCGCAGATGCGTCTCTTGCGGTTGAATTCTTCGCGAGGAGAGCGCATGGCTTTTTCCAGCGCCCGTGCCGTCGGATCGCACAGCAGCGCGTGCGATTCACGCCCAATCCAAAATGGCAATTCGAGATCATTGGCAAGATCTGGCTGCAGCTCATGGAATAACGAAGCGCGAATCGCAAACAAAGCGCCGTCGCAAACAATCACTGACCCGATCCGGCTTTCCAGACCGGTGACTGTCAATTCGTAATCGAGATAGGCTCGCGTTCCAGAGCCAACAGCGGACTCCTGTTCCTCGGGCTGCGTGTGCTCGGTCCCCGTCACACAGCCGACCCGTGCATCAGAAAAATACCGGACCATGCTGGCCAAACAATCTTTCCCAATGTGAGAATTCGCGTCGGAGAAAAGAAGCAACTCGCCCTTCGCCAGCCGCGAAAGCCGGTTCAACGCCTCGTTCTTGCCTACCCGGTTTTCCATTCGAACGTATCTGAGCCGGGAGTCTTTGTAACTGCTCAGAATTTCGTCCGTTCGATCATCGGATGCGTCCGAGGCGATGATCAGCTCGAGACGATCCGGCGGATAATTCCATCCAAGCGTCTCGCTGACTTTCCACGCAATGTCCTTCTCTTCGTTCCGCGCCGAAATCAATACCGATACCTTTGGCCGATAATCATCATGCATTTTCAGTTCGAATTTGCGCCAGAAGCCGAGCAGCCAGAGACAGAATGGATAACCGGTATACACATAAGCCAGCCAGGCCACACTTGTCCAAAAAAGCATCTGCCACAGGCGGATCATCGGGAGCCACGGCCCAACAGCAGAATTTTAATCGTTTGAAACATGATCAGCAGGTCGAGGCCCAGGGAAATGTTCTTAATGTAAAACAGGTCAAACGCCAGTTTTTCGGTATTGTCGTCGATTGTGACGCAGTAGCCGCGATTGATCTGCGCCCAGCCCGTCGCGCCAGGCTTCACGGCCCACCGCTGCCGGTAATAGGGAATCTTTTCCAGGCACTCCTGCTCTTGGTCGGGAACGAATGGGCGCGGACCCACAAAGTACATATCGCCGCGCAGAATGTTGGCTAATTGCGGCAGCTCGTCGAGACGGGTCCGCCGCAGCAGTTTGCCCACACGCGTGAAGCGGTCATCCGTTTTTTCCGCTGGCCTGTGGTTGTTCTCGCGGCCTGCTCCATCCACCATGGTGCGGAACTTAAAAAGCGTAAAAGGCTTTCCGCCTTCGCCAACGCGCTCCTGCCTAAAGATTGCCGGCCCCGGCGAGTCGAGGCGAATGGCAATGAACACCAACGCCATGATGGGCGTCGTTATCAGAAAGCAAACCGACGAAATCAGGAACGAAAAAGCCCGCTTATACACCAGCAATGGTCTTGAAACGTGAAATCCTGTTGAAAAAAGCAGCCAGCTCAGACGCAGCGACTCAATCGGAACCTTTCCTGTAATCGCCTCGAAAACTTCAGCGCCGTCCTGAATCCTTACCCCTCGGCTTTTCAATCGGAGGAGAGCTTCCACCGGCAATCGTCCTCGGCGTTCGCCCATGGCAATAATTACCCGGCTCGCGCGGTAGGCTTCGATCTGGCGGGATAGCTGGTCGAACTGTTCCGCTTCTGAAAGCGGGACATCCTTGCTATTTTCAAGATGTCGAAGTTGGCCGACAATTCGTACGCCCAGCTCCGATCGCGATTCAATTTCTTCGACAAGAGGTTTTGCCAGGGGGCCGTCTCCGAGGATCAGCGCCCTCTCAGCAAATCGAGGCATGGTATTCACGAGCAGAAAAAGCCGCCGCCACAAAAATACAAACAGCGCGACGAGAAAAAAGCCGATCAGAAAGATTCCGCGTCCGAGCTGCAGCTTAGGGAAGGCGTAATAAAGAAGCGCCAGTAAAATACACACTGTTCCCAGCACTTGCACCAGTCGCGTGAGCACTTCCCGCCGGTTGCTGAGTACCAGGGAATCGTACAAATCGAAATAGTACATGCATATTATGAAAACGCTCGCGACCACCAGAATCTTCAGAAATCCCTGCTCGTAATTCAACATCACGGTCGCGTCGCTGGTTCCGAGCCGCGCGACGGTTGCTGCTACGAACGCCAGCGCCACCAGAAACGCCTCGGAGATTCCCAAGAACAGCGTTCGTGTTGGAAAATAGGCGTTGAGAAAACGAATCACTCACGGCCCTCCGAATTTCTCTCCTTTGCCGGAGAGCTGCCATTTGTCCGTCGTGCCGCGGCTGCGTAATATTGGTCGTAATAATTAACCCGGTCGAATTCCGTGGCTCCGTTAAGCACCACTCCGATTAATTTCGGATTGTCCAGGCTCGCCAGCCCTTTCTTCAGCGCTTTAATGGGCGCCACTCCTTCACGGACCACGAGTAATGTCCCATCGACTAGCCTGTTCCAAATGTTTGGATCGGCCATCGGTAGGAGAGGCGTGGAATCGACCACAATCCAGTCGAATGAACTTGCAATCTGCGCAAACGCCTCGCTGAACCTCCCCGATTGGAGCACATCGGCCGGCTGGTCGAAGCGGGCGCCCGCCGGCAAATACCACAGCGGCATGTCATCGACGCGGTAAATATAGTTACTGATCAAGGCATTCGCGTCGTTCCACCAATGATTCAGGCCTTTTAAATGGCTTAGCCCAAAGAGCGAGTGAAGAGCTGGGTTGTGAAGGTCGCCTTCGATCAGCAAGACCCGGCTCTGTGAGTGCCGAGCCAGTGTCACCGCAAGATTGGCCGCGACGAGGGTTTTGCCTTCGTCCACCACGCCGCTCGTCACTTGCATCGATTTCAATTCCCGCTCCGAACGAATATTATTCAGGCGTGTCACCAGCACGCGGAACTTTTCCGCGGCAAGGCTCTGCGGCTCGGTCATCGCCACCAGGTGAGACGTGGGCGCCACCTGCGCATGCACCGTGACGGCGCTGTCCATCTCGTTGGAGCCCACCGCGGTTGTGTTGAATGGCTCGGCTGCTTGCTGTTGAGGCGCTTCCGTAACCACTATGCCCTTCTGCTGATTTTCGACTTCGGACTTGCGCAAGGCTTCGTATAGGCGGCTCATTCTGCTTTCACTCCTGACTCGAATTTCGCTTCAT
>DATEHB010000222.1:0-3452 GCA_035279805.1 Candidatus Acidiferrales bacterium
GTGTCGACGTATCCTTCCTGAACGCTCGTACGAAAATGCGAATTCCCCACGCCAAACGGGCTTGACAAAATCGCGCACGCCAACTGCGCGCCGAATGCTTTTGACGATGCCGCCGTCTTTACCGGTCCGCCTACCACATCGGCAGCACTTTTTTCCAGCCACGCCACGCAATTCTCGATGAACCGCCGAGGATAAATAGAATGTGCTCCAGCGATAACGATGATGGAGCCACGCGCCGCGCGAATGCCGGTGTTCATGGCAGACGGAGTGTGCTGGGCCGGATTATCGAGCAGGACAAGTTTCACCCGGGCTTGTGTTAACTTCTCGACGACTTCGCGCGAACCGTCGGAAGACCGGCCGTCTACAACAAGGATTTCAAAGTAATCGCCCGGATACGATTGAGCCAACAACGAGAGCAAACAAGGCTCGAGCAACTCGCCCTCGTTTCGCATCGGCATCACAACCGAGACAAAAGGGGGTCGCGATGAACACGCGGCTGGCTCAGGTTCGCGCCTGGTGTCCAGAACACATACTCCGGAACCTATGTGACTTGAAGCGCTCACTTGAGTAACCCTCCCATTGCATAAGGAGGGGCAAAAACGGCCCGTTCAAACATTGATCCCCGTCGACACCAAATTTAAAGGTGAAACACCTTCCGCCTCAACCTCGCGGCAGGTGGCGCCCTCGATGCTGTATTCCTTGCCGCAGGCGGTGCATTTCGGCGTCGATTTGCCGTCTTGCAGGCGAACACCACAGGCGCACATCCATCCCGCCTGTTTTCCCGGCACGCCCATGACCAGTGCGTAGTCTGGAATATCGTGGGTTACTACAGCACCCGCAGCAATGAACGCGTAGCGTCCAATCGTAGTCCCGCACACAATCGTAGAGTTCGCTCCCAAAGAGGCGCCACGCTTTACGAGCGTCTTCTGATATTCGTGCCTGCGAACAACGTGGCTGCGCGGATTGATCACGTTGGTAAAAACCATCGAGGGGCCGCAGAAGACGTCGTCCTCGAGTTCCACTCCCGCATAGATCGACACATTGTTCTGAATCTTTACGTTGTCCCCAATTCGTACTCCGGGGCTGACGACCACATTTTGGCCTAGATTGCAGCTGCGTCCCAGCCTGGAGCCAGCCATGACATGGGAAAAGTGCCAAATCTTCGCGCCGTCGCCAATTTCGCATGGCTCATCAATCACAGCAGTGGAATGAGCGAAATAGCGTTTCGTTGGGATTTCCATCTGCGCAGGCGCGCCTTTGTCCCGCAACGAACGTTCACAGCCTTCCAATACTTCCAACACGCGAAGCGCACTTTCGCCGTCGGTGCGAGGATGCCTTCTGGTGCGCACGGATTCCAGAAAATGCTCGCATTCCAGCCGCAAGGGTTCGTCAGTGGAGATCGTCACCGGATGGCCGGCATCCTTTTGAGCAATCGGCTTTCGATCAAGCCAGTTGATTCTGTGGGAATAGAGCATGAGTTTCCCATCGGTACGCACATCGTCGAAGACAGCCATTTTCTCGCTTCCAACGATGGCGAGCTTTTGCTCCTTGAAAGGATGCAGCCAGCTCACAAAGATGTGGGCCTTGACGCCGCTCGGGAAATCAAGGGTGCTGAGAGTGGTGTCGACGAGCGGCGGACTCAAGAAGCTGCCGCCCTGCGACGACACTCGCGCGGGAATCTCGTTCAAGAGAAACAGGATTGCAGAAATATCGTGCGGCGCAAAACTCCATAGGATATTTTCCTCCGTGCGGAGCTTCCCCAAATTCAACCGCGACGAATATATATACTGAATGCGGCCCAGTTCCCCCGCGCCAATCAAACGCTTAAGCTCGCTGATTGCCGGATGGAACTCCAGAATATGGCCCACTTGCAGGATCCTGTGGCGCGCTGCCGCTAACTCGACCAGCTCGCGGCCGTCAACAGCACGCAGCGCCAAAGATTTTTCGACGAACACGTCCTTCCCTCGCAATAAAGCCCGGCGTGTTAAATCAAAATGCTGCGCGGCGGGAGCGGCAATGACTACGCCGGAAATTCCATCATCCTTTAAGACTTCGTCGACGTTTTGAGTCGTCCGGACTCCGTACTCCTGGCTCGCCCGAGTGAGAGCTCCCTGATCGACGTCACACACACCGGCAAGCGCTTCAAGCGCGTGGAAGACGCGAACAAGATTCTTGCCCCAATATCCCGAACCGATGACAGCAACTTTCGGGCTTTCAGTTTTCAAGATTTCCTCCGTGTTCGTTATTGTTTGGAATTAGGATTATGCGGACGGCAATCAGCGCGTTCTGTAGAACTCCGCAATCGTCGAAACAATTGATGCTTGTTGGTCTTCTTGAAGTTCCGGATATATTGGAAGCGCGATCACTTGCTTGCTCGCGGCTTCTGCGACAGGGAAGGCGCCTGCTTTGTGCCCCAAATATTGATAGGCGCGCTCGAGATGCAGGGGAGAGGGATAGTAGACCTCCGTCGGAATACCGCGCTCCTTAAGGAACGCTCGCAGCGCGTCTCGTTCAGCCACGCGAATCACAAATTGGTTGTAAACGTGGCTCTGCTTGGCAGGAACCTGCGGAAGTGTGACGCGTTCCGTGAGCGCCAGTTCGGCGAAAAATGCACGGTAGCGATCGGCGTTGCGACGACGGCCTTCTGCCCATGCCTCAAGGTACCGGAGTTTCACGCGGAGGATGGCGGACTGCAGCGCATCGAGGCGGCTGTTGATGCCCACGATTTCGTATTGGTATTTCTTGCGGCTTCCGTGGACGCGCAGCAGTCTCAGCCTTTCGGCGAGCTTCTGGTCATTCGTGGTTATCATTCCTCCGTCGCCGGCGCCACCCAGATTTTTCGACGGGAAGAAACTGAAACAACCCATCGCGCCCAGATTTCCAACCGTTTCACCGTGATAACGAGCGCCGATCGATTGGGCCGCGTCTTCAATCACGGGGAGTTCGCGCTTGGCCGCGACTTTGAGAATCGTGTCCATATCCGCCGCCAGACCGAATAAATGCACGGGGAGGATGGCGCGCGTCCGCGGCGTGACGGCATTTCCGATCAACGCGGGATCGATATTGAACGTGGCGGGCTCGATGTCCACGAAAACAGGCTTGGCCCCAATTCGCGCGATCGCTCCCGCGGTAGCGACAAACGTAAATGGAGTGGTGATTATTTCGTTGCCCGGCGCAACTTCGAGCGCAAGCAGCGCAAGCAGCAATGCATCGGAACCTGAAGCGCAGCCGATAGCGAAGCGCGCCCCGGTATACGCGGACACTTCGCGTTCGAACGCTTCAACCTCCGGGCCCAGGATGAAGTGTTGACTATCGAGAACGCCCGTGACGGCCGAAAGAATTTCGTCCCGAATCGTTGCGAATTGCGCCTTGAGATCGAGAAACGGTAAATTTCCCTGAAGCTTCGCAGTTTGAACGGGAACATCCAATGATTTCACGCTTGATTCCGGCAT
>DATEHB010000223.1:0-2129 GCA_035279805.1 Candidatus Acidiferrales bacterium
CGGCGTTGGCGCAGACCGTTTTAGGACGGGCAGGGGACTGGAAAGCCGCCGCGGAGTCGAGTGCTTTATTCTGGATGACGGGTTTCAGCATCTCCGACTCGCGCGCGATGTAGATATTGTTTTGCTCGACGCGACAAGTCCCTTCGGTGGCGGCCACCTTCTGCCTGCCGGTCGCCTTCGCGAACCAATTTCAGCGCTGCGGCGAGCCGACATTATTGTGATCACGCGCAGCAAGCACGCACCTGCAATCGAAGCGATAATTCAACGCCACACACCCGCGCCCATCGTTTACTCTTTCACCGAATTACTCAGCGTTGAAGCTTACGGCTCGCCCGTGATTTCAGGAAATGACCCGCCGGCTGAAACGCATACGTTTTTTGCGTTTTGTGGCATCGGCAATTCGTCCGCTTTTTTTGATGATCTGAAGAAATGGAAAATTCAAGTCGCGGGAAACGCAACTTATCGCGACCATCATCTGTACACAGAAGGCGATCTTGCTGAATTGGAATCGCGTGCGCTGGCGGCCGGCGCGGGCGCTCTGCTGTGCACGGAAAAGGACGTCCAGAACTTAATCCCACTTCGCCCCAACCACCTCCCACTGTTTTTCTGCAAGATTGCGTTGTGTTTCAATGATGAAGCAGGGCTTTGGCAGACGATTGCCGGCAAAATCGCGCACGCAGAATCGAACGCACAATCCAAAACAAGATCGAAGCGCCGGCGATGAAACTATTGGTTCGCGCCACAAATTGGGTCGGCGACGCCGTGATGTGCATTCCCGCGCTCGAGGCCATTCGCGCGCAATGGCCGCAAGCGGAGATTTCAATTCTTGCGCGGCCGTGGGTGGCCGATTTGTATCGCGGGCAGCCATTCGCGGACCGAGTGATTGCGCTCGACGCTTCGGCGCGGACCCCCTTCGCCATGGAAAAAATTGCCCGGGACCTTCGCAGCGGGCGTTTCGATTCTGTGTTGCTCCTGCAAAACGCATTCTCCGCTGCGTGGCTCGCGTGGCGCGCCGGAATTTCTGAACGGATTGGCTACGCGCGCGACGCTCGGCGGTTGCTGCTCACGCGCGCAGTTCGCGTTCCTCGCGCGAGCGAAATTCCTGCGCACGAATCGTTTTACTACCTCGAATTGCTTCGGCGGATTGGCTGGCTCAACAAATTGCCGGGCGTCACGGAAATTCGTCTGCGACTTGCGGAGGGCGCCGCGGAAGGGGCGGAAACGCGTCTGGAGCGCGCAGGTGTTCATCATGGATCGCTGCGAGTTGCGTTTGCGCCCGGCGCTGCGTATGGCGCGGCGAAATGCTGGTTGCCGGAACGTTTCGCGGCCGTCGCCGACAGTCTCGTTGATGAGTTCAAGGCCGATGTGATACTTTTCGGAACGCCCTCCGAAGTCGAGGTCTCGCGGCAAATTGCCGCACGAATGCGCTATCGGCCCATCAACTTGGTTGGACAAACGCCAATCGGGGAGCTTCCCGCGCTGTTTTCACGTTGCCAACTTTTTATCGGTAATGATTCGGGCGCAATGCACGTGGCCGCCGCCGTGGGCGTGCCGGTCGTTGGCGTGTTTGGTTCCACGGACCCCAACGGCACAGCGCCGGTGACGCCGCGACGAACGCTCGTTCAGCGCAAGGTAGCTTGCAGCCCGTGCTTCTTGCGCGAATGTCCCATCGACCATCGCTGCATGACGCGCGTCACGGTTGCCGATGTTCGCGCCGCCGCGTTGAAATGGCTGGAGCAGCCGCGCCGTGCCTGAATCGCAAGCAAAACGCTCCGCGGTTTTTCTGGACCGGGATGGCACGATTTCCGAGGAAATGGGCTACGTCAATCATGCCAGCCGCTTCCTTGTTTTTCCGTACGCGGCAGCGGCGATACGGCGGTTGAATCAGGCCGGTCTGCCGGTGATCGTGGTGACGAACCAATCCGGCGCGGCGCGCGGATTTTTTCCGGAGTCGTTGATCGAGAAAATTCACGAGAAAATGAAAGAGGATCTCGCTGCGGGCGGCGCGCACGTGGACGGGATCTATTATTGCCCGCACATTCGCGACAATGATTGTAGGTGTCGCAAGCCGCTTCCGGGAATGCTGGAGCAGGCGGCGCGCGAACATGCGCTGGAGCTTGCGGGCTCAG
>DATEHB010000224.1:0-2991 GCA_035279805.1 Candidatus Acidiferrales bacterium
CTTCCAGGATTGCCGATTGTGTGACATCAAGCGTGCCGACATTCAGCAGTTCGTGATCGGAAAGCTGAAGAGCGGCTACGCTTGGGAGACGGCGAATCACCTCCGCAACGTGATGAGCAAAGTCATGAGTACGGCGGTAAGTTGGAACTATCTCCCGGACAATCCGGTGCGCGGCGTGAAAATGCCGGAACGCACGTACAAACGCCCGCATCGGTTTCTCGACGCACAAGCGGTACGTCTTTTGGTCGCGGCTTCGGAAGAACCCGTGCGCACTATCGTCATGCTGGCAACGATGACAGGACTGCGCATCGGCGAAATCCTGGCGCTTCGTTGGGGCAGGGTCAATCTGACGCAGGGAACTCTTCGCGTCGAGGAGACTTGCTACTACGGGCATTTTGGCACGCCGAAAACGCAAGCCAGTCGCCGGGAAGTTCCGTTGCCGTCAACAGTTGTCGAGGCCCTACTCGCACACCGCTCACGCTCACGGAATACGTCAGCCGCAGCATTGGTTTTCTGCACGCGAGAAGGAATGCCGCTCGCTTCGAACAATCTGCGCAAGCGGCAACTAACTTCCGCGTGTGAACGAGCGGGGATCGCGCGGATCGATTGGCACACGCTCCGACACACGCACGGGACGCTGCTACATGAGCAAGGAACGCCGTTAAAGGTGGCCCAAGCTCAACTCGGGCACTCGCGCATGACGACCACACTCGAGATATACACGCACGCCAGTACGAGCGCCCAAAGACAAGCGGTCAATCAGCTTGAAAATCAGTTGTTCCCGAGTGTTCCCAAATTTGCCGAAGTTGGGCAAAGGCCGAATTAGTAAGTGATTGAAAGGTAGGGAGATGTTGGTGGACGTGGCCGGGATCGAACCGGCGACCCCCTGCTTGCAAAGCAGGTGCTCTCCCAGCTGAGCTACACGCCCACGATAACTCCTTGATTTTAATCTATTTTTTTGAGAACAGCCATCCGCTTTCATGTCGCGCTCATCGGACTCGATCGTTAATCTGTACAGCCCGCATGGGCCGGCTCGGCAAAGGTCAAACTCCAATCGACGGAGCAATGCACTTCTGTAAAGGAACGCTTTGCCTGATCTACGTCCAGCTCTTGGCGGAATGACGAGCAGGTGCGGCGCTGCTTTTGGATGAGAGAAAATCCGCATTCTTACATGTACTTGATCCGTTTGTTGCGCGCAGAGAATTCAATCAGCTTGCTCAAACGCGCGAGCCGCGTTGCTTCTTTCTTGGCGCTGGCAACCCATCCAGATGTCATCCGGCGATAGTACGGCGGAAAATTCTTGAAATTCCTCCAGGCCGTGGAGTGCTTCCTGAACTTAGCCTCAAGCTCACCGGGCATTTCGGCAGGCATCACCGGAGTATCGTGCCGTTGGTCCGAGTGGAACGCGGTAAGGCCGGCTGCCGCCATCTTGCCATCGGCGATCAGGCGCTCGGCGCGTTCGATATTCGCCCGGTTCCACGAGCTGCGCGGCCTTCGCGGAGTGAATCGCTGCGCGTAACGCTCGTCGTCGATTCTTTGCGTTTTGCCGTCGATCCATCCGAAGCATAGCGCTTCCTCGACCGCGTCTTCGTAAGGAATGCGCGGCTTGCCGGAGTCCTTCTTATAGTAGACGAGCCAGATTTCGCTGCGCTTGCTGTGATTCTTCCGCAGCCATGCGCGCCACCGGCGCCGGTCTTTGGCAAGCAGTGTTTTCATCTGCGATCTGGTTAGTGGCAACCGCAGGAATGGGGCGTGCACCCGCAGGCGCCAGAGGGATTTGCTGAATCCGACGACGCGCTTGCTGACGAATTGCAAGAAGATGGCCCGCCGTCGCCCGTGTGCGCGGTAAACGTCGAGAATTGGATCGTCGAGCGCGCGCTGCCGCACTTGGGACACGCATGTGGCGAGTTTTTCGCAGCGATCACTATGCGCTCATAATGCGACCTGCATTCGTCGCAAATATATTCGTAAATCGGCATGTTGTAATTCCCCCGCTTAGCTTTTCTGATTATATCTGAAGTGAGAGCAGTTGCGTGCGTTCCTGACGCGCACACGCAGAATAAAGAGGCCTCCTGCGAATGGCTAGCCGCGCAGTGCGCGCCGAACCTTGGCCAATTCTTTTTTCTTGGCCTTGTCGATCTTGGGGAACGCCAGATTCAAGTCCGCAAGTGTTTCGACGATCGCCGAGGAAACGACCAGGCGCGCGAACCATTTGCTATCCCCGGGGACCACATACCACGGCGCATGCCGCGTAGACGTCCGGCGAATCATTTCTTCATAGGTCTTGTGATAATCCTTCCAGAAGCGCCGCTCCCTGAGGTCGGACGATTGGATCTTCCAATTTTTCTTCGGGTCGTCGAGGCGATGAAGGAATCGTTTCTTCTGCTCTTTCTTCGAGATATGCAAGAAAAATTTGCGAATTACGATGCCGTTGCGCGACAGGAAGCGCTCAAAATTGTTTATGTCTTCGTAGCGCTCGTCCCAGATCCGCTTCGTAACTAGAACATTGGGCAATTTCTGCGCAGCCAGCACTTCTGAGTGTACGCGCACAATCAACACTTCTTCGTAATATGAACGATTGAAGATACCGATCTTCCCGCGTTCCGGGACGCGTACGTGAGTCCGCCAGAGATAATCGTGCCCCAATTCCTCGACTGTCGGCGTCTTGAAGGAAAAAACGTCGCAGCCCTGCGGATTGACGCCGGACATCACGTGCTTGATCACGCTGTCCTTTCCGGCGGCGTCCACGCCCTGAAAAATCAGCAGAATGGCCCAACGATCCTGCGCGTAGAGTTTTTCCTGCAGTTCGCTTAGCAATTCGATATTGGTGGCTAGAAGCTTTTCTGCATCACCCTTCGACGGAATGCTGCCCGTATCCGCGGGGTCGCAATCCTTAAGGCGAAAGCCGTCGGCGCGCGTTACGCGATAGCGCTTGCTGGAATGCGAGGCTTCCTTTGCAGTCTGGCGAGAATTCATGGCTCGATTTGCAGT
>DATEHB010000225.1:0-5121 GCA_035279805.1 Candidatus Acidiferrales bacterium
CTTGGGATTCTCTACCGAGCGGACTTCGAGAGCATCGCCATCGCGGAAATAGGCGATTTTATTGCCGCTGGGCGAAAGCGCAAGCTGGCCGATGTACCCGTCAAGAGCTGCAAGGGTTTCCTCCGTCCCGTGGAGAAGGTCGAGACGGACAAGCTTGATCGGGCCGGAGAGGGCTTCGTCACGCTCGATGGCGACTGCGGAGTTGCGCGCCGCGTCCCAGACGACGGCAGTGAAGAAGTGCCCGCTGAAAATTACGCTGCCCGCTCCGACGGAGGGATGAACCAAACCGACGTTGTAGAGGAGTTCGGAATTGGCGTCGCGAACAAGATACGCGACGGTGTTTCCATCAGCGAGCCAGTTGGCCTGGATGGCGTCTTCGATGACGCTGGTTTTCGTGCCCGCAACGGGAATTTCCTTGCCGTCATCGGTCATCAAATCGACGAGCCGGCTCTGATGAGTGTTGCCTTCGGCGTCTGTAACCTGGTCTGTCTGCATTTGAATTGTGAGCCGATGGCCGTCGGGAGAAAAGGCGACGCGCTGAATGGAAAAGCTGAACGGGAGAGGAGACTTGACGAGCTTTTCGCCGTCCACGATAAGCTTGCTCTTGCCGTTGGGAGAGAGCATCCAGATGTTGTCGCGCTCGATTGTGTACTTCTCGAATTTCAATTTGCGGAATACCGCACAGGCAATGCGGCCATCCGACGCGACGGAGTAGGCGCGGCAGTCGAATTTGAAGCTGGCGAGAGGCTTTTCCTGCGCGCGGACGCGCGGCGCGGCGGCGAGGCACGCGAATATCACCGCAGCGAGTAATCCGAATTGCGCGATGTGGCCTGCATAAGAATGCCGGGCGGCACGGCTGGTCATGAGTTCGGATCCTTTTTGATGTTGCGCTTAGTTTCGGACTTCGATTCGTCCTGCGGTTCACGCTTCGATTTTTTGCCGTGCACCGAGTCTTGCCCGAACTTCGCTTCCGATGGCTTTGACTTGATGCGGCGAATCTCTTCGAGTCGCTGGCGAATGCGCGCTTCGATGCCCTGGTCGGTTGGATGATAGTAGACGTGATCCCGCAGGCAGTCGGGCAGGCACGTCATGCTGGCGATTTTTTCCTCAACGTTGTGCGCGTACTGATAGCCCTTTCCGTAGCCGATGTGCTCCATCAAGCCGGTGACCGCGTTGCGCAAATGCAGCGGAACAGGCTCGGCAATAGTGCGCTGCAAATCGTCGTGAACGGAATTATACGCGGTGTAAACGGCATTGGATTTCGGCGCGAGCGAAAGATAAACGGCTGCCTCGGCAAGGGCCAGGTGGCCCTCGGGCGCTCCGAGGAAATCGAAGGCGTTCATCGCCGCGAGCGTGATTTGCAGCGCGCCCGGATCCGCAAGACCGATGTCTTCGCTCGCCATGCGGACGAGGCGGCGCGAGAGATAAAGCGCATCCTCGCCGGATTCCAGCATGCGCGCGAGCCAGTAGAGAGCCGCGTCAGGATCGGAATTCCGCACGGATTTATGCAGCGCTGAAATGAGATTGAAATGCTCCTCGCCCGCCTTGTCGTAGGGGAGGAGCTTGCGCTGGAGCACGTCTTCAAGACGTTCGCGCGAGACGATGCGGCGTCCAGCGGAATCGGGCGCGGTGCCGAGGACGACAGCTTCGAGCGTGTTGTAGGCGGCGCGACCGTCGCCATTGGCGATTTGCGGGATCCGCTCGAGAACCTCGTCCGAGATCTCCACTTGCTCTTTGCCGAGGCCGCGTTCTTTGTCGGCGAGCGCGCGATGCAGAAGATCGATAGTCTGTTCGGCGGAAAGCGCGTGGAGGATGTAAACCTTCATGCGCGAGAGTAGCGGAGCGATAATTTCGAACGAGGGATTTTCAGTAGTCGCGCCGATCAGGAGAATCGTGCCGGCTTCGACGTAGGGAAGGAAAGCGTCCTGCTGGGCTTTATTGAAGCGATGCACTTCATCGACGAAAACGACGGTGCGGCGTCCGTAGCGGCGCGCGCCTTCGGCGGCGACCATCACTTGCTTGATTTCCTTGATACCTGACATGACGGCGCTAAACGGAACGAATTCGGAACGCGTTTTTTTGGCGATCAGGCGCGCGAGCGTTGTCTTGCCGCAGCCGGGAGGTCCCCAGAAAAGCATGGACACCATGTCGTCGCGCTCGATTTGCGTGCGGAGAGGTTTTCCCGGTGCGAGCAGATCGTCTTGGCCGAGAACTTCGTCGAGCGTGCGCGGGCGCATGCGGTCGGCGAGAGGGCGCGAGGTTTGCGCGCCTTCGTTCTCGGGGCCTTCGGGTTGGATAGCGCGAAACAGATTCATCGTGGTGTGTCGCGAGTCATGGTTTCGAGAATCATTGGATGCCGCGGCGCTGGCGCGCAGCTTCGTAAAGGATCAGCGATGCGGCGACGCCGGCGTTCAAGGAGTCTACCGGCTCCGCAAGTTGGATGCGAATGAGTGCGTCGGCGCTGCGTTCAATCTCGGGTGGGAGGCCCGAGCCTTCGTTGCCGATGAGCAGCGCAACGGGCTGGCGAAAATCGAAGTTGCCGGGCTCGCTCGCAATGGGATTTGCTGGCGAAGAAGCGGCGACGATTTTTACGCCGGAGACGCGAAGTTGCGCAAGCGCGACGGGAGCGGCGAGTTCGACAAGAGTCGGAAGGCGTAACGCAGAGCCGGCCGAAGCTCTTAGGGCTTTGGGCGAGTAAGGATGTGCCGTGCCCTTTGCCGCGATGACTCCGCTGGCGCCGAGAGCCTCGGCAGAGCGGAGGATCGTGCCAATGTTGCCGGGATCTTGCACGCCGACGAGAACCACGATGAGGGGATCGACGCCGCGCATCAGATCGTCGAATGCGAATTGCGGCGCGCGCAGAAGGGCGGCGATACCTTGAGGAGTTTCCGTGCCGGCGACGGAGGCGAAAAGCTTGTCGGTGGTGCGGAGGACGATGATAGGGCGGTCGAGTTCGGTGAGAAGCGTCGCCAGAGATTTTTCGGCGGAGGCGCTCGCAAGGACGGCTTCGAGTTCGAGGCCCGAGCGTATGGCGTCGGAAACGAGGCGGCTGCCTTCGAGGCTGATGCGGTTGCCTTCCGGGCGCGAGGAGTGAAGAACGGCGCGGAAAAGTTTCAGCCAGTGATTTTCGCGCGAGGTGATAGGCGCGGGCGCGGATTGCGGCGCGCGCGCAACGGTGGATTTCGTTGAGGGATGAGATTGCATTCTCACCACAAGCTCACCCCATCTGAGGATTTACCGGGTACTAGTTTGACTCGCACATGCCTGGCATCAATGCGGCCAGCTAATCCGTAGCAGGAACTCAATGCCAATCGGATGGCTTTCTCCTTCGTTTGACCAATGACGGTTTGTACGTCCAGAGAGAAAATTACGTTCTGGGGGCTAAAATCACCTAATTCGAGGTCCGTGACTCCGTCGAGAATGAAATCAACAGACGCTGGTTTATTGGGGTAGTAAGGATAAACGCGGAGCACCGATTCTCCTCTGCGGGCTAAGTACAGGCTGATAATTTCTGCGTCGTGGAAATTTGGCCAACCTCCAAACCATCGGACCACATCGTGGGAGCCGTTCAGGCTTGCGGCAATATCACTGTTCGTCACGGGTGTGGATTTTGAGACAGAAAAAGGGGATTGTCTAGCCCGGCGGGTTATACTCGGCGATATGAGCGTGATTATCTCGATGCTGCGCGGCGTGAACGTGGGCGGCCACAACAAGATCAAGATGGACGAGCTGCGGAAGGTTTATGAATCGCTGAAGCTGCGCGACTGCCGGACGTATGTGCAGAGCGGCAACGTGGTTTTCAGGACGGAAGAGCGGGATCTGAGTGCACTCCGCGAACGGATCGAGAAAAAAATCGAGAAGCGCTTCGGCTTTCGCCCCGATGTGATTGTGCGAACTTCCGCGGAACTGCGAGACGCGATCGCGAGGAATCCATTTGGGAAAAGGAGCGGCATTGAGCCGGGCAAATTGCTGGTCACTTTTCTGGCGGGCGAGCCCGGGGCGGAGGCACGGGCGAAAGTTTTGGCGATGAAGTTCGAATCGGAAGAATTGGGAATCAGCGGGCGCGAGCTTTACATTTATTTTCGGAACGGGATGGGACGGACGAAATTGTCGTGGGTGGCCATCGCGAAGGCGCTGGGAACAACGGGGACGGGCAGAAACTGGAACAGCGTGACGAAGCTGCTCGAGATGGCCGAGAAGCTCGAAGCATGCAACTGATGCGCTCACTAATGCTTCCGTCGTGGAAATCGATTTCTCGCTGACCGCCCCCCTCGCTTTCCAGCAAACTTGCCAGCTGCGCGCGAACCCACGTGCGAAGTTGCCTGCGAAGTCGTCTGCAATTGTTTTCTGGTCCTAAGCCCTCGCCCCGCCGGCTTCGCCCTTCCCTGCGCTGCCATAATCTCGCCACTTCCTTCCGGATGCAGCTCCGCCCGAGTCACCGCGCGTTCAAGCTCCGCCACTTCTTCGCGCGTCACGTGACGGTATTCCCCCGGCGCGAGCGTCCCCAGCTCCAAACGCCCCACTGCGATGCGCTTCATTTTCTCGACTGGATGCTTGCTCGCAAACAGCGCCTCGCGAAACGCATCTTTGCTGACGCCCGCCGTCGTCACGTCCCACCAACCGCCGGGCATTCCCTTCGCGCGTTGCATCTTCACGCGTCCGCGACTCTGCACTTCGCGTAGTTCCGCATCGCTCAACGCGCCCGAAACTTTGCAGCAGTATTTCTGCGGCAACGCGTGCGCGCGCATCATCCTGTTCGCCAGCTCGCCGTCATTCGTCAACAGCAGCAGCCCCGACGTGTGATATTCCAGCCTGCCCACGGGAAACACGCGTCCCTGCACGCCCGAAAGAAAATCCGCAATCGTCCCACGCCCTTCCGGATCGCGCAGCGTCGCCACCACTCCATCCGGCTTGTGCAGCATGATGTAAACTTTCGTCTCGCGCTCGCGCAGCAATTTCCCCGACACGCGTATGTGATCTCGCGACGCGTCCGCCTTCGTTCCCAACTCGGTCACCACGCGCCCGTTCACCGCCACTTGTCCTGCCGCAATCAACGCCTCCGCGTGCCGCCGTGAAGCAACCCCAGCCCGCGCAATAATCTTCTGCAGCCGTTCTTCCATT
>DATEHB010000226.1:0-4669 GCA_035279805.1 Candidatus Acidiferrales bacterium
AATTGCGCTGCTAATCAGTCGCGTCGCGCCCAGCGCCGCTCCGATTCCGACCCCCACGCCGATCAGCGTCAACCGGATTCCCTGCGCGATTACCATCGTAAGCACGTCCCGCGGTTTCGCTCCCAGAGCCATGCGAATGCCAATTTCATGCGTTTTCCGCGTGACCGCATACGCCATCGTCCCGTAGAGCCCGATCATCGCCAGCGCCAGCGCAAGCAAGCCAAAAACTGTCGTCAGCCGGGCGAACAATTTTTCCTGCGACAGCGCCTCGTCCGTCTCCTGCGTCTGCGTTTTCAAACCGATCAGCGGCAAAGCCGGATCGGCCTGGCGCACCACGTCGCGCAGTTCCGAAATTACGGTTGCCGGCGGACCTTGCGTGCGCACCTCGAAATACATCATGTCGATGAGTTTTGGAAACTGCGCGTAAGCGTAATACGCCTTGGGTATCAGTTTCGAGTGTACGTCCGTCAGCTCCGCGGGTTTGGCGACGCCGATAATCTCAACCGCATCCTTGGGATCGAAAGTCGAGCTTCTGCTGAATCGATGCCCCACGGGATTTTCGCTCGGGAAAAACTTCTTCGCGAATGTTTCGTCCACCACGGCGACGAGAGGTGAACCCGTCGTGTCCGTCCGCGCGATTCCGCGCCCAAGAGTAATGGGAGTTCCCATCGTGCTGAAAAAGTCCGGGCCAATCGCTTGCGAACGAACAACTGTCTCTGTGTTTTTCTTGGCCGCGCCTTCGATGCCGATGGGACTATTGTTCGACCAGTTGATGAATGGAGCGTATTCCATCAGCGTCGCGCCCCTCACTCCGGGAAGCGCCTGAACGCGGTCGAGTAGTTGCGAATAAAAATTCATCAACCGGGCATCGTGGTAGCCCGCGCGCGTCGGATCCACTCCAAACGTCATCAAGTTCTGCTGATTGAAACCGAAATTCCGGTTCTCGAAATTCACAAGCGTGCGCACGAAGAGCCCCGCGCCAATCATCAGCACCAGCGACGCGGCCACCTGCGCGACGATCAGCGCCTTGCCGAGCGAATGTTTGTCGCGCGCCCCGGAAACGCTTGTCGCGCTGTCTTTCATCACGGACGCGAGTTCGACGCGCGTGATGCGAAACGCCGGCGCAAGGCCAAACACGATTCCCGTGAGGACCGAGGCGATCGCGGTGAACAGAAGTACCTTCGAGTCTGCACTCGCGTCGAGCACCATCGGAGTGCCGCCGCTGGACATCAATGCCACAAGCGCTCGCGTTCCCCAACTCGCAAACAAAATTCCCAACGCGCCGCCGAGAACCGCCATCAGCACGCTTTCGGTAAGCAACTGCCGGATCAACCGCGACCGTGACGCGCCGATCGCCAGCCTCACGCTGATTTCCTTTTTTCGGGCAGTCGCGCGCGCCAGCAGCAGCGTAGCCACGTTTGCACACGCAATCAGCAGCACCAGTCCAACCGCTGCCATCAGAATGTAGAGCGGTTGTTCGCTGCTTTCCTGCAAATAGGGCATTCCGTTGCTCGCGGCGGCAAGCGTTAAGTGCGGCACATCATCCGGTTTCGGCGGATGCCAATCCGTCGTCACGATTTGATGAAACAACGCATCGAGAGCGCTTGCTGCCTGCGCTTCGGTCACGCCGTTTTGCAGCCGTCCGATAATGTTTAGGCAAATCCAGTTTCGCGCCGTGTAAACAGAACTCGCTCCGCCTCCAGGATTGCTACCCCAGGGCCGCATGTTCGGCTTATCGTCGAACGGAACCCAGACATCCGGTTCTGTCCTGGTTTCGACGCCGTAGAACGCGGGCGGCGTCACTCCGACAATCGTGAACGGTATTCCGTTCAGCGTGACGTTCTTACCCACAATCGCCGCGTCTTGCCCGAACCGGCGCGCCCAATACGCGTAGCTGATTACCGCAACACGCGCCGCGCCAGGACTTTCATCCGCTTCCATGATCCCCCGTCCGAGCAGCGGAGTCACGCCCAGGCCGGAAAAGTACTCACCCGTCACCATCATCCCGTTCGCCAGCGTCGGCTCGCCATTGATTCCTACGGTCGTATTCTCGTCGTTGAAGCCGAGCGGCACCCAGGCAAACACGCTCGACAGAACTTTTTTCTTCCTGCGGAATTCATCGAACGCCGGGTACGAAAACGAGAATTTCGAATCATTGCCGGTTTGCCCGAAGTCCGGAGGCCATTTGTTATCGTCCCATTGGAACAGAACCAGTTGTTGCGGGTCTTTCACCGGAAGCGTCTTCAGCATCACGGCATTAATCAAACTGAAGATCGCCGTGTTCGCGCCGATTCCCAGAGCCAGCGTCAGGATCGCAATCGCCGCAAATGCCGGCGCTTTTGCCAGCATCCGCATCGCGTATTTCACGTCCTGTATCAGCGTGTTCACGATTCCTCCTCCAGCTCGGCGATTCCTGCCGCGACTAACGTGAGGCCTTTGTCCCCGGAGCCCGTCGTTCTGTAACTCTCGAAGGCCGGGTACCCCATCCTTCGGCCCCTGAACTTGGGGCGAAGGGTGGGGGTTCCTTTGCCTTAACTCTTAACTATCAACTCTCGCCTATCAACTGCCCCTTTCATTCTGAGGGCCGTCTTTGCCCGAAGAAGTGTTCTCCTGACCGTTGGACTCTTATACCGCCGCGTTGTAAGCAGCCGAAAAGAAATCTGCTGCCTGTGAATATGCAGATGGCTCGCCACTTATTCCAACTGGAGAAGACTTAGATTCAGTGATTTACACCGGTGTGAGTGCGCGTGGCATTATGCAAATGACCGCTTGCGGGAGGCATGTCGCGGAAATGGACAGTAGAAGCCGCTAGCCGGACTTCGCTGCTTCTTCGGTCAGCGCAGGAACAATCTCAAAGAGGTCGCCCACCACGCCGTAGTCGGCTATTTCAAAAATAGGCGCGTTCTGATCCTTGTTGATTGCCACAATGCAGCGTGATCCTTTCATCCCGACGACGTGCTGAATCGCGCCGCTGATGCCCAGCGCGAGGTAAAGCTTCGGTGAAACCGTCTGCCCGGAACTCCCGATTTGCCGGTCCATCGGCAGCCAGCCTTCGTCGCAAATGGGACGCGAGGCTGACAGCTCACCGCCAATTGCTTTCGCAAGTTTTTCCGCCAGCGGAATATTTTCCGGCGCCTTGATTCCGCGCCCAATCGAAACCAGAATTGGCGCCTGCGTCAAATCCACCGCTTGCTTGGCTTCGCGGAAGAGTTCGAGCGGCTTGGCGCGAATCTGCTCGGGCTTCAGCTCAACGCTCACCGGCTTCACAGTCGCCTTGCCATCCGGCTTTCTTGCCGCGAGGTCAGCGCGAAACGCGCCTGCCTGAAACGAGGCGAACCACGGAGCATCTCCTTGAAAGACGACGTCAGCGGCCGTGCGGCCCTGAAACATTTGCCGGACAAAAATCAATTTGCCGGCCTCAGAACGATAGCCAACGCAATCCCCGACCATTCCCTTACCCATCGACGCCGCGAGCTTCGGCGCGAAATCACGCACCTGGTACGTGTGCGGCAGCAGAATGAGATCAGGTTTGGCTTGCTCGATCACCTGCTTGAGCGCGATCGAGTAACCGTCCGGCGTGTACTTCTCGAGCAGCGCATTTTCCACGAGAAGTACTTCGTCGAGCTGATAGGCGGCGAGTTCATCGGCGAGCGCGGCGACGCCCTGGCCAATCACTACACCCGCAAGCGACCCCTTCGCTTCCGACGCGATTTGCTGCGCCGCACCGAGCGTTTCGAAGCTGACTTTATTCCATTTTGCGTCGCGCTGTTCGGTGATGATCAGGATTTTCATTTCAGTTTGCTATAGGACGCGCGCTTCGTGTTTCAGTTTTTCCACCAGCTTTGCCGCGATTTCCTTCGGCGTCCCGGTGATGAATTCCGTTTTCTTTGTCTTATGTGGAACGTAAATGCGTTCCACGCGCTGCGTCAGTTCCGCTGGCACGCCGAGCGATTCGCGCGTGACCGCTGCAATTTCCTTTTTCTTCGCGGTCATGATGCCTTTCAGCGTCGCATAGCGCGGCTTGTTAATGCCCGACTGAATCGTCAAAACCGCAGGCAGCGGCAGCTCGACCCATTGGAACCACCCTGCTTCGAGTTCGCGCTTCAGTCGCAGATGATCGCCCTGCGCTTCGATCGACATGATGATCGTCGCGTGCGGCAGTCCGAGCAGTTCCGCGAGCAGCACTCCTGTTTGTCCGAAACCGTGGTCGTCGCTTTGCAGTCCGGTCAAAATCAAATCGAATTTCTCTTTTTTGATCGCCGCAGCCAGCGAGCGCGCGGACGCCAGCGGATCGAGTGCGTGGAATTTGTCATCCGTCACGTGAATGCCGCGATCCGCGCCCTTGGCGAGCGCTTCTTTGATCGTCTGCTTCACGCGCTCCGGGCCCATCGAGATCGCAACAACTTCTCCGCCGTGCTTTTCCTTCAAGCGCAACGCTTCTTCGAGCGCGAACGTGTCCGGCTCGTTTGTCTCAAAACTAATGTCCGTCTCGCGAATCCACGTGCCGCTCGCATCGATGGCAAGCTGCGCATCTTTGGCGGGAACTTGTTTCACGCAGACAACAATGTTCAACGAAGCCTCCGAAGCTCGCTCATCGGCCTTCCCAAAGCTTGAAAACCAGCGACGCGTTTGTCCCGCCGAAGCCGAAAGAATTCGAAAGCGCGTAGCG
>DATEHB010000227.1:0-30380 GCA_035279805.1 Candidatus Acidiferrales bacterium
ATGAGCATGGCGGTCATCGCAACGCCTTTCAGGATTGTGGAGAGCGTTGAGCTTACCTGCGTCACCTGGGCCATTATTGCCTGGGGATTTGTAATCGTGAAGTCGTCCAGCGCAGAAGCAGCGATATGATGCCGCTGCCGAAGCAACGCGGTGATTTTCGACACCGCGACATTGCTTGTTTCCGGGTCGCGAAGTTGAGCGATCAACATGGTCAGAAAATCGCGATTGAAAAGGCGCTTCGACGCGGTGGTGACCGGAATCAAAATCAAGTCGTCCAGGCTTCCGCCACCGGGGCCTGCCCCGCGCGAAGCCAACACACCTTTCACCTGGAAAGGAACGTCTCCGATGCGGATGGTCTTGCCGACGGGATCTTCACCCAAGAACAATACGCGGAGCACGTCCGAGCCGAGGACAGCGACTCGAGCGAGGCTCTTTACATCTTCCCGGCTCACAAAGTCGCCTTCGACGACATCATCTCCGCGCAAATCGAGCCAATTCGCGGAGACGCCGAAGATGGCGGGACTATCATTGCGGTCGCGATACTTCACATCGATATCGAAGGCGTTCTGAAGTTGAGCCACCTGCTTCACTTCCGGAATTTCCGCGGCGATTGCGTCAGCATCTTCAAACTTGAGGGTGGGGGGAACGTTGGTGAGCGATACCATGCCGCGCGTTTTTCCAGCGCCGGGACGGATCATGACTGTATCGAATGTCCCGATCATGTTTTTGAAGCGCTTCATTGTCTCGCGTTTCGTACTTTGGCCGACCGAATCAAGAACAGTGAGCGAACAAATTCCGACCATCACGCCGGCCATCATTAAAATGGTTCGCAAGCGGTTTCTGGACATGTTGCGCCAGGCCAATTTGACTCCGGCAGTAACTTTCATGAGGTTTCTCCCGTGATTCCCTGGGCAAGCGCACCGGCGTAGCCGCGTTGATTCGATCTGACGCAAGCACGCCGTCTTTGAGCAGGATTTCCCGCGCAGCGTACGCGGCAACTGAGTCGTCATGGGTAACAAGAACCACGGTGCGCCCTTCTTGATTGAGTTGACGTAGGACGGACATTACTTCCGCTCCGGCCGCGGAGTCCAAATTTCCCGTTGGCTCATCGGCCAAAATGAGCGAAGGATCATTGATTAAGGCTCTGGCGACCGCGACTCGCTGCTGCTCGCCGCCCGACAGTTCCGTCCCGTAGTGGTGCGCACGAGCGCCCAGACCGACGCGCTCCAGCACGGCCATGGCCTTTTTCCTGTCAACGCGGCCTGCGCCATAAATCATGGGAATTTCAACATTCTCGAGCGCCGTCGTGCGAGGTAATAAATTGAAAGACTGAAACACAAAACCAATCTTTGAGGCGCGGACCCGTGACAGATTCTTGTCCGAATAGCCGGAAAGGTCTTGTGCGCCCAGGCGATAGGTTCCCGAAGTAGGCTTGTCCAGACAGCCAATGATATTCAACAGCGAAGATTTCCCCGAGCCGGACGGCCCTCGTATCGTCACGAACTCGCCGTGCTGAACTTCAAACGAGACATTTTGCAAAGCCATAACCGGGGTGCCATCGCCTCGCCGGTATGTGCGAGAAATATTAGTGAGTGAAATCATTGTGTTTGTTCCTTCTTCTGCGAGCCGGATGCGCTGTTCACAATCACGTGGTCATTCACGCTTAGGCCTTTTTTTATTTCCGAGATGCTTCCGTCGCGTGTTCCAATCGTCACTCTCTGTTTCACTTGTTTGTCGTTTCGCGTTACATACACGAATCGTTCTTCTCCATCACGCTGAATCGCGGCGTTAGGGAGAATCAGAGCCTGATGTTCCGCGGTCCGAATCGAAATGTTTGCGGTCATATCCGGTTTGAGAAGCCGGATACCTTTTTGAATGGAAGCGATAACCGGGTAATTTACGACGCCAGAGATAATCGTGGCAGTCGGATCAATGCGTTTCACCGTTCCTGCCAGCTCGCGGGATGGGTAGGCTTCGACTGTGAAGGAAACAGGATCGCCGGGTTTCACCCCGGCGATGTCCGTTTCGTCCACGAGGGCGAGCAGTTCCAGCGCGTTGTCTTCCACAATCGTGACGAAGGTTGGCGCAGCGAATGAGGCGGCGACGGTTTCTCCTTCTTGAGTGGAAACCGATGCGACGATGCCTGAAATCGGAGCGCGGATTACGGTGTAGGACAAATCCACTTGCGCTGCCTCGGAATCACTGCGTGATTTATCAACCTTGGCTTGGGCGTTCTTGACCTGCCATTCGAGATCCTCGATTTGTTGCGAGGGGATGAGGCCAGAGTCGAAAAGCTGGCGGCCGCGGGCAAGATCGCGTTGCGTTTTCGCAAGAGCTATGCGGTCCATCTCGAGTTGGGCTCGGGTCTGCTGGAGCCGAGCCATGAGAGTTTGCGGATCGATTTCCGCGATAATGTTTCCGCGTTGAATGCGCGAGCCGACGGTCACGTTGAGTTTTTTCACAATTCCGGAGACTTGCGAACCGACGCGCACTTCGGCGCCGGATCGAATGCGGATGGTCCCACTGGTCGTAACCGTCGAATCGATGCGCCGCAATTCTGGAGAAACCCAGGACGCGGCCGGCGACATGCTCGCTTTCCCCATGCGAGCGCGCAACACAAAGTAGACGGGAAGACTTGCGGCCAGAAGGCCTGCGAAAGCGAATATGAGCGCGCCCGTCTTTTTCTTGGCGCGCGTTGCGGGCTCGATTTCCGCCGACTCCATTGGAAGCGCGTTTTGCACGGTTCTCACTTCCGGTCGAATGCAATCACCATGGGGTCTTTGTTGGCACGCACCGATTCGACGTACATCGTCTTGCCATCAGGGGATAAGTATCGCGTTTCTGTCCGGACTACTTTGGTGCCTGCAACCGCGCCTTCTGTTTCCCACGCTGTAATCAGTTTGTTTCTGGACCAGTGGCTTGTGGTTTGAGCTTTTTCACCCATCGGCGATTCATTTGGGACGGGCGTGCCGGCCAGGTCATAGCGAGTCTCATGTGTTTGCTTCTGACCATTGAAAGCAGTGAAATCCTGTACGACGACAAGCTTTGCGGTCTGCGTGATTGTCGACGTGTATTCGACGCTCGCCATCATGCCGATGTTCTTGCTCTTACTGGGATTAAACGCCCAAGTCCCAGAGAAGTCGGGCTTACTGGCGGCGCTGGCTGTGAACGCAACTCCAAGAGCGATCAACAAGAGAGCATTTTTCATGTGGCTTCCTTTCCTCTTAGTCTTATGGGCAAACGCATTTGAACCTTGACGCGTGATAGGAAATGGCTCACGCGAGCCTTTTCAAATGTCCTCGCTGGGGAGCGTGAAGCCGGTACCCAGGTATAGAGTCAAGAAGTTTTTTTTCTAGGTGGAATGGCGGGACAGGCACTTTCCTTGCGCGGTTTTCGAATATATTCAGCGGGGCAGACGGTCATTTTTCTGGTTTGTGCTTTCTTCAATGCGGAAACGAGCGGACGCCGAAGCTGCTTGAGAATGCGGATTTTCTCGTCAATTAGATTCAGGCGCTGCTGAGTGATTTGAAACGCTCGCTCCTGTAAACTCCTGCTGTGAGGACGAGAATTAGGATGTCCAGACTCGTGGATATTAATAAGCTCTCTAATCTCCCTCAGCGTGAACCCAAGCTGCTGTGACTGCTTGATGAAACGCACATGTTCCAGGTCGGCTTCCACATAGGAGCGGTACCCTGAAGAAGTCCTCGCCGGCTCACGGAGCAACTTCTGGCGCTCGTAGAACCTGACAGTTTGGATATTTACGCCAACTCTTTTGGACAATTCTCCGATTCGCATGAATTTATTCTCAACCCTATACTACAGTATAGGGTGAACGTCATTCCCTATGGAAGTTCCCACAAGAAGAACTCACCATTTATTTTGCGTCTTCGGTAGTTGGCTACCCTCGTGGTAAGATCGCCAGAGCGCGCAGGGCGCATCCGGTCCGCGGAAAGGACAGAAGTCCACCTGATCGCAACAATTCGTCTGTACGAACTGACTTTCTGCCCGTAAATGCGGACCTTGGGCTTACGAAAGGAAGTTCGTCATGCCGGTAAAGCGCCTCCCATCGAATCCGAATCTCGATCATCTCAAGTATCAAGCGAAAGACTTGCTCAGGGATCATGCTGCGCGCAATCCAGGAGTGGCCCAACGGATCAGAGAATTTCATCCGCGTTTCAATAGGGCTGTGGACGCTGAGATTTTCGACGCCAAGGTGAG
This sequence comes from Candidatus Acidiferrales bacterium, assembly GCA_035279805.1. Taxonomy (GTDB): domain Bacteria; phylum Acidobacteriota; class Terriglobia; order Acidiferrales; family UBA7541; genus DAHUXN01. The sequence continues at coordinate 4,219 of DATEHB010000227.1, forward strand.
CCTCAGTGATGCTCAGCTCACAATCGCACGCGAGTATGGATTTCCGAGCTGGACGAGACTGAAACTGCATCTTGAAAAGCCAACACTTTCCGATCATCTGGATTTGCCGCACCATGAGCGAATTGAAGAGCCGACGTTTCGTCGAGCCGTAGAACTGCTCGATGCAGGCAACGTCGTTGGTTTGCGGGAACACCTAGACCGGCATCCGAATCTGGTCCGTCAGCGCGTCATCTTTGAAGGCGGCAACTACTTTCGTAATCCGACGCTATTGGAATTTGTGGCGGAGAATCCGGTTCGCCATGGTGCTCTGCCACCGAACATTGTTCAGGTCGCTAAGACCATTCTCGATGCCGGCGTGGAACAGTCCGCGCTGAACGAAGCGCTGATGCTCGTTGCGACTGGCAGAGTGCCGCGTGAATGTCGCGTGCAACTTCCCCTAATCGATCTCCTTTGCGATCACGGAGCGAATCCCGCCGGCGCTGTCGAGGCAGCCGCCTTGCATGGAGAGTTGGAAGCGCTCAATGCCTTGATTGGACGCGGCGCTCGGGTCAATTTGCCCGTAGCAGTGGTTCTGGGACGTATCGGGGATTTCCGGCGATTGCTTCCAGTCGCCGATAACCGCGACCGCCACTTGGCACTCGCCTTAGCATCGCAGTTTGGCCGAGTCGAGATCGTTCGATTGTTGCTTGACGTGGGCGAAGATCCCAACCGATACAACCCCGTCGGGGGCCATTCTCATTCGACACCTTTGCATCAAGCCGCTTGGGCCGGCCATCACGAACTGGTTCGGCTCCTCGTCGAACACGGGGCAAGATTGGATTTGAAGGATATCCTCTGGCAGGGTACGCCGGCCGACTGGGCAAGACACGCGGGCAGGACAGAAATTGAGACATATCTTCGTGCGCAAGACGCAGAGCACAATGCACCTTAGTAAGCGAGGGGTCGAGACGCAATTACCGCTCGCGATCTGCGCCAGGTCATCATACGAGTACATGTGGTCGGGATGCTTGAGGCTGGAGTTCCGTTCTCCGTTGTCGCGACTATCATGAGATGGAGTCCGTCAACCACGGTCGGAATGTCAAGGCGCTACGGCCACATCGGGCAGATGGCGCAGAGGAACGCCGTCAACACGCTGCTTCACGATGATAGTTGGGATGACGGGGCACAAAATTGGGCGCAATCTCAGACGCTGCGCATTCGGCAACTTGCCAACTGACTGAAAAGGTTGGCTCCCCGGGCTAGATTCGAACTAGCAACGCTTCGGTTAACAATCGAAGAAGTCAAAAATCTAAGTGCCCTATCTGGTGTCGCTTACAAGAAATTGGGAGCCATTCTAACCCTTCAAGTTGCACCCAATGCTGCACCCAACCTACCTCGGTTGGAAGCGCCGTAGGTGGGTACTGTTACACAGCACTTTATAAATGTGCATCACGAAGTGATACCGCTCAGCACCATATTTAGAGAAAGCGCTGGTATCGATAAGCGCGGGAGAGCATACCTCACCAAGATGTTATGGCACCGGCTGAGCGACGTTGCCAGGTTATATCGGAACACACTCGGCGTTCAGTTTCCGCAGGACATGAAGGAACTCTTGGCGGCTGTTCAAATCCGTCATGACTTCGTTCATCGAAACGGAAGAACTCCTGATGGAAACGAGATTTCGCTCACGCCTGGGCAGATTACAGACCTCATAAAGCTCGTCCAAAATCTCGTCGACGGTATTGAGGCCCAGCAAAAGGAATTATCTGAGAAAGCAAAGGCAATCCAGAAATCTACGACCGATCATCCTGACGCCTCCTAAAATATCTGGAAGGCAGGACTGAATAGTGGCTCCCCGGGCTAGATTCGAACTAGCAACCCTTCGGTTAACAGCCAGTGAAGTAATTTCATCAGAAGTTGCCGGAGCTAAGACAAACCGAAGAGAGCGAGCGAGTTAAAGCAAAGTCCGATGAGCCGCTTTCCTCTTTGTTTTTCTTGTTTTTATTCGCTTTTTGTCATCGTTCACCGCGCCTGATACTACGTTTTTACTACGCTCGCCTGCAGCCGCACAGCAGCCAACCAATGCACGCTAATCGCGGCAATTTCTGCCTACCGGCCCCGCCATTCGACTGTTCCTGAACCCGCCGCACAGTTCGTTCGGGTGTGCGATTTTACCAGCGATGCACGGCCTTTCGCCCACCTTACGAAACACTTATGAATCGCTTACGACCTTCTAATGCCGGGCCGGTATCCTTTCGCGTGACACAAGCAGCAACTGAAAAGACTGCTCAAGCGTCACGCGAATCACTATCGCTTACCGCTATTCGTGAGAAAACGATGATATTGCACAGATTTTGTGATGAGAACGCAATGAGTCGGTTCAGATTCGAGAATTAGACAGCGTAGAAAGGGAATCTACATGCCCACCTTTCCAGTTCTAGCGATGCGGGTAATAACCTCCGCCGGCCTTGCAATCCTGTGGTCAATGCCATGCTTTGCCCAAAATAAGACCTCGACAATTCCAACCGAACGGACACCGAGCGTCTCAGAGGGTCGGGCGGCAATTCTCAAGGAACTTGACGCGATGAAAAGGCGCATCGCTGAGCTTGAGGCTCAATTGAAATCGCCTGACGCATCCGAAGGGGAGCGGGAGGGCGACAATGCGACTCAAACTGTCCCGCCACAAGCAAACGCTATCGGATCAAGCGAATCCTCATCCACAGCTTCGGAAACTCAGAAGCCTTCAGTTGCTGAGAAGCCCGCAAAGATCGAGCCATTCTCGGACCATGACTGGACATGGCTCAACGGCAATCCGCGAACTAAGACCCCGGCGTTTGATTCGAAATTTTTCACGCCCGAGATCAGGGTGGATACGACCTATACCTACGACTTCAACCATCCGACGGATCACTCCATGGGCGGATCAACCGAAGTTTTTCGGTCGCAGGAAGTGCAACTGGAAGACCTGGGCGTCGGCGGCGATTTTCACTATGACAATGTTCGAGGCCGAATCATGACCCAGTTCGGAATGTATTCACAGGCCATTCCGCGAAATGACCCGAGCCCGGGGAATGGTCAATATGACCTGGCGGATGCGTATCGCTATATTTCCGAAGGATACGGCGGATACCATTTCAATGTGCTGCACGGGATCAATGTTGATGCGGGCATCTTCATGTCCTACATCGGCTTGTTCAGCTTCTACAACTTCGATAACTGGGCCTATCAGCCTTCGTACGTTTCGTCGAACACTCCATGGTTTTTCAACGGCTTGCGCGTGCAAATCTTCCCCACGGCACACTTGAAAATCGAGCCCTGGATAATCAATGGATGGCAGGCATACGGCTCGGCGAATCATTCCCCCGGGATCGGCGGACAGATCAAATGGACGCCGACGGGCTGGATTAACGTTATTTCGAACAATTACGGGGTAGGCGAGGATGATTTATTCGCTCCGGGACGCAGGCGGATTCATACCGACGACAGCGTGGAGGTCAAGTATTACGACCGACCCGAAAGCACGCTCGATAAGATGGCATTTTCTTTGACGGCGGACATGGGTTGCGAGTATGGCGGCGGTGTGAGTTGCCACGGAGGTTCCAAAGGCCCAAAGCAGAGCTTCCTCGGCTATATGGTGTACAACCGCCTCTGGTTCCACAAAGATTTGTTCGCGATGACGATTGGCGGGGGGAAAATCAACAATCCCGGAAGATACCTCGTTTTATTGCCGCCAATCAATGGCGAGACGGCTATCACCGCAGCGACGAACTCGCCCTATTTCACCGAAAATCCGGGCGATCCGTTCAAGGCGTGGGATTCGTCCTACACGTTCGACTATATGCCGAAGCAGTACATCACGTTCCGATGGGAGTACAGCTACCGGCATGCCAGCGTGCCCTACTGGACAGGGCGCGGAGGAATCACACCGCCGGGCGGAAACAACGGTTTTCCTGAGGACTTTGCCTGCATTAGCGGCGCGTCTTCCGGGCAAACAACTTTGGCTGCCGCAGAGGCTGCGTGCGGGGGCGGAATCAGCAGCGTCTGGTTTCCGGACCTTCGCCGAGATCAGTCATTCATTGATTTCGATATCCTCGTCAAATTTTAGCGGGCGGGCTGGGCGCAGAAAATGTGGATGGTGCAATACACAGTTCTCGGGCGCACCAAGACAAATAGGCCCATCGGACTTACGCCGTGAAAGACGCAATTTACATCTTGGCGATAGTAGTTTTCTTCGTTGTCAGCATTCTTTACGTTCGCGGATGTGAGCGGATGAAGTAGGGAAAAGTGATGCTGGGGAATCTGCTTCTTCTCGAAGCCAATAGTGGTCAGCGCGTAGCGGGGGAAATCGCGTTGATCGTAGTTTGCGTGCTGACGTGTGGATATCTGTTGGCGGCTTTACTTTGGCCGGAGAAATTCTAAGTATGTCCGCAAACGGCTGGTTTCAAATCCTTCTCTTCCTCGCCGTGGTTTTTCTAATTACCCGACCGCTCGGCGCTTTTATTGCTCGCGTCTTCAATCGCGAGAAGACATTTCTGGACGTACTGATGCGTCCTGTCGAAAAGCTTGTTTATCGGCTGACCGGTGTGGACGAGAACCGCGAAATGCGATGGACTGAATACGCGGTTGCGATGCTCTTGTATAGCGTTGTTTCACTGATTCTGCTTTACGCAATCGAACGCACGCAGCAATGGCTGTTCTTGAATCCCCAAAGACTCGCAGCCGTTCCCGCCGATGTCGCCCTCAATACAGCCGTTTCGTTCACCACGAACACGAATTGGCAATCGTATACGCCTGAAACCACGATGAGCTATCTCACTCAAATGGCCGGCCTGGCATATCACAACTTCACTTCTGCTGCAGTCGGCATTGCCATGGCCATCGCCTTGATTCGCGGCATCGCACGCCGCGAGGCGAAAACCATCGGCAACTTCTGGGTTGACATGACACGCGCGCTCCTTTGGATTCTACTTCCCCTTGCGCTTGTCGGCTCACTTGTGCTCGTTTCTCAAGGCGTCATTCAGAGTTTCAAGCCCTATGTCACTGCCCATCTCACGGAGCCGCAGAACGTCAGCACGACTGATCCGGACGGAAAAGCAACCACCCAAATCATCGCTCAACAAACCATTCCGCAAGGGCCTGTCGCTTCACAGGAGGTAATCAAAGAACTGGGAACGAACGGCGGAGGCTTTTTCAATGCCAACAGCGCGCATCCCTACGAAAACCCGACGCCATTTTCCAATTTCTTCGAAATGCTACTGATCTTCGCAATTCCCTCCGGCCTTACATACACGCTGGGCCGGATGACCGGCTCGCAGAGGCATGGCTGGGCAATCTGGAGCGCTATGGCCATCGTTTTTCTCGCCGCAGTCACCGTGGCCTATTGGGCCGAAGCTCGCGGCAATACGCAGTTCGCCGGGGTGGACCAGAGTCACAGCGCATTGCAGTCCGGCGGCAACATGGAGGGCAAGGAAGTCCGCTTCGGTATAGCTAATTCCGCATTGTGGGCGACAGTTACGACCGACACAAGCTGCGGCGCAGTGAACAGCATGCACGATTCTTTCACGCCGCTCGGAGGACTGATTCCACTGACGAATATCATGCTTGGCGAAATTGTTTTCGGCGGAGTCGGTTCAGGGCTTTACGGAATGATTGTGTTTGTCATTCTGGCAGTATTTATCGCGGGGCTGATGGTTGGCCGCACGCCAGAATACCTTGGCAAGAAAATCGAAGCATATGACGTAAAGATGGTCATGCTTTCCATTTTGGTGACTTCCTTTGTTGTGTTGATCTTTTCCGCTATTGCCGTGGTCGAGCCGTACGGAGTTTCGAGCATCTCGAATTCCGGCCCGCACGGCCTCTCCCAGGTGCTCTACGCTTATGCCTCGACCGTCGGCAACAACGGTTCCGCTTTCATGGGCCTGAACGCCAACACGCTCTGGTACAACATGAGCACCTCAGCGGCGATGTTGATTGGCCGCTTTTTCATGGTCATTCCAGTGCTAGCCATCGCTGGCAGCCTTGCCCAAAAGAAAATCACGCCGCCTTCGCTTGGAACATTCCCCGTAACCGGATCGCTTTTCACCGTGCTTCTCATTTCAACGATATTGATCGTCGGCGCACTCACCTTTTTTCCCGCACTCAGTCTCGGCCCGATCCTTGAGCATCTGCTGATGGCCGCAGGAAAAGCATTCTGAGCAAGCCTATGAAGTGGACTTCCAAATGAAAGCGAATCCGCTGACAGATAAAACGCTTCTGGCCCGCGCGATTACGGATTCCTTCCGCAAACTGCATCCGCGCACCATGGTGAAGAATCCGGTGATGTTCGTCGTGGAAATCGGCGCCGTCATCACCACGATTCAGCTTACTTGGAACGCCACTCATCACGCAGCTGCCCATAGCTTCGGCTTTGGCTTGCAAATCACTCTTTGGCTCTGGTTTACGGTTCTGTTCGCCAATTTCGCTGAAGCGATGGCCGAGGGCCGGGGCAAAGCGCAAGCTGAAACATTGCGCAAGGCTCGCGCCGAAACCGAAGCCCATCGCGTTACACGTGACGGCAGTCTCGAAACTGTTCCTGGCTCCAAGCTACGCGCCGGAGATGTTGTTATCGTCGCAGCGGGCGAATTCATTCCAGGCGATGGCGAAGTCATCGAAGGCATCGCCTCTGTCGATGAATCAGCGATCACGGGGGAATCTGCACCAGTAATTCGTGAATCTGGCGGAGACCGCTCTGCTGTCACAGGCGGCACGCGCGTCCTTTCCGATGAAATCAAGATTCGCATCACTGCCAATCCCGGCGAAACGTTTCTCGACCGCATGATCAGCCTCGTCGAAGGTGCGTCCCGCCAAAAAACGCCCAACGAAATCGCACTGAATATCCTGTTGGCCGGATTAACTATCATTTTTCTTCTCGCTGTTGCCACGTTGCAGCCCTTCGCTATCTACTCTCGTGCGACGCAGAATATTTTCGTCCTCGTATCCCTTCTCGTCTGCCTCATTCCGACAACCATCGGCGGTCTTCTCTCCGCAATCGGTATCGCTGGAATGGATCGTCTCATTCAGCGCAACGTCATCGCTATATCGGGCCGCGCTGTCGAAGCGTCCGGTGACGTTGATATCTTGCTGCTCGACAAAACCGGAACCATTACCCTCGGCAATCGAGCAGCTACACAGTTTTTTGCCGCTCCCGGTGTTGACGAAAAATACTTGGCCGATGCCGCGCAACTGTCCTCCCTTGCCGACGAAACGCCGGAAGGCCGCTCCATTGTTGTTCTCGCCAAAGACAAGTACGGGCTGCGCGGTCGCGATCTCTCCGCCCACGAAACCAACTTCATTCCATTTTCTGCGCAAACGCGCATGTCCGGCATGGATTTTAGCGGACGCCAAATCCGCAAAGGCGCGCCAGATGCCATCGCGCGTTACGTCGCAGAACATGGCAGCCGCGTTCCTTCTGAAGTTCAAAAGCAGGTCGAGCAAATTGCGAGTTCCGGCGGCACACCGCTGCTCGTCACTGAGAACCGCCGAATCCTTGGCGCGATATCTCTCTCAGACGTAGTCAAAGGAGGCATGCGCGAGCGTTTCGATCACCTTCGCGCTATGGGCATTCGCACTATGATGATCACTGGCGATAATCCGCTAACGGCTGCGGCTATCGCGCGTCAGGCCGGTGTTGATGATTTCCTCGCCCAAGCGCGTCCGGAAGACAAGATGGCGCTCATCCGACGTGAACAAGCCAATGGACGACTAGTGGCGATGACCGGCGATGGAACGAATGACGCTCCGGCGCTCGCTCAAGCTGACGTTGGCGTAGCAATGAATACCGGCACACAAGCGGCGAAGGAAGCTGGAAACATGGTCGACCTCGATTCCAATCCAACGAAACTGATCGAGATCGTCGAAATTGGCAAGCAACTGCTGATCACTCGCGGCGCGCTCACCACTTTTTCCGTCGCAAATGATGTCGCAAAATATTTTGCGATTATTCCCGCGATGTTCGCTGGGGTTTTTCCCCAGCTCGGCTTTCTCAATATTATGCGTCTCGCGACGCCACAATCTGCGATCCTCTCCGCCGTGATCTTCAACGCGCTGATTATCATTGCGCTGATTCCGCTCGCGCTGCGAGGTGTGCGATACCGCCCGGTCGGCGCGGCAGCTTTGTTGCGCCGCAATTTGGTGGTCTATGGTCTTGGCGGCGTGATTGCTCCGTTCATTGGAATCAAGTTGCTCGACATCTTGATTCGATTCTTGCACTGGGCCTAAGAGGAAGAATGAAACGAGAACTCAAGACGGCGTTTTGGATGACTATCGTGACAACTATTGTTTTCGGGCTGATCTATCCCGTCGTGGTCACGGGTTTAGCGCAACTTTTCTTTCCAATACAGGCTAATGGAGAGCTTGTTCGCAAAAATGACACAGTGATCGGTTCTCAGTTGATCGGCCAGGCGTTTTCGCAGCCAGGATATTTTCACTCGCGGCCCTCAAGTGCCGGGACCGGTTACGATGGTCTCAATTCCGGCGGCTCAAATCTCGGCCCCACAAACCAGCAGTTGATCAGCCGTATCGAGGCTGATGTTAAGAAACTGCATTCCGAAAATCCGGGCGCTCCCATTCCTGTTGATCTCGTCACTACGTCTGCATCGGGACTTGATCCCGATATTTCCCCCGCCGCAGCGGAATTCCAAATTCCACGAGTAGCGCTAGAACGCGGAATCACCGAATCGGAGTTGCGCGAACTCATCCGCGAGCGAACCGAAGGCCGCCAGTTCAGAGTACTTGGCGAGCCTCGCGTCAATGTGCTGGAACTCAACCAGGAGTTGGATAAGCGCCATCCGATGCGCTAGTCCTTCGGGGACCCGGCAGTCCGTCCGCCCCGCGCATCCTTATTAGGCGGCTGGAAACGGTAGCCGACCCACGGCTCCGTCAGAATTAAGCGCGGTTTCGCAGGATCGGCCTCGATTTTCTTTCGCAGCTGATTGATCGTGACGCGCAAATATTCGGGTTCGTTGCCATAATCTGGCCCCCACACCGCTTGCAGTAATCGCCTATGCGTGAGCGGCTTGCCTTGATTCGCCACCAATTGCCGAAGCAGGTCAAATTCTTTTGGGGTCAAATGCACTTCTCGCCCGCCAACATTCACGCGACGCGCCTCAAAATCAATGCTCAGCTCCTTTGATGTAAACGCAGGCAATTTATCCAGAGGCGTGCTTCGGCGCAATGCCGCGCGTATCCGCGCAAGCAATTCCGGCGTGCTGAAGGGCTTAACGACGTAATCGTCCGCCCCAGCGTCGAGCACCTGCACTTTGTCGCGCTCGCCGCTCCGCACCGTAAGCATGATAATAGGCACCGCTGAACTCCTTCGAATCTCGCGACAGGTCGCGATACCGTCCATGACCGGCATGTTTACATCAAGCAGAACAATATCCGGCTGTTCTGTGCGGAAATTTACGAGAGCCTCTTCCCCGTTTCTCGCTTCAAAAATCGTGTAGCCTTCTGCTGTCAGTGTGACCCTCATTACCCGACGAACCTGCGGCTCATCGTCCACCACTAGGATTTTTGCTGAATTCATCTTTGTCTCGCGGAACTCGTAGCAACGGGCAGCGTAAAAGAGAACACAGACCCATGTCCAACCTGACTGGTCAAGCCGATTGACCCTCCATGAGCTTCCACAATTGCCTTCGCAATTGGCAGCCCCATTCCGGTTCCTTGGATTAAATACCGTTGATCTTTGCCTCGATAGAACTTGTCGAAAATCATTCCCTGCTCCAAATCTTCGATACCCGGGCCTTGATCCGCTACGCTTATACTCACAAAGTTCCCATTTTTCTCGGCGCTGATGGAAATAGGACGGCCCTCCGGCGAATATAAGTTCGCATTGTCAATCAGCTGCACCAATACTTCTTTAGCGCGGTCCACGTCCGCACGCACCGGTGGAAGCTCGGGAATGATATGAACGTGAATTTCTCGCGCGCCGAGTGCTTTACGAGAATTCGCTAGCGCGGCTCCGACAAGTTCATCTATTCGAATAGGCTTGAACTCCAGTTCCACTTCGCCGGATTCGAGCCGCGCGATTTCTGTCGCCTCCTCCACTAAGTGATTCAGCCGGTCGCATTCCTCATCAATCACCGACAACAATTCCTGCCGCCGCGCAGAATCGTGATCGCCGCTCGAAAGCAGGCTCGTCGCAGATGCCTTAATTGAAGTTAGCGGTGTCCGAAAATCGTGCGTAATAGAATCGAGTAACGCCGATTTTAACCGCTCCCCCTGCCGATCCGACTCTGTTTTGCTTAGTTGCTCCACCGCGCGTGCTCGCTCGATGGCAATTCCGATAAGAGTTCCAACCGCCTCAAGCGTTTGGCGAGAAAGCACGCATCCCGATGTTCCAAAGCTCCCAATCGGTCGCAATCCCACTCTCACTGGCGCAAAGCAGAACCCCGCTTGCGAATCTACGGAAGGCTCATCCCGGCCGAAAGCCGCTTTCATTTTTTCCTCATCCAGTTGCGTCGTGCCCTGGCCCGAGCGGTAGAACTTGTTTTTTTCTGCCAGGAAAACGGTTGCTGCACCGGCCTCAAACGCCTCAGCCAAATGATTCGGAATCGCATTCAGCAACTGAATGACATTTCCTTCGCCCAGCAGTTTCTGGCTGAACACATACAGCTTCTCAATTTCCCGCCGCCGCTGATTTGCCGCATCCGCTTCGCGTCGCATCCGCCCAGAAAGCTGGCTTCCCACCACCGCTGTCGCGAGAAATGCGAACAGCGCAACCCAATTCTGCGGGTCCGCAATTGTCAGAGTGCCTACCGGCGGCAAGAAGTAATAATTGAAGGCAACCACAGCGGCAACTGACATAAATGCCGATACAGCCATCCCCCACACCGCCGAAACTGCTAGAATCGCCATCAGAAACGAGAGGGCTACTGTCGTTTGGTTGACTTCGGGCAAGACTTTACGAAAGAAAGCTGTAATACCGGCCACGATGACAAGCGCGACAGCAAAACGGATCGCTCGACCGAATAGGGCACTCATGTTGCATGGATTCTATCTCATTAGCTGAAACCCCGTTAGGAACGGGCTGCCCATGACCAAAAAGCCGGAAGACTGGCTGGAAGTTGCGTCGCCGCCGCAAAAGACGAAGTCCATTTTCAAGCTCTTCCTGGGCTACGCTCCGGGAGTAGGGAAGACCTACAACATGCTGAGCGAGGGCATTCGCCGCCACAGTCGCGGCGAGGACGTGGTTATTGGTGTCGTCGAAAGCCATGGCCGCAAAGGAATCGAAGAACTCGCCGCTCAACTCGAACAGGTTCGCCGTCGCAACATCGAATACAAAGGAACAGTATTCGAAGAAATGGACGTTGACGCGATTATCGCTCGCCAACCGAAAGTCGTTTTGATCGACGAACTCGCACACACCAATATTCCCGGAAGCAAGCACCGCAAACGCTACGAAGACGTGCAAGACATTCTGAACGCCAAGATTGATGTGGTCGCTACGCTGAATATCCAGCACATCGAAAGCATCGCTCCGGTTGTGCGCAACATCACCGGCATAACTGTGCGCGAAACGCTCCCCGACTGGGTTCCGCTCACCGCAAATGAAACCGTTATGGTTGATCTCACGCCCGAAGCACTCCAGAATCGCATGCGCCGAGGTGACATCTATGTGCCTGTGAAAGTCGAGCAGGCTCTCGGAAACTTCTTTCGCCGAGGCAATTTGATTGCGCTCCGCGAACTTGCGCTCCGTCAGGTCACCGAGCAGGTTGACCGCAGCCTCGAAAGTTACATGAGCGCGAAAGAGATTCACAAGAATTGGGCTGTGCGCGACCGCCTTGCTGTTTGCATCCATCCAGATCCTTATGCCCAGTACCTAATCGCTCGCGCCGCACGCATGGCTCGTCGCCTGGATGCCGAATTCTTTGCTCTATACGTGGAAACAGGTCGAGACAACGACCGGGAGAAGCAGAAATCGCTTGACGCCAATCTTCAATTTGCCAAAAGCCTCGGCGCGAAAATCGTGCGTTTAAAGTCTTCCAGCGTGGCCGACGCGGTCGCGGCATTCGTTCGCGAAAAGCACATTACGCAAGTGATATTTGGCCGCTCCGCAGTGAAGGGCTGGAAGAAATATCTTTACCTTTCTCCTACGCATCGATTCCTGCGCGAATCACCGGAGGTCGATGTTCATATCATCACGCAAGAAAGGGATTGATCGATTCAGGAGCTTAGATGGGAACCCATGAGACGGCTCGAACAAGTAGTTCGGTTCCCACAGTTATTTGGTGTCGCTTTCAAGTAAGTCAGAGCCATTCCTTCTTCTTTAGCTGCACCCAATTCTGCACCCAGCGTAGTCGAAAGGGGCCACAACGTCGGCCCAAAGAGTGCAGAAAGCACATGCTTGCAAAGCGCGCGAGTCGCTTCTAACAAGTACCGCGTTCATTTTAACTGCTAGCGTTTACAACAAATCGGGGAATCTACTTTTCGCTCAAAGATAACCCAAATGCGCTGAAAACAGTGCATTCGTGCACAATTGGTGCACAGTCGAAGCCTACTCTGGATTGTGCATAGTCGCTGCACACAGGCATTTGTGAGATCACCGACGCTTCGTCAAAAGTTCTTGCCTGCTATGCTCGTTTAGGCATACTATGGAAATGACTGAATCGCCCAGCATCAAGCCGGTCGTCTGGATCGGGAGCACCAGAGCAGATCTCGCTTCCTTTCCAGAAGACGTGAAGGACGCGATTGGCTACGCACTCTACATAGCGCAACGTGGCGGAAAGCACGCCGCCGCCAAGCCACTCAAGGGATTTGGTGGTGCGGGCATCTTGGAGATCGTTGGAGACCACGCGGGCGACACTTATCGTGCCGTGTGCACGGTCCGCTTGGCGGATCGCATATATGTCTTGCATATGTTCCAGAAGAAATCAAAGACCGGGATCAAGACCCCGAAACCGGAGACTGATCTGATCAAATCGCGTCTCAAGAGAGCCGAAGAAGAACACGCCAGATGGCTAGAGAGTCGGAAGAGATAGCAGGCAATGGGTAAGAAAATTGAGGTCGAAGAAGGCAGCGGGAACGTCTTCGCTGATATTGACCTTCCCAACCCGGAGGAACGTCTCGCCAAGGCGGACCTTGCAATCCGTATTAGCGAAGCCATTCGCGCGCGGCGACTCACCCAAACTCGCGCCGCCCATATCCTGAAGATTGATCAACCCAAGATTTCACGTCTTTTGCGAGGTCAGCTATCTGGCTTCTCGACTGAACGACTTATGCACTTCTTGAACCTACTTGGCCGAGACATTGAGATCACCGTAAAGCGCGCGCCGCGATCACGCCGCCAAGGGCACCTCCGCATCATGAACACGCCCTGACTCCCGCGATGTCTCACCCGTATTAGAAGTGTTGAACTCAATCACTAACGAAATCCAGACGTTGATCCCACAAGACCGATTGGCCGCTGGAAGGAAGCATGGGAGTCCGCCAAGGCCCGTGCTGGTGTCTCTTGTCGACTCCATGACCTGCGACACACCGGCTGCACTCGAATGCTTGAAGCCGGAGTTCCGTTCTCCGTTGTCGCGACTATCATGGGATGGAGTCCGTCAACCACGGTCCGAATGTCAAGGCGCTACGGCCACATCGGGCAGACGGCGCAGAGGAACGCCGTCAACGCGCTGCTTCAGGCTGGTAGTGGGGATGATGGGGCACAAAATCGGGCACAATCTCAGGCGCCGCGCATTCGGCAACTTGCCAACTGATTGAAAAATTTGGCTCCCCGGGCTAGATTCGAACTAGCAACCCTTCGGTTAACAGTCGAGGTGGTCAAAAATCTGAGTGCCGCGTCTGGTGTCGCTTACATAAGACTCGGAGCCATTCTCACTCTTCTACCTGCACCCAATCCTGCACCCAAATCAACGACAGCAGAAAACACAGGAGCCGGTGCTTTTCAAGCAGGCACGCTCTCAGTATTGCCCCCAGGGGTCGATTCAATCGTGCCGCCCTGTTCCAACCTAGAACAGGAACTTGAGAGCGACTTGGGAAATGCGCGGCGGCGCCGCTTTTACGACCTTACCGAATGTCGCGTCGTTGATATTCCCATCAACGGAGCCACTTCCATCGAACTGCGCATGATTAAACGTATTGAACGTTTCGAAGCGAAATTCGAGAGATTTGCTCTCCGTCAATTTAGTGAGTTTGTGAAGTGCCATATCGAAATTGTTGACGCCGGGTCCGTAGAACGGCCTGCGTGCCGCGTTACCTTGCGTCCCTAGAGAATTCGGGCTGAACAAAGCAGTGTTGAAATATGGTTGTCCGTTTCGAGGATTGTGGTTAATTTCGAGATTCCCTGGGGCGAAGTTGGGCAAATCGATACTCACCGAGTTGATGCCGTTGTTCTGCGCGTAGACGAGGAAGTTGTCGCCATTGCTAGCGAGAGTCACCGGCAATCCTGTCGCAAACCGAGTGATCCCAGAGATCGCCCAGCCTTCAGTCAAGCGATTCTTCAAACGGACTAGCCTTTCAAGCGGCAATTCGTAGTTGTAGCTAAACACAAAGTTGTGTTTGATGTCGTATGCTGAAATTCCGTGCTCAGCGCGGTAATTGAAAGGATTCACTTGTTCCTGCAAATTTGACGTGTCATCGAGCGACTTCCCGTAGGTGTAGCTCGCCAACATGGTTAAACGACCGCTGGTGTGCTTCAGCGTCAAATCGAGTGCGTTGTAATTGGAATTGCGCATGTTCTTAAACCACGCGTCAGTACCAATGGTGTTGGGAAAGCCAGCCAGATTCCGCGTACCGTTCACAACGGTTCCGTCGGGCCGTGTGTAAACCAGATTCTCGCCGAAGGGTCCGCATGTTGGAGTGCCAGGCGCTACGTCCTGCGGCTGACTAAGGCTAAGGCACAGAGCCGGGTTTCCCGGATTTGCTTCGACAACTGTCATCAGATGGCGACCTAGCGATCCTACGTAACCCGCGCTGACCATTGTGCTCGCTGTGATTTGGCGCTCCACGGTGAGGTTGAGTGCCATAGAATACGGGGTCGGGTTTTTATAAAAATAACTCACTGCTCCGCTGATTGGCGTATACCGAGACCAGGGGACATTAGGATCTGGACTCGACGGGGAGTGACCATAGGCTGGAACTTGAACCGGGAACTGTTGCAGGAATTGTGTCCCACTTAGGGCACCGACGAAGGGTGTTGCCATCGCTGGAGGCTCGGGACTTGTATACGTCAAACCATAAGGCGGATTTCCTGTCGGGTAAGCGATCGTCAGGCCTTCGATTGCGGTAAAAAATCGACCCGCACCAACACGGATGCTAGTTTTTCCAGGCCCCCCTGTCAGTGCCCTCAAGAAGCCCTTTGACCAGTTCGGTGAATATGCGAGTCCCAGGCGGGGAGAGAAATCGTCGAGAGGTGTGTGTGCCAATGTCGAAGGGATTGTCTGACCGTTTGGCAAACGATCTCCAGGTACCAAATAGCCGAGCGGAGCCCCCGGAAATGTCTGTGACTCAACTCCAGGAATCAAAGTCGTTCCTTGATTGTGCAGTTCGGACCATCCACGAATGTAGTCCCACCGCAGGCCATAGTTGATCGTCAGGCCGGAACGCACACGCCAGCCATCCTCCGCAAAGATTCCACCCGTGGCTGAAAACTCATGAAACGGCGGAGAAGATTGTTGCGAGTAGAAATCGGGCAGGCCCAGAAGAAAATCCGCAAAACCATTGCCCGTACTCTGGGCCCCTGATCCGAAGAAGGAGAACGTGCCATTGGCAACCAGGTCAGGCGCTTGCTTCACTGCATACCAGATATATTGTCCCCCGAACTTTATCGTGTGATTCCCAACCACTCTTGAGATGGTGTCGCCGGAATCGATTGTGTTGTTAACCTGCGCGACAAAGAACGGATTCGCGCCGACCGCAAAAGAGTTGAAGTACAGCATCTCGACTCCGGCAAACTGCGGAAAACCTTGCTGAATTCCTTGGGGGCCTGAAGAAATCCCTTGGCCCGCAAGGCTGACACCCACGCCGCCTTTCGGGACGCCGAGGCTGTTGTTCAACCGAATGTAGCCGACGTGCGCTTCATTGACGAGATTCAAGCCAAATGTCTTGGTATCGCTCAGCACGATCATCTCGTCCCTGCCCGACGAAAGCGCGTTATACGCGCCGTCTGGACCGGGAAGTGTTGCGCCGCCGAAGCCGCTCGGATATGGATTGTCGAGATTGTAGCTGTCCGCAAAATAGTAGGCTGAAAACGTCCCATACCTCGTAGTGTTGATGTCGATTCGCCCAGAGCCTTTATCGTCGTTGAGGCGGAGTTTGTTCGCCTCCGTCGAGAACTCACTTGCTCCGAGATCAGGCATAGGAATGAAGTGAATCATTTTGCTTGCCGGAAGGGCGAACGCAGCCTGTGGAATCTGCGCACCCGGAAATACACATTGAGACGTGGAGGCGCATCCCGCCGTGTAGAACGGCTCGCCAACTGTAACGCCGTAGCCCAGCCGACTCTCGAGAGTCTCTGCCAAGAAACTGCCGTTTACCTTTCCCGTGAGTGTATTCGCGGAATCCGAAAAATCACCGATGCGATTCGCCAAAGACGGCACGCTCACGATTCCAGTCTCGATGCCCTGGACGGTTCGCTGTCCTTGGTAGTCGGCGAAGAAGAAAACGTTATCCTTCTTGATCGGTCCTCCAAACGTTCCGCCAAACTGATTCTGCTGAAACGTTGATCGCGCGGGATCGAAGAAGCCGCGCGCATCAAGAGCGGTGTTGCGAAGGAACTCGAAGGCGTCACCATGGAATTGGTTTCCACCTGACTTGGTCACCACGCTGATTAGGCCGCCGCTGTAATTGCCGTACTCAGCGTCCGCGTTACTGGTCAGAATGCGGAATTGCGCAATTGAGTCGAGATTCGGAATGATCCCGGCCTGTTGGCCGATGGTTTCCTGCACGCTTACGCCATTGAGTGTGAAACCATTCGCTGATTCACGCTGGCCGTTGATTGAGAATTGGCCGGTGTCGCCGTTGCCCGCAACGGGAACCGTTCCGAAGCCGCCTCCCGACGTGCTGTTTACAGCACCGCTCGTCGTCAGAGGAGTTACTCCCACCTGCATCGCAAACAAATCTGTATAACTGCGGCCATTCAAAGGGATGCTGGTGACTTGTTTGCTGTCGATTACCTGCCCAAGTTGAGTGTCCGAAGTCTCTACTTGGACCGCGCCTTCCGTCACTGTGACGGTCTGATCCTGCTCGCTGAGTTGCAAAGTCACATCAACAGTCAGTGCGGCATTGATATCAATTGCGAGGCCCCTCGTCTTGTTCGGCTTAAAGCCATCTGCGGTGACATCGATTTCATATTGGCCGACTGGCAGAACGGGAAACGCGTAGCTCCCCTGCTCGTCGGTTTTCGTCGTTTGCTTCACTCCGGTCGCAGTATTAACCGCAACAACTGTGGCACCCGCGATCACGGCATCAGTCTGGTCTTTCACTACCCCTGTTATTTTGCCGCCGACTTCTGCTCGTCCAGAAGAAGCAACCAGCATGATCGCCAGCGTTATAAGAACAATTCTATTTAGCAGCCCGAGCATTGTAGTTCTCCTTTTCTATATACGTTTCGCTTGATCGCCGGCCATTGCACCTTCGTTGGTCTCAGGAAGCCCGATACCCGCTTGGTGAGGCCGTGTTTCAGGGGCGGTCATCGTCGAATCGATCCAGATCGAGACCAGCGGGACCCTTCCGTCATCGCGCAGCGATACAGCTCCGGTCGTGTAGTGAAGCATTCTGAATCTTTGTGAAATTGGTCATGCCGTCCTCCTCGGCGAGACACACCCGTATTAATCGAGCCCGGAAATGTCTCGCGCGTCTGAAATTAAGTGCTTATGGGTGGGGATCGTTTCAGAAATTGAACAGATTCCCACTCGCTCTGGTTGGTTCGTTCCGCGAGAGCGAGCGGGAGTTCAGGAGTGCGTCGTGTTACGCTCGCCGGTCACGGAGTTCCAGGTGCTTGCTGCTACCTGGAGGTTCGGGTTCTTTAATCGGATTTTCCATATATAATTCGAGTATCCTGAGCCCATACCGTACCGGCCCTAGGGTTAGATACCATACCCCTACTGGGTAGTCAAGGATAAATGTCGCACACATCGAGAGAAAAGCTGGATCTGGTCAATCGGACGAAGAAGGTCATTGGGCAACTTGAGGCAACCTTGCGTGCGCTTAATGATGACGAACAGTGCGCAGATGTTCTTCAAAGGCTCGCGGCTGCAAGGGGAGCCATCAACAGCCTCATGGCCGAGCTCATGGAAAACCACATTCGCAACCACATGCCCAGGAACAGCAAATCGTCTGAAGAAGCCGCAGATGACCTGATCGGCATCGTCCGCACTTACCTGAAATAGCGGTTTGCGTTGCTGCTCCCCCCGTCCATTTCCCAGGCTCTCGACTCCTCTTCACTGCGTGGCGGCGTCTCATGCATGTATTGGCTTGTGCCAAGGCATTCGGCTGACAGCCTCGAAACTATTTTAATCATAATTGCCGGAGCCGAGACAAATCGAGGGGATTCAGCAAGTTCTGACAAAACGGGACAAGTCAGGTTCACCTTCTCTTTTCAGTTTTTGCCTGCCATTTGCCACGATGCATCACAATTCGCATGACACCTGGATGACACTGAGGCCCTTCGGTTGAGACCGAGTTCTCTACCCCACCCCCACAAATCCTTCGCGATTTTAGTCATTCTCCGACACCGAAACTCAGCTAGCCAGAATCATTGCGTTGTTAATCTGA
The DNA here is from genome assembly GCA_035279805.1 of Candidatus Acidiferrales bacterium. GTDB lineage: Bacteria > Acidobacteriota > Terriglobia > Acidiferrales > UBA7541 > DAHUXN01. The sequence goes on from DATEHB010000227.1 coordinate 22,954, forward strand.
ACCCCTTTGGCCTATCCCCGATTCACTCAAATCCTCTCTTACATAGGCATCCAAGATCGCGAAAGCACCGTCAATTGCTCCCGACAAGCCACATTCCTTAGCAAGCGCAGCGTATGGCTTCCCCCCTTGAATCATCACGTGTCGCTCGCCCAAAATGGCTTGTGCGGGTTGGATACCGGCATCTCCAAAGAAGAGGTGAAATCATGACGGCAGACGCAAAGCCACAAACAGGACGAGAACACGAGGTGGGGACTTTAACTGCGCCGCTCTTGACGCTGGACCTTAACCGGAGATCAAGCAGCTACGATCTGAAGGCCGCTGGCAGTCTGGACATACAGCAAAGACGCTCGCGAAATATTCCGATTTTCGAGTGGTGCTGATAGTTATGAAAAGTGGCGGGCGCTTGGAGAAACATCGCACCGAGGGGCGAATCTCCGTTCACACTCTCGACGGAAGAATCCGGTTCAGTACGGCCGAGCGGTCGATAGAGCTTGCGGCTGGCCAGATGCTGACGCTAGAACACGATATTCCTCATGATGTTGAAGGCATGGTTGACAGCGCTTTTCTCCTGACCATCGCTTGGCGGGATGCAGCTTCCGTTCCGTAGCGACTGAAAGATGTCCAAGACGTTCAAGCGTGGCGACCACGTCGAATGGAACTCGGAAGCAGGTCGAGTTCGCGGCGTTATCGTGAAGAAAGTCGTTTCCGATGTGAAATTCAAGGGCTACACCCACACGCCACCAAAGAAGAACCCCAGTATTTCATCAAGAGCGATAAAACCGATCACGTCGCAATTCACAAAGGCTCCGCACTTCGGCTTTTGAAGTTTTCACTCAAAAAGAACCGGAAGAGATCATCGCGAAAGCGAAGAACGAAACATTGAGCAGTGCGCCTTCAGCGACCTCCCTTGCGTACCCAAGGTCCGCAATTCGTTATTCAGTTGTCATCGTAAGCGGAGATGTGACAACCACAGGCGGACGAGCAAACGTCACGATAAGATTGACGGCAAACAGCGCAACCGCCGCGAGTTCAATGAGCGCAGAAATCGGCAGAAGGCTCCATGCCCATGTCGCGTAATCCTGATAAGCAAGAATTTCCGATGCGACGCGCAGCGTGCATCCGCTCATCAGTAAAATCAGCATTACCAGCATAAGCCGCGGACTCCACAGCACGCGCATCCCGCAAAACGAGGGCAGGATTCTCTGCCCCACACAGAAAATCATTGCGGCGATTAAGCCAACCGTCAGAGCGTGACGTGACGCACCCCAAATGCCCGGTGCCGCACCCGCGAGCGCGGCCCAAATGCTGAGAGCGGCAGCGATAAGCAACCAACCGTACGCGATTCGTATGAATACCGGAAAACTACAGTGAACATTGACGGTTTTTGCTGGTTTGACTGTGGGCTCGAAGAAACGAATCGCAGCAACAGCCGTTGCCGCTCCAAACAGAAGAAGTATGCCGGCGGCGAAAAAGTGTTCGAGGAACCCTAGGACCACGCCTAGGATGTTGAAACCCAGAGCCAGTAGCAAAAGAGACTTCCGCAGTGGCCGCAATCCCATGAACACAGGCAACCAGCGCGCGCTGAAACCCCAGACCATGGGAACAATGAAGCCCCAGGTGGAGACGATCAAATACCGCTGATCAAACAGATGCGGGAAAGCCGGAGAACCAGCATTGAGCGCCAGTTGGAACGAAGCTCCAATGTTCAGCAGAAGTGATGCGAGCAGGCCAAGAGTTGCCGCGATCACGACAAAGATCCAAGGCTCAAGCGGCTTTGCGGAACCGCTCGACGCGCGATGGCTCGCCACGGCTTGAAAGAAAATGAGAAAAGCGGCCAGTTCAAGCGTAGCGGACAATGGCATCGCAAGCCGCCAGTGCCATGGATAAATGTTCGAAAACCAGCGTAACGTCACCCCAATGACCCAAAGCGCCCACGTAAGCCATGCGGACCAAAGTGCAAACGGTTTCAGCTTTCGCAGCTTCGGTATCGAGTAAAAACCGATTCCCAGAATGAACGTGCCCACCCAGCCGAACAGTTGTGCGTGGCCATGCGCCTGAATCCATGCGGGGGAAATGGATTCCGCCGCTTCGCGGCTGCTGATCTTGATGAGATTCCAAACGCCGAGAAACGTGCCCGGCAGGAGCATGAATATCAGCCCCGCAACGATGTACGTCATCAGCAACCGCGAAAGTGATTGCTCGCGTGCGATTGCGCGATCCATGATCGATTTTGTTTTGTCATCCAGCCATACAGGTCGCGTTCTGCTGGTCGAGGGCATATTGGCCATCGTATGCTCCGTTTTCTCCCACCGATCAGACGCTTGAACCCAAGCTCGGCTCAACGCAGATCTCCTTCATTGTTCGGCCTGCGCGGGAGAACTCCAGAACGGATACCGTAATCCTGCCAGTCGGTTGATCACCAGAGCCTGGGCGACGAGCAGGAAGACCGCTACCTCGATGATGACTAGTTCACGCGGTCTCGAAATGATGCCCAGCGAAACGATCAACGTAGTGGCCCCGGCTGGCGGATGGCTAACGTCGAGAAGAACCATGAATGCGCCTGTAGCTGAGAGTGAAAGCGCCGCAGCCAGGATTCTTGGCCAGAAAATTCCTGCATGCACTCCAAACGGCAGTGCGCCGGCACCCGTGGCAACGAACGCCACATAACCGCAGATGAGTCCGATAGCATGGCCGAAAACAGTGTTCCGTGGGCTTGAGGTTCTGCCCAGAGGGGTAAAGAACAAGAGATATGCAGTAGGCCCGAGCGACGGAAAGACAAATGGATTGCGACTCACAAGCGCTAGCAGGGCAAGCACTGCAATTGTGATGAAACCATTCACAAATACGTAGACCGAGCGCACAAGTCGCGGCGGGAAGTGAAGCAGCAGCCAATCGAGCCGGAGCTTTCGGAAGAACGAAAAAATATGGTCGGAGTTGGCATGCTCATATGCGAAATAATCGCGATTCTTCATCAAATATTCGGCAGCAGGTCGAAATACTCATCGTCTTCGTTCTTGCCGCCTTCTCCTTTGCCCAGCGTCTTCTCTGATTCGATGAATTCAATGCGTTCGATCCATTTGACCATCTTGTACCCAAGCTGGTTTTCAACTCGCAGCCGCAGGGGTGCTCCGTACACCTGAGGAAGGCGCTGCCCGTTCATTCGCGAAGCCAGCAGACATTGCGGCTTTCGAACATTCTCCAGACTTTGTGTATCGTAATAAGGTCCGCCATAGAGAGCTTCACCAAAGGAGAAGAAGGCAACGACCTTCGCTTCCGGCTTTGGCTGGACGAGCTCAATTAGCTTCTGCATCGGAATCCCGCCCCACTTCGCGATGCCGCTCCATCCCTGGATGCAATGATGCATGGTGATGTGCTCGACCTCACCGAGCCGCTCCAGATCGGCGATAGAAAGTTCCACCGGGTTTTCGACCAGGCCTCCGACCTTCAGCCGGAAACCGTCAAACGCGCTCTCTGCCAAGTGCTTCCAATCCTCGCGAACCGGCATTTTCCCGTTGGGCCAGAAATAGGGAGAGATTTCCTTTTCCGTGTACTTCTGTTGAGGCAGTAACCGGTTGAGTGTAAGAAGCTGCATCGGATACGTCACCGATTTAAGGGCATGCTGTACTCCGCGCGGATGGTGCCAAGAAATGTAGTGCGCCACGATCCATGACAGCACGACTACGCCGATTCCCAGGAAGCCCAGATACATTCCAATGGGCTTCAGATCGTCGGTACCCGTCACAATGTGATTCATATTGCGCGCAAATCCCGTCATCACAATCAGCGTCACGTGCACGACCAAGAATGCAAGGAAGCTGAACATGGTCAGAAAATGGATAGAACGGGCTGATTGCCGCCCGCCGAAGATTCGCGCGTACCATGGAAACCGGTTGACCACTGCCGGAGACATCGCTATGCCGGTAGCAATTGCAAGCGGCCCGAACACAAACACTACTGTGAAATAGGCGATCTGTTGCAATGCGTTGTAGCCATAAAACCCATTCGGTTCCGGCGGCAAATGAAAGGTCACGTAGTGGACCCACGTATTCCAGGCTTGCAAAAGCACGAGCGGCGAGGTTGGCACAATCCGCCGCCACTGCTCGGTGTCGAATAGCATGGCAATGAAGATGATGCCGGTGATGATGAAGCCGTGCACATCAATGAAGTGCCACACTCGCGCAATGCCGATGGTGTGCCGGTAGCCCGGCGTGCCAACCAGCGGTGAGATGTATCGCGCATCATCCTTTGCGGTCCAGATGCGGTCGCGTGGAACTTCCAATGGCGTAAACCGAATCCATTCGCTCCCCGGTGTGCAGCCATCATTGAAATAGAGACGCGGGTGATCCATCAGGATCGAAAGCCCGCTCCGAATCAGCATCATCACAAAAAGAAAATTGAAAAAGTGACAGTAGCGCACCCATACGGGAAAGCCGTGCGGGCCCGCGAAGTTGTTTGGATATATCTGCGGAATGGCCGGTACACGAGGCATTCCGGATACTGCGACCTCGATCCAAGCGGCCACGATGACGGAGAGGATCGCGATACCGATCCCGATCAAGATGGACGGTCGAATCCAAATGCGAAAACGACGATCAGGGGGATAATGAACAGCTCTATGCGCGGCATCGAACCGAACCATCCCTACCTCCACGAACTGTCGTTGCGTCGAATCCGTCAGTCAGGTCCCTTCAAGGGGCTGAGGCTTCCAATTCCACCGCACGAGGGAAAAGGACGTTATTTTCGAGATGTACATGCTGGTGAAGGTCTGCTTCGAATTCTCTGAGAGCTTCGTATAGTGCTTTGAAGCTAGTGCACGCATCTCCGGGAGGCGTGTATTCCGAACTCAAAACGCGAATTTGCCTGACTAAATCTCCCGCCGCATCGTGCTCCTGCATCATGGCATGAATGGGATTCTTTACAGTCTGAAAGAAGGGCGGTTCAACCGAACCATGTGCATTCGCCGCCTGCTGCAACGTATCTATATAAGGAAAGAGAATTTGCTCTTCTTTCTGCATGTGCATAATCATCTCTCGCCCAACCTCGGCGAAGAGCTTCCCGATGTCTGGAAGCTCGGTATGATTCGCTCCGTGTTTTGCGACGACTTTGTTGGATAAGGCCCGCGTGCGAGGGATCGCTTCGCGAACGTATCGGTGGTGCTTCTCGCAGATATGGCGTGTCAGTTCGTTCAATGGCGCGGCCATCCAGTTTAGGTCCTCAGGTCCGGTATCTTTGGCGTTTTCTCGCAAACGGTTCAATATTTCCTCCGACGAGACATTTGCATGAAGGCAGGCCTCATGAAGAGACTTACCGCCACCGCAGCAATAATCCAGCCCGGCGTCCTCAAGCACTTGCCTAGCTGTCGGATTAGCAAGCGCGATGTCCTGCATCTTAGTTTCAATGTTGAAATCCATGCTGACCTCCACCATGGTCAACATTGTCTATTCCTTGAGAATTGTTGCCAGTGACTAAAGTCACTCCGGCTCTGGTTTCTGAGAGACGGTTTCTGCGGACTACTCCGACGTGACCTGCTCTCGCTTGAGCCCGGACAAGTCTTTTACGATGAGCGTGCGGCCATCTACTTCCAGAAGTCCTTCAGCCTGGAGACGACTCAGATTTCGGGATACGAGTTCCCGCACAGTTCCCAATTCCGCCGCCAAGTCTTGGTGTGTGGTGGTCAATTCGACCCGCACGCCTTGTTTTGTGGCGGTTCCGCTTCCGTGGGCTAGTCGCAGCAAGAGCGAAATCAGACGCTGCCTCACTGTTGTAAAGGACAGATCTTCGATGATCCCCACCAGACGCCGCAGCCGAGACCCAACAACCGCAAGAACTTTCAGTGCCACCTCAGGATGCTCGCGACAGTAGTTTTGGAAATCCTTGCGCGAGATGAAGAGCACTTCCGCGTCCTCCAACGCGGACGCAGAGGCAGGATAGTTACCCCCATCGAAGACCGGAAGTTCAGCAAAAGAACTCCCCGATTCTTCCACCGCTAGAACCTGTTCACGTCCCCCTGGTGACAGCTTGAAAATGCGGATTTTCCCCGATGCCACAAGAAAGAGACCCGTGCATGGGTCGCCCTCGCTGAACAATAATGCACCGCGTTCAAAGCGCCTGTTGCTGACCCGCCCAGCCAACGCACCCATTTCCTTGTCGGTTAGACCTGCAAACAACGGGGTCTTTCGTAGAATCGTTTCTATTGCCTCATTCACAGCAGCGCTCCGTCAGTAGGCAATTCATAGCAGCTCAAACTGCGCATTATGTCCCAACTTCCTTTCCATGACCTCTGAACACACCTGCCTGCGGCATGGCCCTCGCGTGAATCTTAGCCGCTTATGATTGATTCTGTGAACCTTCGGAGGGTCTCGAACGCATCTTCAACTTGCCCAGATAGGCCGCACTCGTGAGCAAGTGCTTGGTAAGGTTTTTGCCACTCGACGGGAGGTACTGGAAGAATGCTTGGCAACGAGTGCGTCATGCGGCGCTCGAAGGTGACGCGAGTTGCCTCGGTAACCTTGGCAAGCGATAACGCGCCGGACTGAATCAAGAGAACCATGTCCACAAGGTCTCTCACGCGGGTATTTGCCGCACCCCTTCGTGGCAGAGTGTAGGCGTGAAGTTTCTCGGCAAACTGTTGCTCGCGAGGGATCATATACAACGACGGCCTCGCAATGCCAGCAAAGCCCAACCAGTCGCGCCCTTCGACGACTTCGAGCGGCTCCATCACAGCATCGCCTATTCCTACGTCCAGGTGAAATCCAACGAAAACGCGGCCATCGAGGCGAGCTTCGACCGGAAACCTAGCGCCACCATACGGGGCAGCATCCAAATCAGAAATTGGCTCGCCTACCGTGTAAACAAAGAAGTCGTCACCCCTGAATGCTGTGGCTTCTTGTAAATTTTCCAGCGCGGCCAGGCTCTTCTTGCCGTCTTTCTTCCCGCCGGAACTGCGAGTGCTGCGCATTGTCAGGTCAATATCCTTCGTCGTGCGCGCGGCCTTGATTCGCAGTTCCATTGCGTAACCGCCCTTCAGTACCCAAGGCAACGCGCTAGGCTGTGCTGTCTGAAACAGACGCGCCAAGAGCCGGTCGAACGCGACCTGCCGCCTCAGACGTTGCAAGTCAACGCCTTCCTTCCCGGCAATATCCTGAAGCCGGTCCTCCAATGCCCTTCGAAAGGCAGCGGCGGTCGCGTATCTCTTGGGCTCCGTCAGGCCGCTACTTTCTGAAAAAAGGTTCGCAGTTGCTTGCTGCGACCGAGACGTTTCCTAGCCTCTGCAATTTCGCTTCTGCGAATGAGCCCTCGGCGTAGCCCTTCACGAAGTGCTTGCCGGAGCATCGCAGGCGGCACATCTCCGCCTTCCAGCAGATCAAGAATTGTTCGCATAGGTTTTGTTACCCGCACTCCATCAGCAACTCCAATGTCGCTCTGAG